>NZ_BONE01000029.1 GCF_016862555.1 Asanoa siamensis | reverse complement strand
CGGCGGCCCGGTCCCGGTCCGCGGCGCGGCGGGCATCGGCGTGGTGCACGCGGCGCTGCCGTCGAGCCTGAGCGCCGACCGGGTGTCCGCGATCCTGACCGCGGTCCGCGGCGTCCTACTGTTTCGCGGCGGCACGTGCGTGGTGACCTCGGCGCCGGCGGCGGTCCGACCGGCGATCGACATGTGGGGCCCGGTCGCGGCCCTGCCGACGCTGCGGGAGGTGAAGGAACGCTTCGACCCACATCGGCGCATGGCGCCGGGCCGCTACATCGGCGGCTTGTGACCCTCGAGGTCGGCCAGCACGCCGGGCAGCTCGGAGAGCCCGTCGATGACGGCGTCGGCGTGGGCCGCGGTCAGGTCGGCCGCGGGGTGCGTCGTCGTGATGCCGACGACGGCCTGCGCACCGGCGGATTTCCCGGCCGCGATGCCGGCGGGCGCGTCCTCGACGACCACGCACGCGGCGATGTCGTGGCCGAGCAGCCGGGCGGCCCGCAGGTACCCCTCGGGGTCGGGCTTGCCCGCGCTGACATCCTCGGCCGTGACCAGCACGCGCGGCACGGGGAGCCCGGACGCCCGCAGCCGCGCGGTCATCAGCGCGCGCGGCCCGGAGGTGACGGCCGCCCACCGCCGCTGGTCAAGGCGCCGCAACAGATCCGCGGCGCCGGGAAGCGGACAAATACGATCGGCGTGCTCCATCTCGACCTCGGAGATCTGCCGGTGCACGGCGGCGGCGGACTCGGCGGGAAAGAAGAGCGGCACGACATCGGCGTCCCGACGCCCATGACAGACGCGCAGGATGGGCTCGGGATCGACCCCGTACCGCCGCGCCACGGCCCGCCAGACGGCGGTCACGATGGCACGGGAGTCGATGAGGGTGCCGTCGATGTCGAACAGAATCGGCGGGTACGGCGCCGCGGTCGGCTGCTGGCCGAATTCGACGTCGGTTTCCCGCGTCGAGCCGGCAACCGGACCTCGCCGCGCCGCCGTCGCGCTCGGCCCGGCACCGGCCGGACTAACTGCCTCATCCACGCACCGAGCCTACGACCCCGCACGCACGCGGCCCGGCGGCCGCGGTCCGGCTCTGGTGAGGCTGCGGTGCGGCCTTGCCGCGGAAGCGGCGCGGGGCGGGCTACGACGCCGCGTGCGTAGGCGGCGGGAGCGTGCCGGCGCAGCGGCTCGCCGCGACCCGGCAAGCGGTGCTCGTCGCCACAGGAACCGACGCCGAGGGTGGTTGGGGTGCGTCCTCACGGATGCGGGCCGGGTGGTCGCGCTAACCACGCGGAAGGAGGCAGGAGCCGCCTCCGTCTCAGGACGGGTCGGGCTTCTTGCCGGGCGCCACGATCTCGTGGACCAGGCCGTATTCGCGCGCCTCCTCCGCCGTCAACTGGCGGCCCCGCGACAGGTCGTCCTCGATGCGGCTGCGCGGCTGGCCCGTGGCTTCCGATATGCGCACTATGAGGTCGTCCAGCGCGCGGAGATGGTGGCCCGCCGCGTGGGCTACGTCTTCCGCCGTGCCCGAGACGCCGGCGGCGCGGGGCTCGCGGAGGCGGAAACGGGTGTGGGGGAAAGCCTTGCGGGACGGTGCCACCGCGTACAGGCCGATGGCCGCGCCGCCGATTTCGGAGGTGGCCAGGGCGTGTACCGGGGCGTGCATGACGTCCAGCGCGTCGATCACCGCGAAGACCGCGTCCAGGTCGCCGTCGGGGCTGCGGAGGTGCAACTCCACCGGGTCCGGGCCCTGTGCGTCCAGCGTGAGCAACGCCGCCGCCGTGCGGGTCGCGGCCGCGCCGTTGATCGTGCCCTGCAGGATCACGATGCGGCGGTCGAAGAGGCGTTCCTCCAACCACGGGGCCAAACTCGGGCTGCTGTCGACCGCCGGCGGTTGATCTGACCAGGGCGGGCTGCCGGGCGGCGCGTTCCACCTGCGCGGATGGTCGTCGAGCGGCATCGTTGTGTCCCTTCTGAGCCCCGAAGCGGACGCGCCACGTCGTGAGCCTGCCCGACGTCGGCGGAACCCGGCTCCGCTCTCGACGCTATACCCGCCACACCGAAGCGGGGCAGTCCTTTCGCGCCCGGCGAACAGCCCGGATCACCGGCACCAGAACTCACGCCGGTGCCACCGGCGGGTTCAACGGACCGTCGTCATCCGATCGGGCCGGGGTGGCCGGCGAGGTCGTGTTCTCCGCCGTGACCTTGCCGCCCGGGTGGAACAGCGCGAAGCACAACGCCACGAACACGGCTATCGCCATCCCGTAGAAGACCACCCGGCTCGCCTCCGCATAGTCCCGTTGGATGGCCTCGAACGCCGCCTCGCGGATGGACGGTGGGAGCGCGTCGGCCGAGGCGCCCGCGCCCGTCGACGTCATCAGCGAGTTCGCGGCGTTGGTCGCGTCGCCGGCGGGCACGCCGAGACCCGTCAGCGATGTCGTGATCTTGTCGCGGCCGACCTGCAACAGCACCGTGCCGAGGATCGCCAGGCTCAGACTGGACCCGTAGTTGCGCAGCGTCTGCGTGATGCCCGTGACCTCGCCGTACGACGCGTCGATCGCGCGGTTGACCGCGTCCGTGCTCGCCGGTCCGAGGAAGAAGCCGATGCCCGCGCCGGACAGGACGATCCAGTACCACTGCGATCCTTCGTCCAATGTGGTCAGGCTGCGGGCCCAGAACGCGAAACCGATCGTGCCCAGCACGCACCCGAGGATGACCGGGCGTCGCGCGCCGCCGGTGTCCAGCATGCGGCCGCCGATCTGCGCCGCCACCACGAAGCCGCCGAAGAAAATCAACAGGTACAGGCCCGCGCCGCTGGCGGACTGACCCAACGAGATCTGCGAATAGACGCTGGCGAAGAAGAAGAGGGGTACGAACGCCATCAGGCCGAAGAAGAGGACCGCATTGTCGATGGTGAATGCGCGATCGCGGAAGATCCGTACCTTGATCAGGGGTGTCCGAACCCGCAGTTCGAACAGGACGAAGACCACCAGGATCGCGAAGCCGGCCGTGATGCACAGCCAGGTCCGCCAACTGTCCCAACCCCACGAGCTCGCCTGTTGCAGGCCCAGCACGCTCAACGCCATGCCTGCCACGATCAGCGCGGCACCGCGCCAGTCGAGCTTCTCCCGGCGGTGCGCCGGGTTCACCTTGGCCAGCAGGGTGAGCACGATGGCGATGATCGCGACGGGTACGTTCACCCAGAAGATCGCCCGCCACGTGTACTGGGTGAGCCAGCCGCCGAGGATCGGGCCGATCGCGGTCAGGCCGCCGCTGATGCCGAAGAAGATCGCCAGGGCCCGCCCGCGCTGCCGCAACGGGAACGCCGCCACCACGATGGCGAGGGCCGCGGGAAACAGCAGTGCGGCGCCGAAGCCCTGGATGAGCCGGAAGATGATCAACCACGCCTCGGCCGCGTCGCCCGACGGGGTGGCGCCGCACAGCGCCGACGAGACGGCGAAGATCGTCACGCCGATCAGCACCATCCGGCGGTGACCGAGGATGTCCGCGAGCCGGCCGCCGAAGGCGAAGAACGCCGACAGCGAGAGCAGGTAGCCGTTGATCACCCACTGGATGGCGGACGCGGAGATACCTAGCTCACCGGAGATATCGGGTACGGCGATCGACACGATCGTCTGGTCGATGAACGTCATCGCGACCGCGAACACCATGGCCGCGAGAGCGGTGTACTTGTTGGACCCGGGTTCCGTGACTCCGCTACTCACTGAACCACGCTAAACGGATATAGCCCTCACGCACTGCAGACCGGCCGAGGACACCACCGAGGTCCGGAAACCGGCGTCCGTGAAGCGCGCGGCCGTCCGCGCCGCGATCTCGTCGGACCGCCCCGGCGTCGGCCCCCGCCCCCAGCAGGCGAACATCGTGCCGCCGGGCACGAGCAACCGCCGCAGCAGCGCGATCTCCTCCCGCGCGGGCGTGGTCCAGAACAGGTTCACGTTGATCGAGAAGATCTTGTCGAAGGGGCCCAGCCCGCCGACTTCGCCGGAAGTGAAGGCCGCTTGCACCACCGTCAGCCGCCCAGCCGCCACGCACGAGGCGTTCCGCGCGAGCGTCTTCTTCACGGCCGTCGCGGACCGGTCGATCGCCGTCAGCCCGCCACCGACGGCCTCGAACCGCGCACACACCAGCGCCGCCGCCGTGCCCCCGCCGCAGCCGATCTCCAGGATCTGCTCACCCGGGCCCGGGTCGACCTGCTCCACCGACCACCGGATCCGCTCCATCAGAACCAGAACCCCTAGCCCGGCACGAACTCGTTCCGGAGCACCAGGATGGCGATGTCGTCGCGGGGCGTGTCGGCGGAAAAGCCGATCACCGCGGTCTTGAGCCGCGCCGCCACCACGTCGGCCGAGTAACCGGCCAGCGGCGCTGTCGCGTCCCGCAGCCGCTCCGGGCCGAACAGGTCCCGACCGCGCCGCCGCTCGGTGACACCGTCGGTGTAGAAGACGAGCGAGTCGCCCGGGCGCAGCGTCAGTTCGGCGACCGGCGTGGCGACCTCGTCGAGGAGGCCCAGCGCCGTGCCGCCCGTACCCACGAATCCAGCGCGTCCGTCGGCGCGGACCGCGACCGGCCGGTCGTGCCCGGCCAGATGCAATGAGACCGCGAGATCGCCGGAGCCCGACGCGGCCGGCCCGACCGCGGCCAGCGCCAGCGTGCAGTAGCGCCCGTTGCCCCGCTCGACGAGCGTCTCGTTGAGCCGGGCCAGCGCCTCCGGCAGCGGCCGCCCGTCGTGCACGAGCACCCGGATCACGTCGCGGACCAGCCCGGTGACCGCCGCCGCCGGCACGCCCTTGCCGGACACGTCACCGACCACCACGAGCCAGCGGTCGTCGGGCAGCGGCATCACGTCGTAGAAGTCGCCGCCGACCTCGGCCGCGTCGCCGGTCGGCACATATTCCGCGGCGAAGCCGATGCCCTTGACCACCGGCAGCACCGGCGGCAGCAACGACTGCTGCAGGGTGTGCGCGACCTTGCGGCGCTCCTCGTGGATCCGCGCGTTCTCGATCGCCAGCCCGGCGCGCCGGGCCACGTCCTCGACCACCGCGATCTCGTCGGGGTCGTGCCGGTGGCGCAGATGCCGGCCGACGGCGAGGGTGCCCAGCCGCTGCCCGCGGGCGACGAGCGGCACCGCGAAACCTTCCATCGGCGGCCCGAGCGGCACCTGCGACTCGGTCCGCGACGCCTCCCGCAGCCGCGCGAGCAAAGACTCAGGCCCGGTCTCGGCGAGTACGGCGTGCAGCCGCGGCAGCATCGACTCGTCCGCGTGGCTGGCGGCGGCGAGATGCAGCCGACCCCACTCGTCGGTCGTGTGCACGGCGCACCACTGCCCGAGCCGCGGCACCACGAGCTGGGGGATGAGGGCCATGGTCAGCTGTACGTCGAGCGACTGCGCCAGCAACTCGCTCGCTTCCGCGAGGAACGTGAGCCAGCTCTGCCGGCGCAGGTCGGTCCGGCGCAGCCGGTCGTTCTCGACGTAGAGCGAGAGCCGCTCGGCGACCAGGGCAGCCAGCGGCTGCGCGTAGGTCGACGGCGCGGCGTCGAGTTCGAGCTCCCCGCTGTAGGGACGGTTGACCGCGAGCGGCATCCGCAGCAGGTCGTCCTCGGCGCGCGACGGGCGGCCGTAGCGCGCGAGCACCCGCTGGCCCGCCCCGTCGCCGCGGTCGAGCCGGACCACACCGCCGGCGGCGCCGACCATCTCGGCGACCCGGGCCAGCAGGTCGGCGGCGAAGTCGGGCAGCGGGTCGTCGGCGTACGGGTCGGGCGCGGTCTCGCTGAGGGCGGCCATCTCGGTCGCGGTGGGCGTCGGCCCGGGCACGGTGGCGACGACGACGGGCGTGGCGCCGAGCGTGGCACCGGTGGCCAGCTGCCGGGGCACGACCGCCTGCGGCGCGGAGGCCTGACCGGGCCGATCGAGCCGGAACCAGACGCCCTTCCGCGCCCCCTCGTGGATCGTGCCCCACCGGGAGGCGAAATGATCGACCAGCAGCAGCCCACGCCCACGTTCCGAAATTTCCGACAAATCCGAAGCGTCCGGTCGAGGCCGCACCAGCACCGTCTCGATCGGCCCGCCCGCGAAGTCGGTGACCGTCACGGTCAGCCCCACCCCGTCGGCGGACACTTCGATATCGAGCTCGGTGCCGGCATGCACGACCGCGTTGGTGGACAGCTCGGTCGTCAGCAGCAGCGCCTCGTTGCTGAGATCCTCGAGCCCGGCCTCGGCCAGCACAGCACGCACGAGCGCCCGCGCGGCCGTCGGGGTACGCCGGTCGGCAGGCAGCCGCACATGACGGACGTGCTCCACCTGGCCCGCGACGACCTCCCCTGACACGCTTAGCATCCTGCCCCGAAGCGACGGAATGTTCCAAGCCGCCCGGTCTGGCAGAGGTAATCCGTACTCGCGCCCGTCCCACCCGTCACGCTGCGAGACCGCTGGTGGAAGGGCGAATTCATTCTTTCCCGGGCCCGTCGTGGCCCGGACCGCCGCTCCCGCCGGACACCGCTCGCTCCGCGTCGCTGCCACCTCCGCGGGGGTTTCTTTTCCACCTACGCACTGTGGTGATCACAACCTCGCCGCACGCGGGCCGGCGTGTGGCACGCGCCACAGGGCGTGGGTGGGCGGGGAGCGGCGCGCGTTGCCGGCCGTCCGGTTTGGGGGCGGTAATCCGGTCGTGTGGCCTCGCGCTTGTCCGATGGCAAAGGCCATGATGGGAGGGCTGCCGGCGGCCTCCCCCCGTCGTCATCCTGCCGAGCAACCGAGCGAGGAACCATGACCACGGCGAAAACGGTCACCGCCGCCGCGGAGCACTCCGCCGCTGACGAGCCGACCAAGCAGCTCGCCGAGCTGTCCGAAGCCCTGCGCCGGGTGGCGCGGGGCGATCTCAAGGTGCGCTTGCCCCGGCGGGCCGGACTCGCCGGCGAGGTGGCCGACGCCTTCAACGACGTCGTGGCCATGCAGGAGCGCCAGCATCTCGACGTGCGCCGGATCGCCCGCATCGTCGGCCGCGACGGCCGGCTGACCGAGCGGCTCGACGAGGAGGGCTACGACGGCTCGTGGGCCGAGAGCCAGCGAGCCATCAACTCGCTGATCGACGACCTCGGCCGCCCGACCACCGAGATCGCCCGTGTCATCGTGGCCGTGGCCGACGGTGACCTCAGCCAGCACATGGCGCTCGAGATGGACGGCCGTCCGCTGCGCGGTGAGTTCCTGCGCATCGGCCGCACGGTCAACACGATGGTCGACCAGCTCTCCAGCTTCTCCAACGAGGTCACCCGGGTCGCCCGCGAGGTCGGCACCGAGGGCGAGCTCGGCGGCCAGGCCGACGTCCGCGGCGTCGCCGGCACCTGGAAGGACCTCACCGACTCGGTCAACACGATGGCCAGCAACCTGACCCACCAGGTGCGGTCGATCTCCGCGGTGGCCACCGCCGTCGCCCGCGGTGACCTCAGTCAGAAGATCACCGTCTCCGCCCGCGGCGAGGTCGCCGCCCTCGCCGACACCATGAACTCGCTGACCGACACGCTGCGCCTCTTCGCCGAGCAGGTCACCCGGGTCGCCCGCGAGGTCGGCACCGAGGGCAAGCTCGGTGGCCAGGCGGCCGTGCCCAACGTGGCCGGCACCTGGAAGGACCTCACCGACTCGGTCAACTCGATGGCGTCCAACCTGACCGCCCAGGTCCGCAACATCGCCCAGGTCTCGACCGCGGTCGCCAACGGCGACCTGTCCCAGAAGATCACCGTGGCCGCGCAGGGCGAGATCCTCGAGCTCAAGGACACCGTCAACACGATGGTGGACCAGCTCAGCAGCTTCGCCGACGAGGTCACCCGCGTGGCCCGCGAGGTCGGCACCGAGGGCAAGCTCGGCGGTCAGGCCCAGGTCCGCGGCGTCTCCGGCACCTGGCGCGACCTCACCGAAAACGTGAACCAGCTCGCCGGCAACCTGACGAGCCAGGTCCGCAACATCTCCCAGGTCTCCACGGCCGTCGCGAAGGGCGACCTGAGCCAGAAGATCACGGTCGACGCCCGTGGCGAGATGCTGGAGCTGAAGAACACCGTCAACACGATGGTGGACCAGCTCAGCTCGTTCGCCGACGAGGTCACCCGGGTCGCCCGCGAGGTGGGCACGGAAGGCAAGCTCGGCGGTCAGGCCCAGGTCAAGGGCGTGTCCGGCACCTGGCGCGACCTCACCGACAACGTCAACTCGATGGCCTCCAACCTGACCAGCCAGGTCCGCAACATCGCGAGCGTCACCACGGCCGTCGCCAAGGGCGACCTCGGCCAGAAGATCACCGTCGACGCCCGTGGCGAGATCCTCGAGCTCAAGTCCACGGTCAACACGATGGTCGACCAGCTCAGCTCGTTCGCCGACGAGGTCACCCGGGTCGCCCGCGAGGTCGGCACCGAGGGCAAGCTCGGCGGCCAGGCCCAGGTGCGGGGCGTCGCCGGCACCTGGCGCGACCTGACCGACAACGTCAACTTCATGGCGTCCAACCTGACGAGCCAGGTCCGCAACATCGCCCAGGTCTCCACGGCGGTGGCTCGCGGCGACCTGAGCCAGAAGATCACGGTCGACGCGCAGGGCGAGATCCTGGAGCTGAAGCTCACGGTCAACACGATGGTCGACCAGCTCAGCAGCTTCGCCGACGAGGTCACCCGCGTCGCCCGCGAGGTCGGCATCGAAGGCCAGCTCGGCGGTCAGGCCCAGGTCAAGGGCGTCAGTGGCACCTGGCGCGACCTCACCGACAACGTCAACTCGATGGCGTCCAACCTGACCAGCCAGGTCCGCAACATCGCCAGCGTCACGACGGCGGTGGCGCGCGGCGACCTCGGCCAGAAGATCACAGTGGACGCCCAGGGCGAGATCCTGGAGCTGAAGCTCACGGTCAACACGATGGTCGACCAGCTCAGCAGCTTCGCCGACGAGGTCACCCGGGTCGGCCGTGAGGTGGGCATCGAGGGCAAGCTCGGCGGCCAGGCGCAGGTGAAGGGCGTGTCGGGCACCTGGCGCGACCTGACCGACAACGTCAACCAGCTCGCCTCGACGCTCACCACGCAGCTCCGCGCCATCGCCGGCGTCTCCACGAGCGTCACCCGGGGTGACCTGACCCAGCGCATCACCGTCGAGGCCCAGGGCGAGGTCGCCGACCTCAAGGACAACATCAACCAGATGATCGTCACCCTGCGTGAGACGACGAAGAAGAACGCCGAGCAGGGCTGGCTGGACTCCAACGTCGCCCGGATCGGCGGCCTGCTGCAGGGCCAGCGGGACCTCGGCGAGGTCTGCCGCATGATCATGACCGAGGTGACGCCGCTGGTCGACGCGCAGCTCGGCGCGTTCTTCCTGGCCGACACCGACGAGGGCGTGGTCCGGCTGCGGCTGACCGCCTCCTACGGCTACGTCGCCCGCGACCACCACGTCGTGTTCGGCCCCGGCGAGGGCCTGGTCGGCCAGGCCGCGCTCTCCCGCCGCCCGATCCGGGTGGGTTCCGAGCCGACCGGCACGCTCACGCTCCGCTCCGGCATGCTCGACGCCCGCCCGCGGGACCTGGTCGTGCTGCCGGTGCTGTTCGAGGGCGAGGTGCTCGGCGTCATCGAGTTCGCCTGCATCGACGCGTTCTCCGACCTGCACCTGACGTTCCTGGAGCGGCTCGTCGCGACGATCGGCATCGCGCTCAACACCATCCAGGCCAACCGGCGCACGGAGGAGCTGCTGGCCCAGTCGCAGCGCCTCGCCCACGAGCTGCAGGAACAGTCCGCCGAGCTGCAGCGCACCAACAACGAGCTGGAGGAGAAGGCGAAGCTGCTCTCCGACCAGAACATCAACATCGAGACGAAGAACCGGGAGATCGAGCTGGCCCGGATCGGCCTGGAGGAGAAGGCCCGCCAGCTCTCGGCGGCCAGTGCCTACAAGACCGAGTTCCTCGCCAACATGAGCCACGAGCTGCGTACGCCGCTCAACTCCCTGCTACTACTAGCCCGGCTGCTGGCCGACAACCCCGACGAGAACCTGACCGCGAAGCAGATCGAGTTCGCCCGCACCATCCACAGTGCCGGCTCCGACCTGCTCTCGCTGATCGACGACATCCTGGACCTGTCGAAGATCGAGGTCGGCCGGATGGACGTCGAGCCGACGGAGCTGCGGTTCGACGAGATCCGCGGCTATGTCGAGCAGGCCTTCGCGCCGCAGGCCGAGGACAAGGGCCTGCGGTTCCAGGTCGAGGTGGCGCCCGAGCTGCCGGACATGTTGATCACCGACGCCCAGCGGCTGCAGCAGATCCTGCGCAACCTGCTCTCCAACGCGGTGAAGTTCACCGACAGCGGCGAGGTGTCGCTGCGCATCCAGACCGCCGAGCCGAGCCCCGACCTCGACATCCCGGCCCTGCAGGCCGCCCGCACGGTGTTCGCGTTCTCGGTCACGGACACGGGCATCGGGGTGCCCGACGACAAGCTGACGCTGATCTTCGAGGCGTTCCAGCAGGCCGACGGCACGACGAGCCGGCGGTACGGCGGCACCGGGCTGGGCCTGTCGATCAGCCGCGACCTGGCCCGGCTGATCGGCGGCACGATCACGGTGGTCTCCGAGCCCGGCGTGGGTTCGACGTTCACGCTGCTCGTACCCGACGTGCTCGCCCCCGACACGGTCGTGGCGCCGATGCCCGCACCGGCCGTGCCGCGCAGCACGACCACGCCGCCCCTGCTGCTGCCCAGCACCGAGCCGGTGCGCCAGCCGAGCGCGGCGGGCCGGGCCCTGGACGGCGCCTCCGTGCTGATCATCGACGACGACGTGCGGAACGTCTTCGCCCTGACCAGCGCGCTGGAGCTGCACGGCATGTCGGTGATCTACGCGGACAACGGCGGCGACGGCGTCCGGGCGCTGGCCGAGCACCCCGAGGTCGACATCGTGCTGATGGACGCGATGATGCCCGACCAGGACGGCTACGAGACGACCCGGGTGATCCGCCGCAACCACCAGAACGCCGGCCTGCCGGTGGTCTTCCTCACGGCGAAGGCGATGCCCGGCGACCGCGAGTCCGCGATCGCGGCCGGTGCCACCGACTACATCACGAAACCGGTCGACCTCGATGAGTTGATCGACCTGATGGCGAGTTGGGTACACGGCACCGCGGACCGGTCAAGCCAGGATGGCGGGACGGTGTGACCGTTAGGGTGGGACGGTGAGTGGCACGGCGAAGGCACTGCTTGTCGACGACCGCAAGGACAACCTCCTCGCGCTGGAGGCGATCCTGCAAGGGCTGCCGGTGAAATCCGTGGCGGTCGAGAGCGGCGAGGCCGCTCTCAAACAGCTCCTGGTGGACGACTTCGCGGTCATCCTCCTGGACGCCCAGATGCCCGACATGGACGGTTTCGAGACGGCCAACCACATCAAGCGCCGCGAACGGACCCGGCACGTGCCGATCATCTTCCTGACCGCGGCCGACCGGGACGCCCAACTCGCGCTGCGCGGTTACGCCGCGGGTGCGGTCGACTACCTGACGAAGCCGTTCGATCCCTGGGTGCTCCGCGCCAAGGTCTCGGTCTTCGTCGACCTGTGGACCAAGAGTCGTCAGTTGGCTGCGCACAGTGAGGACGTCCGTGAGCGCGACGCCCGGTGGAAGAGCCTGACCGAGGCGGTCGACGCGGCTACGGTGCTGCTACGCAGCGACCTCGACGGCGACAAGGAGCGGGCGATAGCCCTGCTCGAGCAGGCCCGCTGGGGTTAGCTTGAGGGCTCGTTGTTCTTGACCATGAGCGCGGAGCGTACGCCGGTGATGTCGAGCACCCGCATCAGAAAGTCACCGACGTTGGTCAGGATCAACACGCTCTGTGCGTCGCGGGCCTTGCGGCTGAGCACGACGAGGGTGCCGAGGCCGGTGGAGTCGCAGAAGGTGACGCCGCCCAGATCGAGGATGATCCGGGGTGTCGGCTCCGTCAGCACCTCGGTGATCGCGTTGACCAACCGGTTGCCGGTGAGCATGTCGATCTCGCCGGCGAGACTCAGCACGACCTCTTCAGGCGTGCGCCGCACGGCGATGGACAGCTCCGGTCGATCCACGCCAGAAGCCTATCGCGATCTACCGAGGCCGGCCCGTCGAGAGTCCGCCCGAGGGGCGCCTGCCTGCCATCTCCTACACGCCGTCATAATGGCAGCACCGTGACCGAAACATATTCGGCCGGCCCCGGTCGGTACTCGCCCGACGCGCCGGCATCCGAGGCCCTGTTCCGCCGCGCCCGAGAGCTCACCCCGGGCGGGGTCAACTCGCCCGTGCGCGCCTTCCGCGCCGTCGGCGGCACCCCCCGCTTCATGGTCCGGGGCGAGGGCCCCTGGCTCTTCGACGCCGACGACCGGCGCTACCTCGACCTGGTCTGCTCGTGGGGCCCGCTGATCCACGGCCACGCCCACCCGGCGGTGGTCGAGGCGGTCCAGGCGGCGGCCGGCCGGGGCACCAGCTTCGGCACGCCCACCCCGGGCGAGGTCGAACTCGCCGCCGAGATGATCGCCCGCACCCCGATCGACCAGGTCCGCCTGGTCAACTCGGGCACCGAGGCGACGATGTCGGCGATCCGGCTGGCCCGCGGCTTCACCGGCCGTTCCAAGATCGTCAAGTTCGCCGGCTGCTACCACGGCCACGTCGACGCGCTGCTCGCCTCGGCCGGCTCCGGCGTCGCCACCTTCGCTCTGCCCGACTCGCCGGGCGTCACGGGCGCCGCGGCGGCCGACACGATCGTGCTGCCCTACAACGACCTCGCCGCGGTCGAGGCGGTCTTCGCCGCCGACGGCCCGGAGATCGCCGCCGTGATCACCGAGGCCGCGCCCGGCAACATGGGCGTGATCGCCCCGCGCGACGGCTTCAACGCCGGCGTCGCCCGCATCGCCCACGCCCACGGCGCGCTGTTCATCGTCGACGAGGTCATGACCGGCTTCCGCGTCTCGAAGTCCGGCTGGGCGGGCATCGACGAGACCGACGCCGACCTCTACACCTACGGCAAGGTGATGGGCGGCGGCCTGCCGGCCGCGGCGTTCGGCGGCCGCGCCGAGATCATGGAGCGGCTGGCCCCGGCCGGGCCGGTCTACCAGGCCGGCACGCTCTCCGGGAACCCGCTCGCCTGCGCCGCCGGCCTGGCCTCGCTGCGCCTCGCCGACGACGCCGTCTACCGTCGCCTCGACGAGACCGCGAAGACGGTCGGCACGATGGCCGCCGAGGCACTGGCCGAAGCGGGTGTGCCGCACCGGCTGTCGTACGCCGGCAACATGTTCTCGATCTTCTTCACCGCCGCGGACGTCACCGACTTCGACGGCGCCCGCGCCCAGAACGTGCCCGCCTTCAAGGCGTTCTTCCACGCCATGCTCGACGCCGGCGTCTACCTCCCGCCGAGCGCCTTCGAGTCGTGGTTCGTGTCGGCGGCGATCGACGACGCCGCCCTCGAGGTGTTGGCCGCGGCCCTGCCGGGCGCGGCCGCGGCAGCGGCGGACGCGGGGGGCGCGAGTTGACGACGACGGTGGTGCACGTGCTGCGGCACGGCGAGGTGCACAATCCGGACAAGGTGTTGTACGGGCGCCTGCCCGGCTTCAAGCTCAGCGAACTGGGCACCCAGATGGCCAAGGCGGCCGCGGAGGCGCTGGCCGAGCGCGACGTCACGCACGTCGTGGCCAGCCCGCTGGAACGCGCCCAGCAGACCGCCGAGCCGATCGCGGCCCAGTTCGGGCTGCCGGTCGGGGTCGACGAGCGGCTGATCGAGAGCGCCAACTGGTTCGAGGGCAAGCGGGTCTCGCCCGGCGACGGCTCGTTCCGCGACCCGCGCAACTGGTGGGTGCTGCGCGACCCGCTGACCCCGTCCTGGGGTGAGGCCTACCGGGCGATCGCCGAGCGGATGTTCGCCGCCGTGCACGCCGCCCGGGTCGCCGCCGAGGGCCACGAGGCCGTCTGCATCTCGCACCAGCTACCGATCTGGACCCTGCGCCGCTACGTCGAGCGCAAGCGGCTCTGGCACGACCCGCGCAAGCGCCAATGTGGACTGTGCAGCCTGACCTCCTTCCACTTCGACGGCGCGAAGGTGGTCGGCATCGGCTACTCCGAGCCCGCCGCGCACCTGGTCGCGCTCTCGCCCAACGCGCGGAACGCCAAGGGAGCCTGACGTGCGCCGTCGCGGGCTCCTCGTCGGGATAGCGGTCGCCGTCTTCGCGGTGGCCGCCGTCGTGTACGTGGTCGCCGGCCGCGGCGGCGACAGCTGGAAGGACCTCTGCTCGACCTCGGCCGAGGGCTTCATCGAGTGCGCCGCGGGCAAGCGGCCGGCCGCCCCGGCGGTCGCGGGCGAACTGCTCGAGGGCGGCGCCTACGACACGGCGGACAGCGCCGGCAAGGTCGTCGTCGTCAACTTCTGGGGCTCCTGGTGCGCGCCCTGCCGGGCCGAGATCGACGACCTGGAGAACGTGTACGAGGCGACCAAGGCCACGGGCGTCGACTTCCTCGGCATCAACATCCGCGACAGCCGGGACGCCGCCCTCGCGTTCCACAACCAGCGGGTCGCGTACCCGAGCGTCTTCGACCCCTCCAGCAAGCTCGCGCTCGGCTTCGAGATCCCGCCGAACTCCATCCCCGCCACGATCATCCTCGACCGGTCCGGCGACATCGCGTACGTGATCCGCCGCGCCGTCACCCAGCAGCAGTTGCAGCCGGTCGTGGAGCGGGTCGCGGCCGAGGCGTCCTGATGGGCGAGACCTTCGGCAACCTCGCCGTCAGCGGGCCGCTGCTGTTCGCGATCGGCGGCGCCGCCCTGGCCGGCCTGGTCAGCTTCCTCTCGCCGTGCGTGCTGCCGCTGGTGCCCGGCTACCTGAGCTACGTGACCGGGCTGGCCGGCTCCGAGCTCGAGCGGAAGGTCCGCGAGCGCAGCCGGGTGCTCGCCGGCACGATGCTGTTCATCGTCGGCTTCACCACCGTGTTCGTGCTGGTGGCGGTGCTGGTCAGCCGGGTCGGCTGGGCGATGGTCGAGCACCGCCGGACGCTCGAGATCGTGGTCGGCTCGCTGATCATCGTGCTCGCGCTGGCGTTCCTCGGCGTGGTGCCGGGCCTGCAGCGCGAGGTGCGCATCCAGGCGCTGCCCAAGGCCGGCCTGCTCGCCGCCCCGGTGTTCGGCGCCGTCTTCGCGCTGTCCTGGGTGCCCTGCGTCGGCCCGACCATGGGCTCGGTGCTGCTGCTGGCCAGCACGTCCGGTCAGGCCGACCGGGCCGTCGTGCTCGCCGTCGCGTACTGCCTCGGTCTGGGCATTCCGTTCGTGCTCTTCGGGTTGTTCTTCACCCGGCTGCTCGGGCTCTTCAAGCTGATCCGGCGCAACAGCCGATGGGTGACCCGGGTCGGTGCCGCGCTGCTCATGCTGATCGGGCTCGCGCTGGTCACCGGCGGCTGGAACAGCTTCCTGATCTGGCTGCAGACCAGCGTCGGCGTGGGGAGCATCGGCATCTGATGACGACCACCGACACGCGACCCGAGGCGCCGGCGGCGACACCGCGCGGCCCGGGCTGGGGCAGCTTCCTGATCGGCCTCCTGCGCGGGCTGTGGCGACAGCTCACCAGCATGCGTACGGCCCTCGTGCTGCTCTTCCTGCTCGCCGTCGCGTCGATCCCCGGCTCGGTGCTGCCGCAGAGCAACGTCGCGATCGAGGCGGTGCAGCAGTACTACCGCGACCACCCGAAGCTGGCGCCCTGGATCGAGCGGGTCGACGGGTTCGACGTCTTCGGCTCGCCCTGGTTCGCCGCGATCTACCTGCTGCTGTTCACGTCGCTGATCGGCTGCGTGATCCCGCGGCTGCGCGACCACTACCGCGCGATCCGCTCCGTGCCGCCGAAGGTCCCGGCCCGGCTCGACAAGCTGCCGCAGCATCTTTCCGTGGCCGACCACGACGGCGACGTCGAGCAGATCGCCGCGGCGCTGCGCAAGCGGCGCTGGCGGGTCGTGGTCCGCGACGACACCGTCTCCGCGGAGAAGGGCTACCTCAAGGAGACCGGCAACCTGGTCTTCCACTTCTCGCTGATGGCGGTGCTGGTCGCGGTCGCGCTCGGCTCCTGGTACGGCTGGCACGGCAACCGGATCCTGGTCGCCGGCAAGGACACGAGCTTCTGCAACAGCCTGCAGCAGTACGACGAGGCGAAGCTCGGCCCGCGGGTCGACGAGGGCCGGCTGCCCCCGTTCTGCGTGACGCTGGACGACTTCACCGCGAGCTACCAGACCAGCGGGCAGCCCAAGGAGTTCCGGGCGTCGGTCACCGTCGAGGGCGACGGGCCGACCCGCACCGCGGACTTCTCGGTCAACGCGCCGCTGCGGCTCGACGGCGCGTCGGTCTACCTGCTCGGCCACGGCTACGCGCCGATCCTGCGCTACACCGACCGGTTCGGGAAGACGCAGACCAAGGAAGGCCCGTTCCTGTCCGAGGACGAGATGCAGACCAGCACGGGCGCGATCTCGTTCCCCGACGCCAACGTCGACCCGGCCACCGGCCGGCGTGACCCGTCGCTGCAGATGGGCTTCGACGGGATCTACCTGCCGACCGCGCCGGACCAGGCGCCGTTCGTACGCTCGCGGTTCCCGGCCGAGAACAACCCCGCGCTGCTGCTGACCGCCTACCGCGGCAACCTCGGCCTGGACGCCGGCATCCCGAGTTCGGTCTACCGCCTGGACCAGCGCCAGATCGACGCGGGTCGGCTCAAGCCGGTGGGCGAGGGCAAGCTGCTCAAGCCGGGCGAGACGTGGACGCTGGACGACGGCTCGACCGTGCAGTTCGTCGGCACCAAGGAATACGCGACGCTGTCGGTTCGGCACGACCCCGGCCAGGGCATCGCGCTGGTCGCCGCCGTGCTGGCCCTGGGTGGCCTGATGGGCTCGCTGTTCGGCAAGCGGCGGCGCGTCTTCTTCCGCCTGACTACCCCGTCTCCGACATCCAGTAGTAGATTGCTCGAGGCCGGTGGCCTCCCGCGCACCGACTACCCCGGCTTCGCCGAGGAGTTCGCTTCCACCGTCGCCGCCGTGAGAGAGAAGACCTGATGGCCGCCCTGTCTGACGCGCTGCTGGTGGTGGCCATGCTCGGCTACCTCGTCGCGATGATCTGCTACGCCGCCGTGTACGCGTTCGGCGAGCGCGGTGTGGTGGCGCGGGTGGCGACGCGCGAACTCGTCGGGGCCGGCGGTCCGCCGGTCGTGGTCGACGAGTCGGTGCCGGCGCCGCGCCCGGCCCGGTCCCGCTGGGCCGGTCTGGCCGGTGCGGTCGTGCTCGTGGTCGCCGGCATCGCGCAGATCGGCTCGCTGATCTTCCGCGGTGTCGCGGGCGACCGGCTGCCGTGGGGCAACATGTACGAGTACGTCCTCGCGGCCACCTCGGTCGCCGCGGTGGCGTGGATCGTGGTGATGGTCCGCCGCCCGGCGCTGCGCCACCTGGGCTTGTACGTCGCGCTGACGCAGGTGATCCTGCTCGGCGTCGCAGCCCTGTTCCTCTACGTGCCGGTCGGCCCGCTGGTGCCGGCGCTGGACTCCTACTGGCTGGCGATCCACGTGACGGCCGTGGCCATCTCGTCGGGCATCTTCCTGATCGGCTTCGTGCCGGCCGGCCTGTTCCTGATCCGCTCGGGTTGGGACAAGGGCAGGGCGGGCTTCCCGTTCAGCCTGGGCGAGCGCCTGCCGGCCGCCGCGGTGCTGGAGCGGCTCTCGTTCCGGCTGCACGCGTTCGCGTTCCCGATCTGGACGTTCGGCGCGCTGATCGCGGGCCCGATCTGGGCGGAGGCGGCCTGGGGCCGCTACTGGGGCTGGGACCCGAAGGAAGTCTGGGCCTTCATCTCCTGGATCGTCTACGCGGGCTACCTGCACGCCCGGGCGACACCGAGCGTCAAGCAGACGACGGCGACGTGGATCGCGGTGCTGGGCTTCCTGACGATGCTGATGAACCTGTTCGGCGTCAACATCTTCTTCACGGGCCTCCACTCGTACGGCGGCCTCTGATCCATTCACGAACGGGTGGTTCCTCGTCGGCGCATATCGATTGACACCTCAATGACAAGCGGTTGAGGTGTAAGGACCAACCGCGCCTAGAAGTACCCATTCGGGTGGTGCCGATATGCTGAGGAACCCGCTTGAGTGGATCATCATGGGTTACGAGGTGGTGACGGCGCGTGCGTGACGATTCGCCGCGTTGGGAAGAGATCAACCCGAGCGAGTTCCCGCACGAGCGGGACGGGCTCCGGGCGCTCGCGTCGTATCTCCCCGACGCGGATCCCTACCACGTCTGGGCCAATGTGGAGTTCGTCGGCACCGACGGCTCCATCAACGAGGTCGATGCGCTGGTCCTTACCCGTGCGGGCCTTTACGTCGTCGAGCTCAAGCACTGGCAAGGTGAGATCGCCGGCGATCAAGGCCGCTGGGTGCGCAGAATGCCGCGCGGTCGGCTCATGCCGGTCGACAACCCGCTGGTGCTGGCGAATCGCAAAGCAAAGCGTCTCGCGGGTCTGGTTCGGCATTACGCACGGCAGCAACGGCAGGGCGATCACGGGCTTTTCGTCGGTGCCGCACTGTTCCTTCATGCCAGTTCGATGCGTTCGCGCCTCGACGAAGTTGCCCGGCAACATGTCTACGGTCTCGACAACACCGAATCCAATCTGCCGAGCTTGAAAACCTTCCTGCTGGCCCCACCGCGCAACGTGAGCGACGCTGTCGACGTTGCTCGCGGCAGGCAGATTGTCGACCTGGTGCGCGGCGCCGGAATCAGGCCTTCAGTCGCCAATCGCACGGTTGGCCAGGTCCTGCTCTTCCCCAAGCCGTTCGCGGAGGGGTTCGGGTGGCAGGACTTCCTCGGCGGCCACGCCATGGACAAGAACCTCGTCCGCCGGGTTCGGTTCTATCTGACCAGCCGGGCCGCGGCCGACGAGGTGCCGCTGATCCGGCGTGCGGCCGAGCGGGAGTTCCGGCTGCTGCAGGGCATTAACCACCCCGGCATCGCGCGTGCCCTGGACATGCACGATCACGGCTGGGGCCGGGCGGTGGTCTTCGATCACGAGCAGAGCTGGGTGCGCCTCGACGACTGGCTGGTAGAGCACGGCCCGAAACTGAGCCTGGCCCAGCGGCTACAGATCGTGCAGGATCTGGCAGAGATCATCTCGTACGCTCACGCGCGTCGCCTGTCCCACCGGGCACTCAACCCCCGAGCCGTCTACGTCGCGAACCCTACTGCGGCCAGACCGTCCCTAGTCGTCACTGACTGGCAGGCCGGCGGACGCCTCGCCGGCTCGACCCAGGTCACCAAGCTGAGCACGTCGACCGACGGAGCGGGGCTGGAGCTCTTCTTCGACGACGAGGTGCGCACCTACCAGGCGCCGGAGGCGGTCAACCGCGGCGACGTACCCGGCAGCCAGCTCGACGTCTTCTCCCTCGGCGCGCTCGCCTACCGGATCTTCAGCGGTGAGCCGCCGGCCGCCTCGCCGGAGGAGCTGGTAACCGCCGTCCATGACGGCGGGCTCAACCTCGCCGCGGTGGCTGACGGCATGCCGAACGCGCTGCTGACGCTGATCTACGACGCGACCCGAGGCGACCCCGCGGGTCGAGTCAAGACCGCGTCGGCCTTCCGGGCTGGTCTGGACGACGTGTGGGACGAGCTGACGCGCCCAGAGCCCGAGCCGGTCATCGATCCGCTGCACGCCCAGAAGGGCATGGTGCTCGAAGGCGGGTTCACCGTCGTGCGGCGGTTGGGCACCGGCGCGACGGCGACGGCCCTGCTCGTATCCGAGGAGACACCCGACGGCATCAGGACCCGGGTGCTGAAGGTCGCCCGCGACGAGCAGTACGCCGACCGACTCGGCGCCGAAGCCGCGGTGCTCAAGACGATGCGCCACCACTGGCAGGTCGCGGAGTTGCTAGCCGGCCCCGTGACGGTCGGCGGCCGGACCACGCTCGTCCTGGAGAGTGCCGGCGACCGGACACTCGCCGACGAGCTCGCCGGCGGCCGGCGCCTCGCGCTCGACCTGCTCGAGCGGTACGGCCGCGACCTCATGGACATCATCAGCTTCCTAGAAGGTGAGGGCGTCTGGCACCGCGACCTCAAGCCGGCCAACCTGGCGGCCCGGCCGCGCCCTAAGGACCGGCAGCTCCATCTGTGCGTCTTCGACTTCTCACTGGCGGCGACGCCGGTGGACCAGCTCGGCGCCGGCACGCGGCCCTATCTGGACCCGTTCCTCGGGCCGCCGCGCCGGATGCGTTACGACGCGGCCGCCGACCGGTTCGCCGCAGCGGTCACGCTCTACGAGATGGCGACCGGCGGCCTGCCGCGCTGGGGTGACAACGCCAACCCGGCCGCGATCGCCGACGAGGTCACCATCGATCCTGGCGCGTTCGACTCCTCGATCGCCGACCGTCTCGCGGCCTTCTTCGCGCGAGCGTTGCGCCGGGACGCGGGTCAACGGTTCGACACCGCCGAGGAGATGACCGACGCGTGGCGGACCATCTTCAAGGACATCCCGACCGTCCCGGCAGAGGCGCCCGACACACTCACGCGGGACAGCCTGCTGGAAGCAGTGGGCTTGACGGCCCGCGCGCGGTCGGCACTGGAGCGGCTCGGCGTGCACACCGTCGGGGAGCTGCTCGATTACGAGCCGTCGGCGCTCACACGGGCGCAAGGCGTTCCGGACGCCACCCGCAAGGAGATCCTCGCGCAGGTGCGGGCGTTGCGGGCGCGCCTGCCGCAGGAGACCCGCGAGGAGACACCCGAGGAACGTGTTCCGCGCGCGCAGGGCATCGAGGCCGTGTCTTCATCGCTACTGCCGGCTCGGCCAGCGAAGGACCGCGACGCAGTCGCGACGCTTCTCGGACAGGCACCGACGGCGGATGGGTCTTACCTGGGGTGGCTTTCCCAGAGCGACGCCGCAGCGCAGATCGGGCTCACACAGCCCCAGGTCTCGACCCTGGTGCGCAAGCAGACCCAATCGTGGCTGGCCAATGACCATCTGATCGCGGTGCGCAACGAGATCGTCGCGCTGCTGGAGGCCCGCGGTGGCGTCATGTCGGCCGGCGAGCTGGCCGAGGCGCTCGTCGCTGCCCGAGGGTCCTATTCGGACGGGCCCAAGCGCGCCGCGCAGGCCGTCGGTGTCGTGCGCGCCGCCGTGGAGGCGGAGCTCAGCCGGGGCGGGGACGCCAGGGTGGCGATCCAGCGATTCCGGGGCTCCGACGTCGTGCTGGTTGGTCGTGAACCCGACGATCCGGCGGCCGCGACGACCGCCACCCACCTGCTCGGGTACGCCGTGGCTCTGGGTCGGCGCGCCGCGGCTTTGGCCAACGACGATCCGCTGGCCACCCGCGCGCGGGCCGTCGAGGAGCTCCGGCGTATCCCGGCGCCTGACGGGGCGCCGCCGATCAACGACAACCGGCTGCTCCAAATCGCCGCAGCCGCGAGCAACAACGTCGCCGACGTCAACGCCCAGGGGCAGATCTATCCCGTAGGGATGGGCGCCGAGCGTACGCTGCGGCTTGCCCGCAACGGCCTGCTCGGCCAGTCGATGGCGATCGAACAACTTCGAGCCCGAGTGCACGCGAGATTCCCACGTGCCGAGGCCATGCCGACCCAGCGGTACCGCCTCGACGAGCTGCTCGAGCGCTGCGACGTGCCGCTGCGGTGGGACGACGCCAGGCACGCGTACGTCATGCGTTCCGCCACCCTCGCCCCGAGCAGCACCCGTATGGCGAGCACGGGACCGCTCGCCGACCGAGCGGACGCCGTCGATGCGGACACCAAGCTCGCTTCGGCGGTCTCTCGGCGGGCGTTTCTCGCCGTTCTCGTGCCAATGATGCGCTACCGCGTGGCGCGGGAAGAGCTGGTCGCCCGGCTCGGGCTCACCGAGGTCAACGTCAAGGCGCACGTATTGCGTGGACTGCGTGCGCTGGACTTCCCGTGGGACGCCATCGTCGCTGCCGACAGCGGCGACACGACCGACCCCGACTTTCGCAGTTTGGTGGAGATCGTCGAGCACGAGGTCATGCCAGGCCTGGTGGCGGCGCTGGCGGTCGAAGAGCCGTTGCTGTTGACCGACCTCGCGCCACTCGCCCGTTTCGGGCAGCTCCAGGTCCTCCAGGAGATGGCCGACCCGAGCCGGGCCCGTCCCGCAGCCCGGCTCCTGCTCGTGCCTGCCCGCCGGCCCGAGCCGGCCATGCTCGATGCTGTCCAGTTGCCGCTCACGTCGCCGGCCAGCCAGTCGCTATGGCTGCCCGGCACGTGGCCGCTCAAGCCCGCCTCCGAAGGGAACGCCTCGTGATCGCGCTCGCCCCCCTGCAAAAGCAGGTCGGCCTCCTGGTCGAGGACCTCCGCGAGCAGGTACCAGCCAACGAGGCGCTGGACGCCGAGCTGCGCAAGGAGTACGCGGCGGCCCGCGCCGCCCGCCGGACCGCGGCGACCTATGAGACGTGGCTGGAGGACGTGCTCGACCAAGCGGCCGTCGCGTGGGTGCTCGGCTGCGTCTTCGTGCGTTTCTGCGAGGACAACGAGCTGGTTCGGCAGGTGTGGATCGGCGGGCCGGGGGAGCGCGCGTCGGTCGAGACCGCCCTCCAGAACCGCCAGGACCACCTAATAAAGAACCCGACGCAGAACGACCGTTTCTGGCTTCGGAGGGCGTTCCGCTTCATCGCCGACTCGACCTCGTCGTTGTTCGGCGAGCACGACCCGGTGTGGCGGTTCGACATTTCCGGACGCGCGGCTGAAGAGCTGTCCGACTTCTTCCGCCGAGGCCCGGGGTCTGCGTCGCTGCGGTCCGACGAGCTGGAGACGCGTTTCCTGGGCGACCTCTATCAGGACCTCTCGGCGCACGCCCGGGAGACGTACGCGCTGCTCCAGACGCCCGAGTTCGTGGAGGAGTTCATCCTCGACCGGACATTCGAGCCCGCGTATCGCGAGTTCGGCCTCGCCAACATGAGCGTTATCGACCCGACGTGCGGCTCCGGCCACTTCTTGCTCGGCGCGTTCAACCGGTTGTTCGAACGCTGGAAGGAACGGGAACCGGCAACGCCCGCAAACCTCTTGGTAGACAAAGCGCTTAGGCAGGTCACGGGCGTGGACATCAACCCGGCGGCCGCCGCCATCGCCCGTTTCCGGCTCTTGATCGCGGGCCTCAAGGCCTCGGGCCACCGTAACCTGGCGACGAAGTTCCCCGTGCAGGTAGCCGTCGGCGACTCCCTCCTGGGCTGGGGCGAGGACTCATCTCACCAGGGCAACATGCTTGCGGCCTTCGAGGGCGAGTCGGAGTATCCGCTGTGGACGGAAGACGGCGACCTGCTCGGCAAGTATTTGAAGAACGGCCAGTACACCGTCGTCGTGGGCAACCCGCCCTACATCACTGTGAAGGACAGCGCGCGCAACCGCACCTATCGGGAGTTGTATCGGGACGTCTGCCACCGGCAGTATCAGCTCGGCGTGCCCTTCGCGAAGCGCTTCTTCGACCTCGCGCAGCGCTCAGACGAACACGGCGAAGGCGCGGGCTACGTCGGCCAGATCACCTCGAACGCCTTCATGAAGCGCGAGTTCGGCGCCAAGCTCATCAACGATTACTTTGCCGACCGAGTCGAGCTAACCGAGGTGATCGACACCTCAGGTGCCTATATTCCGGGCCACGGGACACCAACAGTGATCTTGATCGGCCGTTCGAACCCCCGACGTCGGCCCGTGTCGGTCCGCGCGGTACTAGGAGTCCGCGGTGAGCCTGTGCAACCCACTGATCCTTCGAATGGAATCGTTTGGCGTGCGATATCCGAACAAATAGACCATTCGGGCACTGAGTCGGCTTGGATATCGGTCGCAGACATCGATCGTGGAACATTCGCAAGGCACCCTTGGAGTCTGAGTGGGGGTGGCGCGGGGCAAGTAATGCAGTTGCTAGAGAAGTCGTCATCGAGTGTCCTGCGGGATGTAGTCTCTGACATTGGCTCGGGAGCCGTGACGCGAGAGGATCACGCTTACTTTTTGGGTGAGGGCGTGCTTCGACGGAATGGCGTCCCAACATTGCAGCAACTGCCAATGATAGAGGGAGAGGTTGTCAGAGATTGGTCGATAGCCGACGCGCTTGTCGGGTTGTGGCCTTACGACTCCAAGTCACTCGAGCCTACGGCGTCTCCGGCCGTGCTCAAGTTGCTCTGGCCCGTTCGCCGCTCGCTTTCTGAGCGGGTCGCGTATGGGTCTACGCAACTAGAGCGAGGTCTTCTGTGGTTCGAATATTCGATGTTCTTCCCCAAGCGATTCACTACAAAATTGTCGTTGTCATTTGCGTTTGTGGCTACCCACAATCACTTCGTTTTCGACCGAGGTGGGAAAGTATTCAGTCGTTCTGCGCCGGTGGTTAAGTTGCCGGAGGGGGCGACGGAAGACGATCATCTGCGGCTGCTCGGCGTGCTGAACAGCTCCACGGCCTGCTTCTGGCTCAAGCAAGTTAGCCAGAGTAAGGCGGGAAGCGGAATTGGCAGAGGAATCCAGCCGGAAGCGTGGATGGATCGCTGGGAGTTTACTGGAACTAAGCTTGAGGAATTCCCGCTACCTGATGACTTGGTGACGGCCGGGGGAGGCGAGCTTGTTGAACTTGCACAAGAGCTGGCGCGGACGTTGCCCTCAGCACTTGTCCTTGATGACGCGCCAAGCAGAGGCGCACTGGAACGAGCGGCTGTCAGATGGGTCGCCGTTCGCGGCGAGATGATAGCTCGTCAGGAAGAACTCGATTGGGACATCTACCGCCGATATGGGCTCATCGACGAGCAGTTGACAGCGGCCGACTTTCCTGAGTTGACGCTTGGAGAGCGCGCTTTTGAGATCGTCCTGGCGCGCAGAATAGCCGCAGGCGAAATCGAAACCGACTGGTTTGCGCGGCACGGGTCGACGCCGATAACGGAACCGCCGGCGGGCTGGTCTCCGGAGTATCGAGCGCTGGTCGAGAAGCGGATCGCGGTCATCGAGTCGGATCGGAACATCGCGCTGATCGAGCGGCCCGAATATAAGCGTCGGTGGACTACCGAGGGTTGGGACGCCCTGCAGCAGCGGGCACTTCGCGGTTGGCTGCTTGACCGGCTTGAAGCCCCGGCGTTGTGGGCCGGCGCTCCGACGCCGCTGTCGGTGGAACACCTTGCTGATCGGGTTCGGCACGACGAGGACTTTCGGACCGTGCTTGACCTCTACATGGAGACCGACCAGCACGATCTGGTTCGGTCTCTGGCCAAGCTGCTCGCCGACGAGCATGTTCCGTACCTGCCGAGCCAGCGCTACAAGGCCGGAGGGCTGCGGAAGCGGGCGCAATGGGAACGGGCTTGGGCCTTGCAGCGTCGGGAGGATGCAGGGGAGAAGGTCGACATTGCAGTGCCGCCCAAGTACACGTCGGGGGACTTCGTTAAGGCGAGCTACTGGCGTAACCGGGGCAAGCTCGATGTGCCCAAGGAGCGGTTCATCTCGTACCCGAAGGCGGGTCGGGATGGTGACAGCACCGAGCTAATCGGTTGGGCGGGCTGGGACCATCTCGCGCAGGCGCAGGCGCTGGCCACGATCTACCTCGACCGCAAGACGCAGGGTGGCTGGAAGGCGGACCGGCTGCTCCCGATCCTGGCCGGCATCGCCGAGTTGGAGCCGTGGCTGCACCAGTGGCACGCTGACCCGAAGCCGGGTTTTCCGGGCTCACCCGCGCAGTTCTTCACCGGTCTGATCGACACCGAGCTGGCCGCTCTTGACGCCGACCGGGCTGAGCTTGCCAGCATCAGGGGAGTGGAGGTGCCCGCATGACGTTGCTACGCGAGCTGATCACAATCCCCACGTCGGTCGGCGACGCCGACTTCGTGGTGCGGGCGTCGGAGGGCGCCGACCTCGAGCGTTACGTCGTCACCGACGACCTGCGGAAGAACTTCGACGAGGCGCTCAGCCTCATCGGGCACGCGGTCAGCAGCGGGCGATCGCAGGCGAAGTTTCTGCACGGCTCGTTCGGCTCCGGCAAGTCGCACTTCATGGCGGTACTGCGGGAGATCCTGGCCCATAACGCAGCCGCGCGGCAGGTGCGCAACCTCGGCGGCGCGGTCGCCAAAGCGGACGAGTGGCTCAAGGGCAAGCAAATCCTCAGCCTCACGTTCCACATGCTCGACGCCCGATCGACCGAGCAGGCGATCCTCGAGGGCTACCTGCGCCAGATCACGGCGCTTCGCCCCGACGCGCCACCGCCGGCCGTACACCGGTCGGACGCCCTGCTCGTCGACGCCGCGAAGCTGCGGGCCGACCTCGGCGACGAGCGGTTCCTCGAGCGCCTACGCGGCACCGGCGTAACGCCGGGTGGCAGTGGGGGCAACCTGTCCGCGCTGCGGGCGAAGGCGTCAGGTTGGACCGCGGAGAGCTACGACCGGGCGGCCGCCGAGCCGCCCGGCACCAAGGACCGCGACGCGCTCGTCAGCGCGCTCACCCGGGAGTTCTTCACCGGGGCGGTGCATGGTGGGGAATACCTCGACCTCGACACCGGGCTCGCCGTCATCACCCGGCACGCGAAGGACCTCGGCTACGACGCGATGGTGTTCTTCCTCGACGAGCTGATCCTGTGGCTCTCGACGAAGATCGCCGACCACACGTTCGTGCAGACCGAGGGCGCCAAGCTCAACAAGCTCGTCGAGTCGTCCGACACCGCGCGCCCGCTGCCGATCGCGTCGTTCATCGCGCGGCAGCGCAACCTCGAGGACTTCCTCGGGCCGCAGGTCGGCGGCACCGAGCGGGCGGCCCTCGCCGACGTCATGCGAAGCGTCCAGGGCCGGCTGGGCCAGGACATCGTGCTCGCCGACACCAACCTGCCGGAGATCACCGAGAAGCGGCTGCTGAAGGCCGACGACGCCGCGAAGGCCGTCATCGACGAGGCGTTCGCGGCCGTTCGGGGCCGCCGCGACGTCTGGGACATCCTGCTGCTCGGCGACCAGTACGGCGATGCCGGTATCGGCTCCGACGCGACCTCGTTCCGCCGCCTCTACCCATTCTCACCGGCCCTGGTGGCGACGCTGGTGGCGCTCTCCCAGGCCCTCCAGCGGGAGCGCACCGCCCTCAAGGTGATGACCGAGCTGCTCGTCGAGCGGCGCGACACCCTGCGGGTCAGCGGTCTCATCGGGGTGGCGGCGCTGTTCGACCCACTGGTGCTGCGCGGCGAGCTGCCCGACCGTCCCGAGCTCAAGCAGCTCTTCCAGGCCGGTCGCGACACCTACCTGCACAAGCTGCGGCCCTTGCTGCTCGCCACCCACGGCATCAGCGAGGCCGAGGCGACCACCCACGAGCTGTTCGGGATCGACGACCGGCTGGTCAAGACGCTGATCCTCGGTGCGCTGGTCGCGGAGGTGCCGGCGCTGCACAACCTCACCGCCGCGAAGCTGCACGCCCTCAACTTCGGATCGATCGCCTCACCCATCGCGGGCTACGAGAATCAGATCGTGCTCGACCGGCTGCGGCGTCTCGCCGCTGACGCGGGGCAGCTCCACATCGGCGACGGCCCGGACCCGGTCGTCTCCGTGACGCTAACCTCGGTCGACTACGACCGGCTGCTCGACCTCGTGCCGTACAACGAGACGACCTCCGGTGTCCTGCAACAGCTCGTCCGTGAGATGGTCAGCGGCGAGCTGGGCCTGGAGCTGCGTGACGGCACTTTCGGGGAGCTGCCCTACCAGCGGGAATGGCGCGGTCGGAAGCACGAGATCCAGGTGCGGTTCGGAAACGTCCGTGACAAGGACTCGATGCCCGACTCCGCCCTGATCCGGCACGGCGACGGCTGGCGAATCATCGTCGACTACCCCTTCGACCCGGGGCACCGGCGCAACGAGGACTTCGCCCGCATCGAGACCCTCGAGCGCGGGCACCGCACGGTGCTCTGGATGCCGCTGTTCCTCACCGACGAGGTGATGGGGCGGGTGGCCCAGCTCGCAAAGATCAACTATCTGCTGGGCGCGGGCGGCAGCGGTGACCGGCTCACCGCGCTCGCGGCGGACTGGTCGGCGGCCGACCGGCAGCAGGGCAAGGTCTACCTCCAGCAGCGCCAGCAGCAGCTACGGGTCGCCATCACCGACGCGTTCAAGCAGGCGTACGGGGCGGCCGCACCCAACGCCGCAAACGTCGAGGTCGACTCGGTGCCCGTCCTGCACACCCTCGAGGAGGCCCTGCACCTGGGCGACCCGCGCGGCGGCACGCTTCGGGACGCGTTCCTCAACCTGACCGGAAACCTGCTGGGCTGGTCGTACCCCGGAAAACCGGCCTTGCCCGACGACGAGAAGGCGATCACCCGCGCCGAGTTGAACAAGGTGCTCAAGTACGCCCGGCTGGCAGCGGCCGACCCGACGAAGGGCACCGCTGTCGACACCGCCGACCAGAAGACCATCCGGCGGATCTGCAACCAGTTGCAGCTCGGGGAGCTCGTCGAGCACCGTTTCGTCCTGACGATGACCACCTGCTGGTGGTCCCGCCACCTGCTCCAGGAGGCGGCAAAGCAGGGCTACAAAGAGCATTTTCCGGTGCACGTCCTGCGTCCGTTGCTCGACCAGCCGAAGCCCCGTGGCCTCGAGCGGGAGCTGCAGAACGCGATCCTCGCGGTATTCGCTGAGGAGCAGCAGCTGGCCTGGTTCCTGCACGGCACCAAGGAGCCGGTCGACAGCGTCCAGGCGATCAACGACAACATGGAGCTGCGGCAGATCCCGCTGCCAAGCGAGGAGAGCTGGGCCAAGGCGCGCCTTCGCGCGCAGGGGCTGTTCGGCGAGAACCCGCCAGCGTGGAGGAGTGCTGGCAACCTCGGCGTTTTCGTCGGTCTTGTCCGCGCCCAGGCGCGGCAATACGCGTCGACAGCGGAAGAAGCCGCGCGTGAGCTGGCTTCACGGGCGGATACGTTGGGCTTGGACGCGGGGGCGACGACGGGTCGGTTGGCGACCGCACGCCGCGTTGCGCGCATGCTGAAGGCTCTGTCGACCGAGTCCGACGATGTCGCGCTCATCGACCGGGTCGCGACCGCCGATGTCGGTGACGTTGACGACGAGGTCGCCAGCAAGTCGTTCAAGTCGGCTTTCTCGGTCGTCAACGCATTGGCGAATACGCAGTGGGCGTTGCTCGACGCGCTGCGCCTTCGGGCGGCTACGGACGAGGACGCCCAGGGTGTCCTGCGGCGACTCCAGGAGGCCGCCCGCCACGAGCAGCTCGGTGCCGACCTTTCCGCGGCGCTGTCAACGGCAACCCGCGAGGCGGCGAGGATTCTTGCCGTTGTACCGCCACCCCCGCCACCACCACCTCCGCCTCCGCCTCCCCCGCCAAGGCAACAGCAGCGAGTCGTGTCGACCGCGGCCGATGCCGACGAGTTCGGCAAGTTCCTGCGTGAGCAGGTCGAGGCCGGCAAGACCGTGACGGTGACGTGGGAGGTGCGGTGACGGCAGTGCAGCCGGCCGCGATCCGTCGCAAGGTCGAGGCCTGGCTCGCCGAGGACAAGGACGACGCCCCCGCGATCGCCCTGCGTTCCCAAGCGGCCTGGACGCACGATCCGGTGCTGGCGGTGGGCTCGCTGAGCGCCCGCGTGGTGCCGTGTCCGACGCCGCTCGCCGCGTGGACGGCGATCGAGGAGCGCCGGGACGACGAACGCCTCGTGCTGCTGACGGAGCTCAACGACGCCCAACTCGGCGAAGGACTGCTCGCATACGTCAGTAAGCACACCGTGCGCCGCGTCGACCCGTGGGAGATCGCCGGCGACCTTTTCGGCGCGACCCAATTGGATCCCATGCTGACCCGCGAGGGCAGGTGGGTCGTCGACGCGCTGATCGACCTCACGCCGGCCGTCGGTTGGCCAGTCGCGCCGGGCAAGGTGCTGACCCGCGACCACGCGCTGGCAAGCCTCGTGACCGAGGCGCTCGGCATCGACCGGGAGCAGCTCGACGGTGCGGGGCTAATGGACTGGACCACGGATGCCGCCGCGGTGTTGCGCGCGACGCAACGACCCGGCCCGATCCTGGACGGCATCCTCGGCTACCTGTCGGAGGTCGGCGGCGCCGGTGCCGCGGCCATCATGGCGGCGGTCCGATCCGGCAACGGCACGGACGCCGTACCCCTCGGGTTGCTCGCCGGAGCACTGTGGCCTGCACCGTCTGGAGGCCCGCGGGCCACCGCGGTCGCTGTCGCACAGACCCGCCTCGAGCCGTGGTTCGGAGGCGTGCGGCTGCGGGTGGAAGAGGCCGAAGCCCTGCACACGCTGGCCCTCGCGTCGGTCGGGCGGGCGAGCACCAACGACCGGGACGGCCGCCGGGACGCGCGCGGTTACCTCGCGCGTGCGGAGGAGATTGCTAAGCGAATAGACGCGACGGAACTGCTCGGCGGGAGCGACGTGCTGCCGACCGGTTTCATCCAGCGGCTCCGGGCGGTCGCCGCGGCCGTGCGCCTCGGTGCTGCCGGTCCAGGGAAGCCCGACCACGGGATGGTAACGGCCGCGGAGCGTGCGCTTGCGAATGCCGAGGCGCACCGTGGCGCCGATGCCAGACGGCTTGAGACCGCACGGATGGCGGTTCGGCTGCTGCGCTGGCTCGCCACGGATGACGGTCCGGAGCCCGCGACACTGTACGACGCGGTGCTGCGGCAGAGCCGGGTCGACGGATATGTCGACCGTGCGCGGCTCGACGTGTTCGCCGGCGACACCGATCCGGTCGTGGCTGAGGCGTACCACCTGCTGCACCGAGCGGTCGACGCCCGGCGGGCTAGGCACGACCAGCGGTTCGCGACCCTGCTCGCCGAGGCGACAGAGCACGACTCGCCACCCGGTGCGTTGATCAGGGTCGAAGACGTTCTCGACCGTGTCGTCGACCCGATCCTGGCGCATGGCCGGCGGGTGCTCCTACTGGTTCTCGACGGAATGGGTGTCGCCGCCGCGACCGAGCTCGCGGAGTCGATGGGCCGCACGGGACCGTGGTTCGAGCTCACTCCGGACGGTGGTGAGCGCGTCGGCGTGCTGGCTGCGCTGCCCACTATCACCGAGGTCAGCCGCTGCTCACTGTTCACCGGTCACATCGCTACCGGGCAGCAGAAGGAAGAGCTGGCCGCGTTCGCGGCGCGGTTCCCCCAGGGCGTCCTGCTCCACAAAGCGCGTCTCCGGGCGGGTGCTGGTGTCGCCTTGGACACCGAGGTGACCGGTGCGCTCGAAGACCCGGGAGTGCCGCTGGTCGCCGCGGTGGTCAACACGATCGACGACGCTCTCGACCGCAGCGACCCAGGCACGACCGTCTGGGACACCGAGACGATCCAGTCGGTGCGGGATCTGCTCACGCTGGCGTCTGATCACGTGGTGGTCGTGGTTTCCGACCACGGCCACGTGGTCGACCGGGGCCCGGAGGCCACCCAGCGGCCGAGCGCGGCGAGCGAAAATCGGTGGCGTCCGCACGACCGGCCAGCCGGCGAGGGCGAGGTTGTCGTGCGGGGGCCCCGTGTCGCCAAAGCAAACGGCGAGGTCGTGCTGCCCTGGCGCGAGGAGATCCGCTACGGCCCGCGGAAAGCCGGCTATCACGGTGGCGCGTCGGCCGCCGAGGCCGTCATTCCGTTGCTGGTGTTCGGCGCTGGCGACGAGACCGCCGTTCCTGGTTGGGCGGGGGCGCCGGTCCCCAGTCCGGCGTGGTGGTGGCCGGCGGACGACGGCGCGACCGAAAGCGCGGTCGTACCCGATAAAGCGCTAGGGCGCCCGCGAACTCAACGACAGGCTCCGGCCCCGCAGACCGAAACACTGTTTGACGCCACCCCAGCACCGGTGACCGCGCCGGCCGCACCTGAACCACCCACGGACGCTGACCGGCTCATTGCCGCCCTGCTCGACAGCGAGACTTACCAGCAGCGCAGCCAAGGCCGCGGTGTCTTGCCCGACCAGCGGGCGCGAGCCATGCTGCGAGTCCTTGTGTCCGCGCAGGGACGCAGCCGATTGGACAACCTCGCCTCTCGAGCTGGAGTCCCAGCGCATCGCATCACCCAGTCGGTGACGGCGTTGCAGCGGGTGCTGCAGGTCGAGGGCTATCCGGTGCTGCGGCTCGACGTGGATGGGCAGACCGTCATCCTGGACGTCGGTCTGCTACGCGAGCAGTTCGGGCTGGATCCGGCATGACCGGCGAGGTTTCCGCACGCCGCCGTCGCGAGATCATCGACGCCCTACGCCGTGGCGTTGTTCCGACGAACGGGCTCGATGCACTCGCGGTGGGCCTTGAACGCTTCGTCGCCGCGACTGACGACGAGCTCAGTCGGGTTGCGGGTGGCGGCAGCGTCTTCAAAGCGGTCCGTGGCGAGTACGGCGCCGGAAAGACCTTCTTCACTCGTTGGCTTGCCGAGCGCGCCAAGCGGCACGGCTTCGCGACATCAGAGGTGCAGATCTCCGAACTCGAGACACCGCTGCACCGAATGGAAACCGTCTACCGCCGAATGACCGACCACCTCACCACAGAGCAGTTTGCGCCGAGCGCCCTGCGCCCCGTGTTGGACGGATGGATCTTCGCTCTCGAGGAGGACGTGCTAGCCGGCGGCGCGGTCGCCGAGGACGATGGACCAGCCCTCGACCAGGCAGTCGGCGACCTGATGGAGCAACGGCTCACAGACATTTCCCGCAGCACGCCAGCGTTCGCGGCCGGTCTGCGTGGTTATCGGACGGCGACGGCCGAAGCCGATCAGGCGACGGCCAGCGGACTCGCCGCCTGGCTTGGCGGGCAGCCCCACGTCGCGGCGTCCGCTCGCCGCGCCGCGGGGGTAAAGGGCGACCTCGACCACTTCGGCGCGTTGAACTTCCTCCAGGGTCTGCTCACCGTGCTGCGCGACAGCGGCAATCCTGGCCTCCTGCTTGTTCTCGACGAAGTCGAGACCCTGCAACGAGTCCGCAGCGATGCGCGGGACAAGGCGTTGAACGCCTTGAGGCAGTTCGTTGACGACATCTACGCGGGGCGGTTCCCTGGGCTCTTCCTCGTGATCACGGGCACGCCCGCGTTCTTCGATGGTCCGCAAGGAGCGCAACGTCTGGCGCCGCTCGCACAGCGCCTCGCAACTGACTTCGGGTCAGATGCACGATGGGACAACCCGCGTGCCACGCAGATCCGGCTGCCGGGCTTCGACATCGAACGGCTGGTCGAGCTCGGAATGAAAGTCCGCGACCTCTACGGCTCGCCGCGCGTCGCCAGCGTCGACGACGTATACGTGCGTGAGCTGGCGCGGGCGGTCACCGGCCGTCTCGGCGGCAAGGTCGGGGTTGCTCCCCGCGTGTTCCTGAAGAAGCTGGTGGCTGATGTTCTCGACCGTGTGGATCAGTTTGACGACTTCGACCCGCGGCAGCACTATCAGTTGACCGTGCGATCCGACGAGCTGTCCGAGGTGGAGCGGAACGCCGCCACCTCGGCCGACGAGATCCGACTGCAGATGTGACCATGGACGACCTCCATCCCGTCGTCGTGCACCACGTCGTCAACAGCCTGGGCTGGCATGACCTTCGCCCGCTGCAACGAGCGGCGATCGGTCCGCTGCTGGCAGGTGAGGACACCGTCCTGGTCGCACCGACTGCAGGCGGTAAGACGGAAGCAGCGGTGTTTCCCCTGCTGTCCCGGATGGCGAACGAGGGGTGGAGCGGACCTTCGGTCCTCTATGTGTGTCCGCTGCGAGCCTTGCTGAACAACCTGCATCCGCGCATCACGTCTTACGCGGGATGGCTCGGTCGCAAGGCGGCGCTGTGGCACGGGGATGTGGGTGCGAGCGACCGTCGGTCGGTCCTGGCAGACCGGCCAGATATCATTCTTACGACGCCGGAGTCCCTTGAGTCGATGCTCGTCAGCACCAAGGTCGACCACAAGCAGTTCTTTTCCGGGCTTCGGGCGGTGGTTGTCGACGAGGTGCACGCGTTCGCTGGCGACGACCGCGGTTGGCACCTCCTCGCGGTGCTCGAAAGGCTTGCTACGCTCACCGGAAGTCCGATCCAGCGGGTCGGATTGTCAGCGACGGTCGGCAATCCCGAGCAGCTGCTCGATTGGCTCCAAGGGGCCAACGTCAAGCGCCGACCGCGACGGGTCGTCGCTCCGGAAATCGCAGTCGCAGGCACATCCGTGCCGTCCGGCAATGTGGAGCTGGACTTCGTGGGTTCGCTCGGCAACGCCGCGAAGGTTATTGCCGCGCTGCACGCTGGTGAGAAGCGCCTCGTGTTCTGCGAGTCCCGCCAGACCGTGGAGGAGCTGGGCGCGCTGCTTCGCGACGAAGGTGTGACCGCCTTCCTTTCCCATGCTTCCCTTTCGGCCGAAGAACGCCGCCGCTCGGAGCAGGCGTTTGCCGAGGCTCGGGATTGCGTGATCGTGTCGACCAGCACCCTCGAGCTCGGAATCGACGTCGGAGACCTCGACCGTGTGATCCAAATAGACGCGCCGTCGACGGTCGCTTCGTTCCTTCAGAGACTGGGCCGGACCGGCCGGCGGTCCGGCACCACCCGTAACTGCCTCTTCTTGACCCTGACGGGTGAAACGCTGATCAAGGCCGCCGCACTGCTGTCGCTGTGGGGCAAGGGCTGGGTTGAGCCGGTAGTCCCACCGCCGGAACCTCGGCACATCGTTGCCCAACAGCTGCTCGCCCTGTGCCTGCAGGAAAACCGAATCGGCGACCGGGAATGGCCGAAATCGTGGAACGGTCTGCCGGCATTCGGCACCAACACCGACGTCATCATGCGGCATCTGCTCGATGAGAAGTTCGTCAGCGAGGACAGCGGCCTGGTGTTCATCGGGCCCGAGGCGGAGCGCCGCTTCGGCCGGAGACATTTCATGGAACTCACGGCCGTCTTCACTGGTCCGCCCGAGTTCACGGTTTTCGCAGGTCGCAACGAGGTGGGGCGGATTGATCCCACGCTGCTCGTCGAGGAGGTCAAAGGGGACCGACGACTACTCCTCGCCGGCCGGAGCTGGCGTGTTACCTACATCGACTGGCGACGGCGGCGGTGCTTCGTCGAGGTCGCGGACGGTGGTGGTCGCGCCCGCTGGCTCGGCTGGGGCGTAGGGGGACTCGGCTTCGAACTGGCTCGGGAGATGCGTTCGGTGTTGCTCGGAGCCGATCCGCCGGTAAGCCTTACTGGTAGGGCTATCGACCGCCTCGGACAGGAGCGCGACGAGCGCCGTCATCAAGTGCATCCCGGCGGCTCGCTTGCTGTCCGCGACCGTCATGACCTTCGGTGGTGGACCTTTGCGGGGTACCGGGCGAACGCGACGCTCGCAGCGACGCTGACCGAGGTTGTGGACCCGATACAACGATTCGACGACTTTGCCATTCGATTGCGATCCGACGTGGTTTCGGCCGAGTGGCGCGCGCTCACCGCCGACGCTGCCGAGCGCCTCTGCTTGCCAGAGGTCGCGCCGCGAGCTCTGCACGGCCTTAAGTTCGGTGTTGCGCTCCCGATGCGGCTCGCGCAGGCAACACTTGCTGCGCGGCTTGCCGATCTGGAAGGAGCCAGTGCCGTGCTTGCCGAGCCGACCCGCTTCTCAAGCCTCAACTCCATCGGCGGCCTCTGATCCATCCGTTCGGCCATTGGGCTTGGCCGATCCGTTCGCTACGCTCCCCCGTGATCATCTTGACCACGGGGGTGTACGCGAGATGCGCGTTGGGCGCGGTCTGGCACTGGTGAGCGTCGGCGTGTTGACGGCGACGGGACTGTCGGTGACCGGCGGGAGCGCCGCCGATTCGACCCTCTACGTCGCCCAGGAGCGCTGTGTGCGCGGTGCCGAGGAAGGCACCCACAGTCGCCCCTTCTGCGAGATCAACGATGCCGCCAAGGTCGTCCGGCCGGGGCAGACGGTCGCGGTCGACCAAGGCTCGTACAACGAGTCGGTCGTCGTGCCGTCCGGGGAGCCCGGCAAGCCCGTCACCTTCTCCGGATACAGCGGACCCCAGAGCCGCACCTACGTCCGACCCGGCTTCCGGCTCTCCGGCGTCCACGACGTCGTCATCGAGGGGTTCGGCATCGGGCAGGCGTTGCAGAGCGGCCCCGCCGTGCTGGTCGAGAACTCGGGTGACGTGACGATCAGGAACGGCGCCATCAGCGCGGGCCGGGTCCCCGGTCTCCAGATCAAGGACGGCTCACACCGCGTGACGATCAGCGGGATGACCGGTTTCGGTAGCGGCGCACCGGCGTTCGCGATCGGTCCCGGCGCCACCGACACGCTGCTCACCGGCACCAGCGTGCAGGTATGGCGGAGCGACCCCGCCGGGGCGTTCGGTCCGGGAGTCAGCGTCGTCGACGCGCCGCGGACCACGATCACCAACAACACCGTCCTGGGCGACTGCCGCGACGCCCTCGAGGTCAGTGGTGCGTCCGGCGGGTTCAAGCTCTACAACTCGGTCCTGGGCACGAAGTTGTACCCCGCTACGGTTCTGCCCGAAAACCCGTGCGCCGAGCGGCCGTTCCCCGATCCGGCGACGTTGACGGCGTTGACCGTCACGGGCGCCGCGACCACCGACAGCGAGATCGACTACAACCTGCTCGACCCGACCTACGGTGCGCCCTACGTGTGGGACGGCACCACCTACCCGGACCAGGCCACCTTCCACGCGACCACCGGGCGAGGCGCCCACGACATCGCGGCGGATCCCTGGGTCGTGGGCCCCCACGGTTCGCCGGCCAGTTCGGTCCCTGTCGGCCCGTCACCCGCCATCGACTCGGCGCTGGCCACCGCGCCCGGGATACAGCCTGTGGACCTGCACGGCAACGGGCGCGCCGACAAGCCCGACACCCCCAACAGCGGCGGCGGGTACGTGGACCGGGGCGCGATCGAACTCCTGCCGACGCCGACCTTCACGTCCACGATCGAGCGCGCGGCCGGGGGCGGCTCGCTGGAGACGGTCACCACCGCGACGTTGACGTTCCCCTGGACGATGAACGGCCCGGCCGGGACCTTCAGCTTCGCGACCGACGGCAAGCAGGCGATCGTCAACCGCACGGGCAGCGCCCGGCTCACCCATGACCGCGCCGGCGTGGGCTGCGTCGACGTGCGGTTCGACCTCGGGGGATTCCGCGGCTATCTGCCGTCCGGCGAGCAGTCCCGGTGCCTCGTGCTGGGTGCCTCGTACACCTCCGTGACGCCGCAGCGGGTGCTGGACACCCGGCCGGCGCTCGGCCCGGTGGGGCAAAACGCGGAGATCGAGTTCGCCCTGCCGGCGGCCGCCGCCGGTGCGAGCGCCGTCGTCCTCAACGTCACCGCGACCGAACCGTCGACCTCCGGTTACCTGAAGGTCTACCCCGCCGGCGGCGAGGCCGAGCCGACCGCGTCGAACCTCAACTACGCCGCCGGGCAGACCATCGCGAACCTGGTCACCGTGAAGGTGGTGAACGGCAAGGTACGCGTCCGCAACGGCGGTCGCGGCACCACCCACGTGATCGCGGACCTGGCCGGCTACTACGGGAACTCCGGCGACGGTCTGACAGCCGGAACGCCGGCCCGGGTGCTCGACACCCGCTCCACGTCGGCGATCGGTCCTCAGGGGAGGGTCACTGTGGACCTCTCGTCGCGGTTGCCGGCGGGCGCCACGGCAGCCGTGCTCAACCTGACCGTCACGGGCGCGACCAACGGTGGCCTGTTCACGGCCTACCCGCCCGGCGCCGACGTGCCGACCGCGTCCAACGTGAACTTCGTCGCCGGGCAGACGGTGAACAACATGGTGATCGCGCCGGTGGTGGACGGGAAGGTCGCGTTCGCGCACACGGGCAAGGGCACGGTGCACCTGATCGCCGACCTGGCCGGGGCCTTCGCGCCCGGCGACCGCGACACCTATCTGCCGACCGCGCCGAGCCGGCTGGTCGACACCCGGACGGCCACGCCGGTCGGTCCCGGGCAGACGGTGCGGGTCTTCGTCGACAGGAGCGAGTGCGGCACGACCGGGTGCGGTCCGCGGACAGCCGTCGTGGCGAACCTGACGGTGACCGAGGCGGCGCGCAGCGGCTATCTCACCGTCTATCCGTACGGGCAGGACCGCCCGACCCAGTCCGTGCTCAACTTCAACGCCGGGCAGACCGCCGCGAGCCTGGTGACCGTCGGCCTGGGCGAGGACTCGTTCCTGGTCTACAACGGCGGCAAGGGCACGGCGCACGTGCTCGTCGACCAGGCGGGGTTCTACCTCGCGCCGGCGAACCAGTAACCACAGGGAGAACGAGATGCGGATCGGCCGCGGCCTCGCGCCGCTCGGTGTCAGTGTGTTGCTGGCGGCCGGCGTGCCGCTCGCCGTCGGGAGCACCGCGGCCGCGGCTGGTCCGCCGTCGACCATCTACGTCGCAACGGCCTGCAACGGCACGCCGGACGGCACGGAAGCTCGGCCGTTCTGCGAGATCGGCGACGCCGCCGCGGTCGTCCGGCCGGGGCAGACCGTCGCGGTGGGCCCTGGTTACTACGCGGAGTCGGTGGTCGTCCCGTCGGGTGAGCCTGGCAAGCCCGTCACCTTCAGGGGCTACCGCGGACCGAACCGCAGCACGCTGGTGCGCCAGGCGGGTGGCCCGGCCTTCCGTCTCTCCGGGGTGCACGACGTCGTCATCGACGGCTTCAAGATCGGGGAGCCGGTGCATCCGATCCCGGTCGTGCTCGTCGAGAACTCGACCGACGTCACGATCTCCAACGGCAGCCTCATCGCGGACGACGCCGCGGGTGTCGACATCAGAGGCGACTCGCGGCGCGTGACGATCAGCGCCATGACGGCGTGGAGCGGCGGCGCACCGGCCGTCGCGGTCCGCGCGGGCGTCACCGACACGCTGCTCACCGGCATCAGCATGCAGCTGCGGCGGACCAACCGCACGGTGCCGATCGGGCCGGGAGTCACCGTCACCGACGCGCCGCGGACGACGATCACCAACAACACGATCGTGACCGACTGTTTCACCGCCATCGAGGTCACCGGCGGCTCGGGCGGGTTCCGGCTCTACAACTCGATCCTGAGCTCCACGCTGATGTCCGTGGAGGCCGTGCCGGCCAGGTGCGTCAACGCGCCGTACCCCGACCCGGCGACCGTGACGCCGCTGGTCGTCAGCGGTGCCGCCACGACCGACAGCCAGGTCGACTACAACGTGATCGACCCGTCGCACGGCGGGGCGTTCTACTCGTGGGGCGGCACGACCTACGCGGATCCGGCCGCCTTCCACGCGGCGACCGGGCAGGGTGCGCAGGACATCGGTGCGTGGCCGGCGCTCGCGGGCCTCATCGGCACCTACGACGGCTACAGCCCGACCGCGTGGTCGCCGGGCGTCGACGCGGCGCTGGCCACCGCGCCCGGCGTCCTGGCCGTGGACCTGCGCGGCAACTCACACGCCGACCAGCCGGACACCCCCAACAGCGGTGGCGGGTACGGCGACCGCGGCGCGATCGAATACCTGCCGATCCCGGACGCGATGCGCACCACGATCGCGCGGGCGCCCGGCGGTGGCGCGTTCGACACGGTCACCACCGCCACGACGACGCACCCGTGGGCGATGGACGGCCCATCCGGAACCTTCAGCTTCGCGACCGGCGCCGGCCTCCCGACCGTCAATCGCACCGGCACTGCGCGGCTCACCCACGACCGCGCGGGCGCGGCCTGCGTGACCGTCACGTGGAGCCGCGACTGGTTCCGCAACGCCCATTCCAAACAGCTGACCGAGACGCCGTGTGTGATGCTGGGCGCCGCGTACAACGCCGTGGCGCCGCGACGCGTGCTGGACACCCGCTCGGCGCTGGGCGTGCCGGGCACCGCGCCGATCGGTCCCGACGGCTGGGTCGAGTTCACGCTGCCCGCCGTGGCGGCGGGTGCCAGCGCGGTCGTCCTGAACGTCACGGCCGACCAACCCTCGACGTCCGGCTTCCTGAAGGTCTACCCGGACGGCGGAACCGAGCCGACCGCGTCCAATGTGAACTTCGCGGCCGGGAGGACGGTCGCGAACCTGGTCACGGTGAAGGTGGACAACGGCAAGGTGCGGGTCCGCAACGGCGGTCGCGGCACCGTGCACGCGATCGCGGACCTGGCCGGCTACTACGCGAACACCGGCAACGGCTTGGCGGCGGCCACGCCGGCCCGCGTTCTCGACACCCGCGACGGTGCCGCGCCCGTCGGTCCTAACGGGAGCGTCACCGTCGACCTGTCGACGCGGCTGCCGGCCGGCACGACGGCGGCGGTGTTGAACCTGACCGCGACCAGCCCCACGAACACCGGCCTGTTCACCGCGTACCCGCCGGGTTCCGCCGTGCCGACCGCGTCGAACCTCAACTTCGTCGGCGGTCAGACGGTGAACAACATGGTGATCGCGCCGGTGGTGGACGGGAAGGTCGCGTTCGCGCACACGGGCAAGGGCACGGTGCACCTGATCGCGGACCTGGCCGGGTGGTTCGCGCCCGGCGCGGGCGACAACTACCTGCCGACCGCGCCGACCAGGCTCGTCGACACACGCACGACGTCGACTCCCGTCGGTCCGGGGCAGACGGTGCGGGTCCAGGTGAACACCGCCGAGTGTGGATCGGTCGGCTGTGGCCCGCGGACGGCCGTCGTGGCGAACCTGACGGTGACCGATCCGCAGCGCACCGGCTATCTCACGGTCTACCCCGACGGGCAGGCCCGCCCGACCCAGTCGGTGCTCAACTTCACCGCCGGCCAGACCGCCGCCAGCCTGTTCACGGTGGGCCTCGGCGAGGACTCGTTCCTGGTCTACAACGGCGGCAAGGGCGCGGTGGACGTGATCGTCGACCAGGCGGGGTTCTATCTGGAGGACTGACCGGAATCACCGCAGCGGCCGATCCACCGGAGACGATCTACGTCGCCGCGGACACCTGCGGTGTCACGGGTCCGCGCGACGGCAGCAAGGACCGGCCCTACTGCGCGATCTGGTCGGCGATCGACGTCGTCCGCCCCGGCCAGACCATCGAGGTGGCGCCAGGGTTCTATCCGGAGACCGTGGTCGTGCCGTCCGGCGAGCCGGGCAGACCGATCACGTTGCGCGGAGGTCAGAGTCCCGGCAGCCGCCGCGCGGAGTTGCAGGGCACGCGCACCTCGCCGGCGTTCCGGGTCTCCGGCGTCCACGACGTCGTCATCGACCGGTTCGACGTCGGGCCGGGGCTGGGCCCGGCCCCGTTCCAGCCCGGGGTGCTAGTCGAGAACTCGAGCGACATCACCATCACCAACGGCTGGATCGACGAAGTCCAGGCGCCGGCCATCGCCATCAAGGGCGACTCGCACCGGGTGACGGTCAGCGGGATGTCGGCATCGAGCTACCGCTCGCCCGTCTTCTCGGTCGGTGCTGGCGCCACCGACACGCTGCTCGCCAACAACAGCACCCATTCCAGACGGACCGCGGCCGACCCGAACTTCGCCGCGATCGCGGTGGCCGACGCGCCGCGGACGATCGTCACCAACAACACGGTCGTAACCGACTGCCACGACGGCGTGGCCGTCACCGGGGCATCACCAGGGTTCGCCCTCCACAACTCGGTCGTGCGCACCACCGAGGTCGGCGGCCCTGGGCGGTGCGCGGAGCCGGGCATCGATCCGGCGGGCAGCACGCCGGTCACGGTCGCCGGTGCGGCCGCGACCGACGGGCGCGTCGACTACAACGCGCTCGACCCCGGACACCGCGGCCCGCTCTACAGGTGGGCCGGCGCGAGCTATGCGACCCCTGGCGCGTTGCGGGCGGCCACCGGGCAGGCGGCACACGACCTCGGCACCGATCCGAAGATCGCCGACGCCGACCCCGGCGACGTTGGATGGAGCTTGCTGGCCGACTCGCCGGGGATCGACTCGGCGCTGGCCGCCGCGCCCGGCGTCCAGGCCACCGACCTGCGTGGCAACCCGCACGCCGACAAGCCCGACACTGCCAACAGCGGCGGCGGGTACGTCGACCGCGGCGCCGTCGAGCTCGTGCCGACGCCCAACCTGAGCATCGCGGTCGCGCACGCCCCAGGCGGCGGCGCCCTCGAGACCCTGTCCACCACCACGCGGACATCTCCCTGGGCCACGGACGGGCCGATCGGCACCTTGGAGTTCACCGGCGACGGGGAGGACCCGGTCCTCGACCGCACCGGCAGCGCGCGGACCACCTTCGACTTCGCCGGCAACGTCTGCGTACACGTCCGGCTCAGTCTCGACGGGTTTCGCAGCAACGTGTTACGGGGTCTCGCTTCGGAATGCATCATGCTGACCGCCGCCTACAACCCCGTCACGCCGCGCCGGGTGCTGGACACCCGGTCGGGGTTCGGCGTCGTGCCCGCGGCTGGTCCCGTCCCGATCGGCCCCGACGCGGCCGTCGACTTCTACGTCAACAATCCGCTGTGGACCGCCAGCGCGGTCGTCCTCAACGTCACCGCCACGCAGCCGACGACGTCCGGTTTCTTGAAGGTCTACGAGCACCTCGACGCCGAGCCGGACGCTTCCAACGTCAACTTCGCGGCGGGCCAGACGATCGCCAACCTTGTCACGGTGCGGGTGCAGGAGAAGACCGCGAGGATCAGGATCCGCAACGGTGGCCGGGGCACGGTCCACGTGCTGGCGGACCTGGCGGGTTACTACGCCAACACCGGGAACGGCTTCGCGGCGGGCGCTCCGGCCCGCGTGTTGGACACCCGCTCGGCGGTCGGGGTGCCCGGCACGGCCCCGATCGCCGCCAACGGGAAGGTCACGGTCGACCTGTCCACGCGGGTGCCGGCGGGCACCACCGCCGCGGCGCTCAACCTGACCGTCACGGGTCCGACGAAGGGCGGCCTGTTCACGGCGTTTGCGCCGGGCCAGGCCGTGCCGACCGCGTCCAATCTCAATTTCGTCGCCGGGCAGACGGTGAACAACATGGTGATCGCGCCGGTCGTCGACGGGAAGGTCGCGTTCGCGCACACCGGCAGCGGCACGGTGCACCTGATCGCGGACCTGGCCGGCTGGTTCCCGCCCGGCGCCCGGGACCTGTACCTGCCGTGGATGCCGACCCGGATCGCCGACACCCGCGGCACGCCGGTCGGCCCGGGGCAGACCGTGCGCGTCTCGATCAGCAGGAGCGCCTGCCCGGTCCGGGGCTGTCCGCCGCCCTCGGCCGTCGTGGCGAACCTGACCGTCACCAACGCGCAGCGCAGCGGCTATCTGTCCGTCTACCCGTACGGCGGGCCCCGCCCGACCCAGTCCGTGCTCAACTTCGGCGCGGGACAGACGGTGGCCACCCTGGTCACGGTCGGCCTCGGCGAGGACTCGTTCCTGGTCTACAACGGCGGCAAGGGGCCGGTCGACGTCCTCGTCGACCAGGCTGGTTTCTACGTCGGTCCGGAGAGCTGAGACGATCCTGGTTGTCGGTGGTTAGCGGGGGCGCCGCCGCGGCGGCCGACCCGCCGCCGACCATCTACGTCGACCGCAGGTGCGGCGCGACGGCGGACGGCAGCGCGAGCCGGCCCTACTGCTGGATCGGGGACGCCGCCGCGGTCGCCGTCCCGGGCCAGACCGTGTTGGTGCGGGCGGCCATCTATCCGGAGTCGGTGGTCGTGCCGTCCGGCGAGCCCGGCAAGCCGATCACCTTCGCCGCCGACCGCCGGGTGGGCGAGGGCAGGCCCCGCGTGGGCGGCACCGACAAGCCACATCTCGTCATCTCCGGCGCTCATGACGTGGTCATCGACGGCTTCGACCTCGGGCCGAGCGTCACCGGCGTCACCGGCCAGGCCCAGGTCGTCATCGACGACGCGAGCGACGTGACGATCTCCAACGGCCGGCTCAACGGCTCCATCGACGTGCGGCGTTCGCAGCGGGTGACGGTCAGGGGTCTGTCGGCCAGCGGTTCCCGCGCGCCGGTCTTCGCGATCGGGGCCGGCACCACCGACACCGCGCTCGTCGGCAACAGCGTCACGTTCTACCGGCAGCCGGAGGAAGGGATCCTGCCGGCCATCTCCGTTGCCGACGCGCCGCGGACGACCGTCACGAACAACACGATCGTGACCGACTGCCACACGGGCGTGGCCGTCAGCGGCGCCTCGGCGGGGTTCGGGCTCCACAACTCGATCGTGCGGACGACCCTGGCACGCAACCCTGGTCGCTGCCGGGCCGACGGTCAGGATCCGGCGGGCGCGGTCCCGGTGGTCGTCACGGGCACGGCGACGGTCGACCACAACGTGCTCGACCCTGGACACGGCGGGCCGCTCTACTCGTGGGCGGGCACGACCTACACGAACCCCGGTGCGTTCCACGCGGCCACCGGACAGGGCGCACACGACATCGGCGCCGACCCGAAGCTCGCCAACGTGGACGATGGACTGAACGGCTGGCGCCTGGCGGGCGACTCACCGGCCGTGGACTCGGCCTGGGCCGCGGCGCCGGGCCGACCGGCCTCCGATCAGCTCGGCAACGCGCACGCCGACAAGCCCGACGTTCCCAACAGCGGTGGTGGGTACGCCGACCGGGGCGCCGTCGAGCTGTTGCCGGTGCCGACCGTCGACGCGTCGATCGCCCGGGTGCCCGGCGGCGGCGCGCTCGAGACCGTCGCCAGGGGGCGGCTGACGTTTCCCTGGGCCACGGACGGGCCGGTCAGCGAGCTCGCGTTCGTCCCGACCGGTGGTGGACGGGCGGTCATCAACCAGACGGGCAGCGCCGGGTTCACCTTCGACCGCGCCGGCTACGTCTGCGTGACGGTGGAGTTCAGTGAGGACCGGTTCCGCACCACCTCCTCGGTCAAGGACAAGGCCTGCGTCGTCGTCGGTGGCGCCTACACGGCCGTCACCCCGCAGCGGGTGCTGGACACCCGGTCGGCTCTCGGCGTGCCGGGCACCGCGCCGATCGGCCCGAACGCCGGCATCGAGTTCGCCCTGCCGGCAACGGCGGCGGCCGCCAGCGCGGTCGTCCTCAACGTCACGGTGACCCAGCCGACGACGTCCGGGTATCTGACGGTCCACGGCGCCGCGGACCCCCTGCCCACCTCGTCCAACCTCAACTTCGCGGCCGGGCAGACGGTGGCGAACCTGGTGACGGTCAAGGTGAGCAACGGCAACGTACACATCCACAATGGAGGGCGCGGCAGCGCGCACATGATCGCCGACCTCGCCGGCTACTACGGCAACACCGGCAGCGGCCTGACGGCGGGCAACCCAGCCCGGGTGCTCGACACCCGCGCCGCGGTCGGCGTGCCCGGCACGACACCGATCGGCCCCGACGGGCGCGTCACCGTCGACCTGTCGACCCGCGTCCCGACCGGCACGACGGCGGCGGTGCTGAACCTGACCGCGACCGACGCGACCAACGGCGGCCTGTTCACCGCGTACCCGCCGGGCGCCGCCGTGCCGACCGCGTCGAACCTCAACTTCGTCGGCGGTCAGACGGTGAACAACATGGTGATCGCGCCGGTGGTCGACGGAAGGGTCGCGTTCGCGCACACGGGCAAGGGCACGGTGCACCTGATCGCCGACCTGGCGGCCTGGTTCGCACCCGGCTCCGGCGGAACTCTGGCGCCGACGGCGCCGACCCGGATCCTGGACACCCGCGCGACGAGCACGACGCTCGGTCCCGGCGAGGCGGTCGAGGTGCGCCCCGACACGACGCTGTGCGCCTCGGACGGTTGCTTCTGGCGGCCGCGCGCGGTCGTGGCCAACCTGACGGCGACCGGGGCGCAGCGCGGTGGTTACCTGACCGTCTACCCGGACGAGACGAACCGCCCGACCCAGTCGGTGCTCAACTACGCGGCGGGCCGGACCACGGCCACGCTGTTCACGACCGGGCTGCGGGTGAGTGGCACGTTCATGGTTTACAACGGCGGCAAAGGGCCGGTGGACGTGATCGTCGACCAGGCCGGGTTTTATCTGGCGCCGGCCGACCTCTGACCGTTCGGCCATTGGGGTCGGCCGATCCAATCGCTAATCTTCTGTTGATCATTTTGAGCAACGGGGGATCCACCATGCGGACTGCTCGCCGCCTCGCGCTGCTGTGCGCCGGTTTGTCGCTGACGGCTGGGCTCTCGGTGGTGACCGCGAGCACCGCCGCGGCCGCCGAGCCGGGCACCCTGTTCGTCTCCACGTCGTGCGGCGACGGAAGCGACGTCTACTGCAGCATCTCGGACGCGGTCGAGCGAGTCCGGCCCGGCCAGACCATCGAGATCGATCGCGGCACGTTCGCCGAAACGGTCGTGGTGCCGTCCGGCGAACCAGGCAAGCCGATCAGGTTCGTGGGCTACCGGGGCGACGGTCACCGCACGGTCGTCGAAAGCCCCGCCGGGCCGGCTTTCCTGATCTCCGGGGCTCATGACGTCGTCATCGAGGGCATCGACGCGTGGAGCGGCAAGGACGGTGCCCCTGCCGTCGTCGCCGAGAACTCGACCGACATCACCGTCTCCGGCGGCAGGGTCGTCGCGATCGGAGCTCCGGGGGTCGAGATCAGCGGCGGCTCGCGCCGCGTGACGGTCAGCGGCATGGTGGCGACCGGCGCCACCGCCCCGCTCTTCGCCGTCGGCGGAGGGGCGAGCGACACCCTGCTCGCCGCAAACAGCGTGTGGGCGGGGCGGGCGGCGGGCTACCCGCAGACGACGGCAGTCACGGTCGCCGACGCCCCGCGGACGACCATCGTCAACAGCACGATCGTGACCGACTGCCAGGTCGGCGTCGCCGTCACCGGAGCCTCGGCGGGATTCGCTCTCTACAACTCGATCGTGCGGACCACGGGCCTCGTCCGCCCTGGGCAATGCCAGGTCCAACCCGGGCCGGATCCCGCGAGCGTGACGCCGGTGACCGTCGACGGTGCGGCCAGCACCGACGGTCGGCTCGATTACAACGTGATCGACCCGGGCCACGGCGGGCCGCTGTACGGGTGGGGCGGTGTGGCCTTCCCGACGCCCGCCGCGCTGGCGACAGCGACCGGCCAGGGGACACACGACATCGGTGCCGACCCGAAGCTGACAACGACCAACCCGCAGTGGGCGGGGTGGGCACTGGCGGCTGACTCGCCCGCCGTCGACTCCGCGCTCGCGACGGCGCCGCGCATGCTGGCGACCGACCTGCGCGGCAACGCACACGCGGACAAGCCGGACACAGCGAACGCCGGCGGCGGATACGTCGACCGGGGCGCCGTCGAGGTCGTGCCGACGCCGACGGTGACCACCACCTTCACCAACGCGCCGGGCGGCGGCGCGTTCGAGACCGTCACCACCGCCACGCGGACCTACCCGTGGGCGACGGACGGTCCTATCGGGACCTTCCAGTTCCGTGGGGACTGGCAGTCGCCGTTCTTCGACCGCACCGGCACCGCCCGCATCACCTTCGACCGGCCCGGCAACCTCTGCGTGTACGTCCGGCTCAGCCTCGACGGGTTCCGCACCAACACGGCCGTACACACCGAACGGCCATGCCTGCTGCTGGCCGCCGCCTACCAAGCCGTCACGCCGGTGCGGGTGCTCGACACCCGTACGCGGCTCGGCGCCGTCCCGGTCGGCCCCGGCGACACGGTCTTCGTCGACGTGCCGAGCGGTGGCGCGGCGGTCCTCAACGTGACCGCGACCCAGCCGACCACATCCGGGTTCCTGAAGATCTACTCGAGTGCCGACCCCGAGCCGGAGGCGTCCAACCTCAACTTCGCCGCCGGGCAGACCATCGCCAACCTCGTGACGGTGAAGTCGCTGAACCACACGCCCGTCGCGATCCGCAACGGTGGCCGGGGCACCGTGCACGTGCTCGCGGATCTGGTCGGCTACTACGGCGACGCCGGGCACGGGCTGGAGACGACGGCGCCGGCGCGGGTGCTCGACACCCGGGCGGCGGTCGGCGTGCCGGGCACGGCCCCGGTCGCCGCCAACGGCCGGGTCACGGTCGACCTGTCGGCGCGGGTGCCGGCGGGCACCACGGCGGCGGTGCTGAACCTGACCGCGACGAGCCCGACGAAGGGCGGCCTGTTCACCGCGTACCCGCCGGGTGCCGACGTGCCGACGGCGTCGAGCCTCAACTTCGTCGCCGGGCAGACGGTCAACAACATGGTGATCGCGCCGGTGGTCGACGGGAAGATCGCGTTCGCCCACACCGGCAGCGGCACGGTGCACCTGATCGCCGACCTGTCGGGCTGGTTCGCGCCCGGCGCCCACCAGTTCTTCCTGCCGTCCCAGCCGACGCGGATCCTGGACACGCGCGGCACGCCGGTCGGCCCGGGCCAGACGGTGCGCGTGCCGATCAGCCGCGCCGCCTGCCCGACCCAGGGCTGTCCGGCGCCGGCGGCCGTCGTGGCGAACGTGACCGCGACCAACGCCGCGCGCAGCGGTTACCTGTCGGTCTACCCGTACGGCCAGCCTCGCCCGACCCAGTCGGTGCTGAACTTCGCCTCGGGTCAGACCGTGGCCACCCTGGCGACTGTCGGCGTCGACGAGGACTCGTTCCTGGTCTACAACGGCGGAAAAGGAACAGTGGACGTGATCGTGGACCAAGCCGGCCTCTACATCGGAACGGGGAACTGAGATGCGCCGCACAGCGATACTGATTGCCGGCCTGGTGGTGATCGCGGGGCTGCCGATCGGCACCGGCGCCGCTGCTGCCGATCCGGCGACCACCATCCATGTCGCACAGAAGACCTGCGGCAGCACGGCCGACGGCACGCCGGCCAAGCCCTTCTGCACGATCGGCGAGGCGGCCGCGGTCGTCCGACCGGGCCAGACGGTCGCAGTGGGCGAGGGCGACTACGCGGAAAGTGTGGTCGTGCCGTCGGGCGAGCCGGGCAAGCCCGTCACGTTCACCGGCTTCCGGGAGCAGGACGTCGTCACCCGAGTCCTGTCGACGGCGGAAGGGCCGGGCTTTGTCCTATCCGGAGTCCACGATGTCGTGATCGACGGCCTCAACATCGGCTGGAACGCCCCCACCCGCACCAGCGTGGTCATCGAGAACTCGAGCGATGTCACCATCACCAACGGCCTGATCGCCGCCAGCCGGGCACCCGGGATCGAGATCAAGGGCGACTCTCGTCGGGTAACGGTCAGTGGCATGGTCTCGTGGGGCTTCAACTCCGAGATCTTCGCTGTCCGCGCGGGAGCGACCGACACGCTCCTGACCGGCAACAGCGTCCATATGCGACGCTCGGCCACCGGCCCGTACGCCCCGGCGGTAACGGTCACCGACGCGCCGCGCACGACGATCACGAACAACACGGTCGTGACCGACTGCCTTGACGGCATCGCCGTCACCGGCGCCTCGGCCGGGTTCGCCCTCCGCAACACGATCGTCGCCACCACGTTGACCCAGCGGGCCCAGTGCGGTGGCTCGACCTCTCCCGATCCGGCGAGCACTGTCCCGCTGAGGGTCGAGGGTGCGGCGGCCGGCGACGGCACGTTCGACTACAACCTGGTCGCTCCAGGGCACGGCGGCGCGCTCTATTCCTGGGCCGGCACGACCTACGCCGACCTGGACGCCTTCCGTGCGGCGACCGGTCAGGGTGCGCACGACATCGCCGCGGACCCCAGGTTCACCAACGCCACCGATGGCTTGGCGATCGGCTGGTCCCTGGCCGCCGACTCCCCTGCCATCGACTCCGCACAGGCCGCGGCCCCGGGTCTGCTGGCGCAGGATCTGCGCGGCAACGCGCACGCCGACAAGCCCGACACCGCCAACTCCGGAGGCGGGTACGTCGACCGTGGCGCCGTCGAACTCGTGCCGCCTCCCGTCGTCACGTCCACGCTCGAACGGCGCGGCGGCGGTGCCCTGGAGAGGCTCGCCACGGTCACGCCGAGCTACGCGTGGACGATGGACGGGCCGTCCGGAACGTTCAGCTTCCGAAACGGTGACAGGCAGCCCGTCGTGAACCGGACCGGCACCGCGCGGTTCACCTTCGAGCGCGCCGGATCCAACTGCGTGACGGTCAAGGTCAGCGTGGACGGGTTCCGTAGCCCGACGCTGGCCTACTACGACTCCGCCTGCGTGACCGTCGGCGCCGCCTACAACGCCGTCACCCCGCAGCGGGTGCTGGACACGCGATCGGGGCTGGGCCGGGCCGGCACCGCACCGGTGCCCGCGGAATCGGAGTTCGTGTTCGACCTGCCGTCCGTCGCCGCCGGTGCCAGCGCGGTCGTGCTCAACGTCACGGCGACCCAGCCGACGGCGTCGGGCTTCCTGAAGGTCTGGCCCGACAGCGACGTCGAGCCGAACGCGTCGAACGTCAACTTCGCCGCACAGCAGACGATCGCGAACCTCGTGACCGTGAAGGTACGCAACGGCAAGGTGCGCATCCGCAACGGCGGCAACGGCACCACGCACGTGCTCGCCGACCTCGCCGGCTACTACGCGAACTCCGGCAACGGACTGGGCTCCGCGGCACCCGTCCGGGTGCTGGACACCCGCGCGGCCGTCGGCGTGCCGGGCACCACCCCGATCGGCCCCGACGGTCGGGTCACCGTCGACCTCTCGGGCCGGGTGCCGGCCGGCACGACCGCGGCCGTGCTCAACCTGACGGTCACCGACGCGACGAACGGCGGCCTGTTCACCGCGTACCCGCCGGGGTCCCCGGTCCCGACCGCCTCGAACCTCAACTTCGTCGGCGGGCAGACGGTCAACAACATGGTGATCGCGCCGGTGGTCGACGGGAAGGTGGCGTTCGCGCACACGGGCCGCGGCACCGTGCACCTGCTGGCCGACCTGGCGGGCTGGTTCGCGCCCGGCGCCACCGACACGTACCTGCCGACCTGGCCGACGCGGCTCGTCGACACCCGCGGAAGCGGCGTGCCGCTGGCACCGGGCCAGACGATGCGGGTCCTCGTCCGCGCGGACGAATGCGGTGCGAACTGCCCTCCGCGTACCGCCGCGGTAGTGAACCTGACCGTGACCGACGCGCAGAAGAGCGGCTACCTGTCGGTCTACCCGTACGGGCAGCCCCGCCCGACGGTGTCGATGCTGAACTTCGCCGCCGGCCAGACCGTCGCGACCCTGGTCACCGTGGGCCTCGGCCAAGACTCGTTCGTGGTCTACAACGGCGGCAAGGGCACCGTCCACGTCTTCGTCGACCAGTCGGGCTTCTACCTCGGAAGAGGCAACTGAGATGCGCGGTCTGGCGCTGTTGACCGCCGGCCTGCTCGCGACGGCCGGCCTGCCGGTGGCGACCGCCGCCGCGGCCGCACCTCCCGCGACCGTCCACGTCGGAAAGTGGTGCGGCCCCGGGCAGGACGGGTCGGAGAGCCGCCCGTACTGCACGATCGCGCAGGCCGTCGAGGTCGCCGGGCCCGGTCAGACGATCGCCGTGGGAGAGGGCTCCTACGCGGAGACCGTCGTGCCGCGGTCCGGGGAGCCGGGCAGGCCGATCACCTTCACCGGCTACCAGGAGCGGGGCGCCCGCGCCCAGGTCGGTGGGACCTCGGTCCCGACGGCGTTCCGCCTCTCCGGGGTGCATGACGTCGTGATCGACGGGTTCTACCTGGTGGGCTCCGGGGGCGCCGTCGTCGTCGTCCAGGACTCGAGTGACATCACAATCACAGACGGGACGCTGCTCAGCGCGTACGGCGGTGTCGACATCAAGGGTGACTCGCACCGGGTGACCATCAGCCGAATGGCGCTGACGGTCGGCCGCACGGCGGCGTTCGCGGTGAGCGGCGGCGCGAGCGACACGGTGCTCGCCGCCAACAGCGTGCGGCTGGCGAGGATCGCCAACGTGCCGGCGGCCCCGGCGATCGGGATCGACGACGCGCCGCGGACGACCGTCGTCAACAACACGATCGTCACCGACTGCCTGGCAGGCGTCGAGGTCACCGGTGCCTCGGCGGGGTTTGCCCTCGTCAACTCGATCGTCCGCACCAGGAACGTCGGCGTCACCGGCCCGTGCGCCGATCCCGCCGCCGCGCGGCCGGTGACGGTCGCGGGTGCGGCGGCCGCGGACGCGCGGGTCGACCACAACGTGATCGACCCCGCGCACGGCGGGCCGCTGTACTCGTGGGCCGGCACGACCTATCCGGACCCGGGCGCGTTCCATGCCGCCACCGGGCAGGGCGCGCACGATATCGGCGTCGACGCGAAGCTCGGCCAGAGCACCCGGGTCGACGGTGGGTTCGGGCTGACCGCTGACTCACCCGCGATCGACTCGGCACTGGCCGGCGGACCGGCCGCGCTCGCCGTCGACCTGCGCGGGAACGCGCACGCCGACAAGCCCGACACGGCCAACAGCGGCGGCGGGTACGCCGACCGTGGCGCCGTCGAGCTCGTGCCGACCCCGACCATCAGTTCCACGATCGCGCGGGTGCCCGGCGGCGGGCCGTTGGACACGATCACGACCGTCACGCGTACGTATCCCTGGGCGACGGACGGTCCGATCGGCACCTTCCACTTCAGCGCGTCCGGTCAGCGGGTGGCCGAGAACCGCACCGGTACCGCGCGGTTCACCTTCCCCCGAGCCGATGCGTCCTGCATGACGATCGAGTTCAATGTGGACGGCTTCCGGACGTACGCGTCGCCGGTGTACGACGCTCCGTGCGTCGTGCTGGGTGCCGGCTACAACTCCCTCACCCCGCAGCGGGTTCTGGACACCCGGTCCGGCGCCGGGCCCGTGGGTTCCAACCGCGAGATCACGATCAGCCTGCCGGCGCCGGCGTCGAGTGCCAGCGCGGTCGTTCTCAATCTCACGGCGACCCAACCGGTGACGTCCGGATACCTGAAGGTCTGGCCGGACGGCGAACTCGAGCCCAATGCGTCCAACCTCAACTTCGCCGCCCAGCAGACGATCGCCAACCTGGTGACCGTGAAGCCGCGTGGCGGCCAGGTGCGGATCAAGAACGGGGGCCGGGGCCACACCCACGTGCTCGCCGACCTGGTCGGCTACTACGCGGGCACCGGCAACGGGTTGGAGACGGGCACGCCGACCCGCGTGCTCGATACCCGGGCGGCGATCGGCGTGCCGGGCACCGCGCCCGTCACCGCCACCGGGAACGTCACCGTCGACCTGTCGGTCCGCGTCCCGGCCGGCACGACCGCGGCCGTGCTGAACTTGACCGCAACCGAGGCGACGACGACCGGCCTGTTCACCGCGTTCCCGCCGGGGTCCTCGGTCCCGACGGCGTCGAACCTCAACTTCGTCGCGGGGCAGACGGTGAACAACATGGTGATCGCGCCGGTGGTGGACGGCAAGGTCGCGTTCGCCTACTCCGGGAAGGGGTCCGCCCACCTGCTGGCGGACCTGGCGGGCTGGTTCGCACCGGGCACCCACGACACGTACCTGCCAACCTGGCAGAGCCGGCTGGTCGATACCCGCACGACGGGTGCCTCGGTCGCGCCGGGCCAGACCCTGCGGGTCGTCGTCAACGCGAGCGCGTGCGGTTCGGTGAACTGTGATCCGCGTGCGGTCGTGGCCAACCTCACCGTGACCAAGCCGCAGAAGAGCGGCTACCTCTCCGTCTACCCGTACGGCCAGGCGCGGCCGACCCAGTCGGTGCTCAACTTCACCGCGGGCCAGACCGTGGCCAGCCTGGTCACGGTCGGCCTGGGCGAGGAGTCGTTCCTCGTCTACAACGGCGGCAAGGGCACCGTCGACGTGATCGTGGACCAGGCCGGGTTCTACCTCGCACAGGTCGAGTAGCGATCCTCCGCGAAGATCATCTTGGACCTGGGGAGGACGAGATGCGGATCGGTCACGGTCTGGCACTGTTCGCGGTCGGTGCGGTGGTGGCGGCAGGGCTGCCCGTCATGGTTGGCAGCGCCGCCGCCGCACCACCGGCCACCATCCACGTCTCGAAGGACTGCCACCTCCCGCCGGACGGGAGCGTGACCCGGCCGTACTGCTCGATCGGCGACGCCCTCGCGGTGGTGGTGCCGGGGCAGACCGTCGAGGTGCGCCGAGCCGTCTACAACGAGTCGGTGGTGGTGCCGGCCGGCGAGCCGGGCCGGCCGATCACCATCAAGGCCGTCCGCGAGTCCAACGGCATCCGGACCCAGGTGGTCGGGCTGCGCGGGCCGGCGTTCCGGCTGACCGGCGTCCACGACGTCGTCATCGACGGGTTCGACATCGGCGGCACCTCGGGCGGCTATCCCAGCGCGGTCGTCGAGGGCTCCAGCGACGTCACGATCACCAACGGCTGGGCGACGGCCAACTCCTCGGTGGCCGCCGTCGAGATCACGGGTGACTCGCACCGGGTCACGGTCAGCAGCACGGTCGTCCGCGGTCACGACGCGGCCGTCATCTCGGTCGGCGCCGGTGCCACCGACACGCTGCTCACCGGCAACAGCGTCTACCTGCACCGCTTCGCCAGCCGCGCGGCCGCGATCACCGTCGCCGACGCACCGCGGACGACCGTCACAAACAACACGATCGTCGCCGACTGCGTGGGGGGCGTCGCGGTCTCCGGCGCGTCCGCCGGCTTCGGTCTCTACAACACGATCATCCGGACCACCTGGACCGACCGGCCGGGCGTGTGCCTGCCGCCGTACGCACCGGATCCGAAGACCGCCATCCCGGTGTCGGTCGCGGGCGCGGCGGCCACCGACAGCCACGTCGATTACAACGTCGTCGACCCGTCGCACGGTGGCGACCTCTACTCCTGGGCCGGCACGGCCTATCCGAGCCAGGCCGCGTTCACCGCCGCGACCGGGCAGGGCGGCCACGACATCGTGACCGACGCCAAGATGGTCCACTCCGTCGACCCGTACGCCACCGGGTGGTCCCTCGCGGCCGACTCGCCGGCGATCGACTCGGCGCTGGCGACCGCGCCGGGCCTGCTCGGTCGCGACCTGCGCGACCACCCGCACGCAGACGACCCGGACGTGCCCAACGCCGGCGGCGGGTACGTCGACCGGGGCTCGGCCGAGATCATCCCGGACCCGAAGATCAGCGCGACGCTCACCCGCGCGCCCGGCGGCGGCAGCCTCGAAGCCGTCGCCACCGCCCGGACGATCGTGCCGTGGGCCACGGACGGGCCGATCGGCACCTACATCTTCGAGGGCCCGGGCGATCCTCGCGTCGGCTACACCACCAGTTCGCGGTTCACCTTCGCCAAGGCCGGCGTCGCCTGCGTGACGGTCACGGTCACCTCCGACGGGTTCCGTACGCCGGCCGTCGAGCACCGCTCCACGCCGTGCGTGGTGCTGGGCGCCTCCTTCACGCCGGCGAACCCGCAGCGGTTGCTGGACACGCGGTCCGCCGTCGGCGTGCCGACCAGCACGCCCGTGGGTCCCGGCGAGACCGTCGTGCTGGACGTGCCCACGGCCGCGTCCGCCGTCGTCCTCAACGTGACGGTCACCCAGCCCAGCACGCGCGGCTTCCTGACCGTCTACGAAGGATTCGCCTCCCGACCGCTGGCGTCGACGCTCAACTTCTCGACGGGGCAGACGATCGCGAACCTGGTGACCGTCCCGACCGGCTCCGGCAAGGTGGCCTTCTACAACGGCAGTGCGGGGACCACGCACGTGATCGCCGACGTGGCCGGCTACTACGCCAACGCGGGCAACGGCTTCGCGGCGGTCGACCCGGTGCGGGTGCTCGACACGCGCGCCGCGCTCGGCGTCCCCGGCACGACGCCGGTCGCCGCCAACGGAAAGCTGACGCTGGACCTGTCGGGCCGGGTGCCGGCGGGTACGACCAGCGTCGCGCTGAACCTGACGGTGACCAGCCCGACGAACGGCGGCCTGATCGCGGCGTACCCGCCCGGCGCGGCCGTGCCGACGGTGTCGAACCTGAACTTCTTGGCGGGCGAGACCGCGAACAACATGGTGATCGCGCCGGTGGTGGACGGGAAGGTCGCGTTCGCGCACACCGGCAAGGGCACCGTGCACCTGCTGGCCGACCTGGCGGGCTGGTTCGGGCCGGGCGCGACGGGCACCTACCTGCCGACCGCACCGACGCGGCTCGTCGACACCCGCGAGACCGGCGTGGTGGTGGGCCCGGGCCAGACGGTGCGGGTCTCCGTCGACCCGACCGTCTGCGACTCACACCCCTGCCCGCGTACGGCGGTGGTGGCGAACCTGACGGTGACCAACACGAAGTCCAGCGGCTTCCTCGCGGTCTACCCGTACGGGCAGGAGCGGCCGACGGTGTCGCAGCTCAACTTCACCGCGGGCGAGACGGTGGCGAACCTGTTCACGGTCGGCCTCGGCCAGGACTCGTTCCTGGTCTACAACGGCGGCAAGGGCAACGTCGACGTCCTCGTCGACCAGGCCGGGTTCTACCTGGCCACAAACTGATTACCGGAACCACGGGGGAGAATGCGAGATGCGCGTAAGACGCGGCCTGGCCGTACTGGCCGGCAGTCTGGTGACACTGACGGGACTACCCGTCGTCGGTGCGACGGCCGCCGCTGCCGCCGACCTGCCCCCGACCATCCACGTCTCCGACAACTGCTTCGGCATGCCAGCGGACGGCAGCGAGTCGCGCCCGTACTGCCGCATCGCCGACGCTGTCCGGGTCGTCCAACCTGGACAGACGATCGAGGTCGACGACGGCGTCTACGCCGAGTCGGTCGTGGTGCCGTCGGGTGAGCCCGGGAAGCCCATCACGATCAGCGGGTTCCTCGCGCCGGGGCGCCGCACGAAGGTGCAGCCGGGAACCAACGGGCCGGCCTTTGTCGTCTCCGGCGTGCACGACGTCGTCATCGACGGCATCGACATCGGCACCGGGGCGACCGACCGACCGGGAGTGCTCGTCGCGGATTCGAGCGACATCACGATCGTCGACGGCGCGGCGAACGTTGGCGGAGCCCCCGCCGTGGAGATCACCGGTGACTCGCACCGGGTGACCGTCAGCGGCATGCTGGTCGGTGCCGTCGACACGACCGCGTTCGCGGTCGGCCCCCGCGCCACCGACACACTGCTGACGGGCAACAGTCTCGCCGTTCGGCGATCCGCTGGCGGCCCGTCGATCGCGGGCATCACGGTCATCGACGCACCCGACACCACGATCACCAACAACACGGTCGTCACCGACTGTCTCACTGGCATCGCGGTGTCCGGAGCGTCCGGTGGGTTCGCGCTCTACAACTCGATCCTGACAACCACCCTGCCGGGCGCGCAGGCCACGTGTGGCGCCGCGGCGGAGACCGACCCGGCGAGCGTGCGTCCGTTGGCGGTCGCCGGGTCGGCCACGACCGACAGCCATCTCGACTACAACCTCATCGACACGAGGCACGGTGGGCCGCTCTACTCGTGGGGCGACGCGACCTTCGCGACGCCCGCGGCGTTCAACGTCGCCACGGGGCAGGGTGCGCACGACATCGGCGCCGACCCGAGGGTCACGGGCTCGGCCACCGCGGGTTGGACCCCGTGGCACACGTCGCCGGCGATCGACTCCGGTCTCGCCCGCGCACCGGGCATCCGGGCCAGGGACCTCCGGGGGCTACCGCACGCCGACAGCCCCGCGGTGGCCAACAGCGGCGATGGGTTCGTAGACCGTGGCGCCCTCGAATACGTTCCGGACCCGAAGGTCACGGCGACGATCACGCGGGCGGTCGGCGGAGGAGCCTTCGAGACGTTGACCACGGCCACCGTGACCTACCTGTGGCCCTTCGACGGACCGCTCGCCGGGGCCTTCAGCTTCCAGCGCACGGGTTTTCCGGCTGTCGTGAGCAGCACGGGGCAGGGCAGGATCACCTTCGACCGGGCCGGAAAAGCGTGCGTGTCGGCTACGTTCAGCGCCAGCGCGTTCCGCTTCCCCGCCGCGGGTGCCTACCAGACTCCGTGCATGATCCTCGGCGCCGCCTACAACTCCGTCACGCCGCAGCGGGTGCTCGACACCCGGTCGGCGCTCGGTGTGGGCGGCACCGCGCCGGTGGCTCCCTTCTCGGAGATCGAGTTCTCGCTGCCGGGTGCGGCGGCGACCGCGAGCGCGGTGGTCCTGAACGTCACCGCGACGCAGTCCTCGGCCTCCGGTCAGCTGACGGTCTATCCGAGCGACGGCGTCCTCCCGCTGGCATCCAACGTGAGCTTCGGCGCCGGCCAGACCATGGCCAACCTGGTGACCGTGCAGGTGCGCAACGGCCGGGTGAGGATCCTCAACGGCAGCCGTGGCACCACGCACGTGCTGGCGGACCTGGCCGGCTACTACGCCAACACCGGTGCCGGGCTGGAGGCGACCCCGCCGGCCCGGGTGCTGGACACGCGCAGCGCTCCCGGCGGCGCGCCGGTGCCCGCCAACGGGCGGGTCACGGTCGACCTGTCGGCCAGGGTGCCCGCGGGCACCACGGCCGCCGTGCTGAACCTGACGGTGACCGAGCCGACAAAGGGCGGGCTGTTCACCGCGTACCCGCCGGGCGCTGAGGTGCCGACCGCGTCGAACATCAACTTCGTCGCCGGGCAGACGGTGAACAACATGGTGCTCGCGCCGGTCGTCGGCGGCAAGGTCGCGTTCGCGCACACGGGTTCGGGCACGGCGCACCTGCTGGTGGACCTGGCCGGCTGGTTCGCGCCGGGTGCGCACGACACCTACCTGCCGACCGCACCGACGCGGGTCGTCGACACCCGGACCACGGGTACGCCGGTCGGCCCCGGCCAGACCGTACGCGTCTTCGTGAACACGACCGAGTGCGGCACCGCTTGCCCGCCGCGCTCGGCTGTCGTCGCGAACCTGACGGCGACCGACGCGGACCGCAGCGGCTACCTCTCGGTGTATCCGTTCGGCGAGCCGCGCCCGACCCAGTCGGTGCTCAACTTCGCGGCGGGCCGGACGGGCGCGAGCCTGGTGACCGTGGGCCTCGGCGCGGAGGACTCGTTCCTCGTCTACAACGGCGGTAAGGGCACCGTGCACGTCCTGGTGGACCAGGCCGGGTTCTATCTCGGTGCCGGCTGATCCCTGGCCGTTCGGCCATGGGCCGCGGCCGATCCGCTCGTTACGATCCGCTTGATCATTTTCGCGACGCGGGGGTAACGACATGCGGGTTGGCCGCGGCCTCAGCCTGTTCACGGTCGGTGTGCTGGCATCCGTGGGCCTGCCGGTGCTCGGTGGCGGTGCCGCGGTGGCGGCCGAGCCGCCATCGACCATCCACGTCTCCACAGATTGCGGCGCCGACGCCGACGGGACACGGGCGCGCCCCTACTGCACGATCCGGGCCGCTGCCGAGGTCGTCCAGCCGGGCCAGACCGTCGCCGTGGACGAGGGCGTCTACACCGAGTCGGTCGTCGTGCCGTCCGGACAGCCCGGCAGGCCCATCACTTTCAGCGCGTACCGAGGGCCGAACCGTCGCGTCACGGTGCTGCCGGGCGACGGGCCGGCTTTCCTGCTCTCCGGGGTGAGCAACGTCGTCATCGACGGGTTCTCGATCGGGCGATTGCTGCACCCGGGCGCACCCGTGGTCATCGAGAACTCCAGCGACGTCACGATCACCAATGGCAGCGTGACCGCGGACGGTGTCGCCGCCGTCCAGATCAAGGACGGCTCCCGTCGGGTGACGGTCAGCGCGATGGCGGGATCCACCACCGCCGGCGCACCCGTGTTCGCGGTCACGTCGGGTGCCACCGACACGCTGCTCGCCGGCAACACGGCACAGGTGCTCCGGACGGGCGCGACCGCGCCGGTCGGCCCCGGGATCGCGGTCGCCGACGCTCCGCGGACCACGATCACCAACAACACCGTCGCGACCGACTGCCTCGACGCCGTGACGGTCACGGGATCCTCGGGCGGGTTCGCGCTCTACAACTCGGTCGTGAGCACCCTGCTCCATTCGCTTTCCTCGTATCCGAACAGGTGCGTCCTGCTGCCACGACCCGACCCGGCGAGCGTGACGCCCCTGACGGTCGCCGGTGCCGCGAGCACCGACAGCCGGGTCGACTACAACGTGGTCAACCCGGTGCACGGCGGCGCGTCCTACGCGTGGGACGGGGCGACCTACGCGAACCAGGCCGCGTTCCACGCCGCTACCGGCCAGGGCGCGCACGACATCAACGCGGAGCCCGACCTCGCCGGCCCCGTCAACGGCTGGGTCCCGCGGGCGACCTCGCCGGTCATCGACTCGGCGCTGGCCACCGCGCCCGGGATCCAGGCGCGGGACCTGCGCGGCAACGCCCACGCCGACAAGCCCGACAGCCCGAACAGCGGCGGTGGGTACGTCGACCGCGGCGCCGTCGAACTCATGCCGGCCGGCATGGTCGCCACGGCCACGATCGCGCCCGCGCCGGATAGCGGTCCACTGGAGACAGTGGTCACCGCCGGCGTGACGAACGGCTGGACCGCGGACGGGCCGATCGGCACCTACAGCTTCGCGACCGGCGACGAACGACCGATCGTCAACCGGACCGGGAGCGCGCGGCTCGCCTTCGCGCGTGCGGGCCAGGCCTGCGCGAAGGTGATCGTCAGTCCTGACGGCTTCCGGGGCGCGTGGCACGCAGGCCCGGACCAGCCGACCTGCACGGTCCTCGGCGCCAACTACAACGCCGTGCCGCCGCAGCGGGTGCTGGACACCCGGTCGGCGCTCGGTGCGCCTGGCGCGAGCCCGGTGGGTCCCGACGCGGAGGTCGAGTTCGCCGTGCCGGCGGCCGCCGCCGGCGCGAGCGCGGTCGTCCTCAACATCACGGCCACGGGGTCGTCGGCGTCCGGCTATCTGAAGGTCTACCCTGCCGGGGATGCCGAACCGACCGCGTCGAACCTCAACTACGCGGCCGGTCAGACGATCGCGAACCTGGTCACGGTGAAGGTGAACGACGGCAAGGTCCGGGTCCGCAACGGCGGTCGCGGCGCCGTGCACGTGCTCGCGGACCTGGCCGGCTACTACGCCAACACCGGCAACGGTCTGGCCGCAGCGGCGCCGGCCCGGGTCCTGGACACCCGCGCCGGGGCTCCGATCGGTCCTCATGGGACGGTGACGGTCGACCTGTCGTCGCGGCTGCCGGCCGGCACCACGGCCGCGGTCGTCAACCTGACGGCGACGAGCCCGACGAACACGGGCCTGTTCACGGCGTTCCCGCCGGGCGCGGCTGTGCCGACCGCGTCGAACCTGAACTTCGTGAGCGGCCAGACGGTGAACAACATGGTCATCGCGCCGGTGGTGGACGGGAAGGTGGCGTTCGCCCACACCGGTAAGGGCACCGTGCAGCTGATCGTGGACCTGGCGGGTTGGTTCGCTCCGGGTGCCGGCGACGCCTACCTGCCGACCTCACCGACCCGGTTGCTCGACACCCGCTCGACGTCGACGCCGGTCGGCCCGGGGCAGACGGTCCGGGTCCGGGTGGACACCGCCGCGTGCGGGGCGATCGGTTGCGGCCCGCGGACGGCGGTGGTGGCGAACCTGACCGCGACCGGCGCGCAGCGCAGCGGCTACCTCACCGTCTACCCGGACGGCCAGGACCGCCCGACCCAGTCCGTGCTGAACTTCGCCGCGGGCCAGACCGTCGCGAGCCTGTTCACCGCCGGACTCGGCGAGGACTCTTTCCTGGTCTACAACGGCGGCAAGAGCACCGTCGACGTCCTCGTCGACCAGGCGGGCTTCTACCTGTCCTGACCTCGTCCCTGAAATCCTTCCGCCGGCGAAGCAGCAGCGGCCGTGCGGGGGGCGTTGTCAGGGGTATGAGGGATGGGCAGGCGCATGGACGCTGATCTCGAGGCCGAGTTCGGCGACTTCGTCGCGGCCCGGTCGCACGCGCTGTTCCGCACCGCGCTCGCGCTGACCGGGCATCGCCAGCAGGCCGAGGACCTGTTGCAGACCGTGCTCGTCAAGGGGGCGCGGCACTGGCCGCGGATCCGCACCGGCGCGCCCGAGGCCTACCTGCGCACCGCGCTCTACCGCCAGCAGACGAGTTGGTGGCGCAGCCTGCGCCGGCGGGCGGAGGTGAGCACCGCCGCGGTGCCGGAGCGGGCCGTCGCCGGTGACCCGACCGCCACCGTCGACCTGCACCTCGCCCTGCGCCAGGCGCTGACGCGGCTGGCGCCGAAGCACCGGGCGGTGCTGGTGCTGCGCTACTTCGAGGACCGGTCCGACGCGGAGATCGCCGAGGTGCTCGGCTGCGCCGAGTCGACCGTGCGCAGCCAGGCCGCCCGCGCCCTCGCCCGGCTGCGCGAGCTCGCCCCGGAGCTCACCCGGCACGCCACGAAGGAGGCCGCGTCGCGATGACCGATCGACTGGCGGGAGCGTTGCGGGAGACGTTCGAGCGGCTGGCCGACGACGGTGGGCCGCCGCCGGAGTTGGCCGGCGCGGCCCTGACCAAAGCCCGGCGCAGCCGTCGCGCCCGGATCGGCGCGGGCCTCGCGCTGGCCTGCGTGGCGCTCGCCGGCGTGGCTCTCGGGGGCGCCGGACAGCGGGGCAGCCAGGTGGCCGCCGGCCCCGGCGGGACGGCGATACTGACCTACAGCGACATCGACGATCCGAAGATCGACGATCCAGGCCCGGGCGACAGCTACTCGCTGCTGCTCGACCGGGAGACCGGCACCTACCGCCGCATAGACGTGCGGTCGGCGGTGCCGTCCCCCGACGGCGATCGGGTGCTCGTCAGCGACGGCGACGACAGCTTCGGCAAGCCGGCGCGGGTCGGCGTCCTGGACCGCGACAGCGGCGCGACCCGGTGGGTCGCGGCCGGCCAGGTCGCCGGGTTCCCCGGCACCACCGCCGACGGCAGGTGGACGCCGGACGGCCGGCGGATCCTGTTCCACCTGCAGCCGAAGGCGGGGCCGCCCGGCGTGGTCGTGGTCGACGCGGAGACCCTGCGGGCCCAGTTCCTGCCGCTCCCGGACCTGGCGGGCGGCGAAGGCCCGGTGCCGACCGCCGACTCGACAGGCTTCGCCATGCTGCTGGCCGGCGAGGGCGCCACCGAGGTGCCCAACGGGATCCGGTTCTACGGGCTCGACGGCACGCTGCGGCGCACCCTGCCCCTCCCGGACGGCAGGCTCTGGGACACGCCGGTGCTCTCGCCGGGTGGCCGGTTGGCCCTGGCCCGACCGATGTTCGAGCCCGGGCCGATGCACGTCGTGGTGGTCGATCCGGAGACCGGCGAGGTGCGGGCGCGGGTCGCGATGTCGCGCAACGGCGTCTTCGTCGGCTGGGCCGACGAGGACCACCTCGTGCTGCGCACGTCCGACCCGCGCACCGAGTCCGACGAGTACTGGGTCGTCGACCTGCGCGGCGCGGTGACCAGGGTGATCGACCCCCTCGAGGGCATCTACCCACAGCGGGTCTACCTCGGCCCGTCCACCGGCCTGCCCGAGTCCGCGAACGACCTGACCTTCTGAAACAGGGGGCCGGGACGGAGCGGCCTCGGTCATAGGCGAAACTGCTACCTATGGCCCGCGACTTCCCGTACCCGGACCTCAAGGACTTCGTCGCCGCGCTGGAGAGCGCCGGTGAGCTGCGGCGCGTCGGTGTGCCGGTCGACCCGACGCTGGAGATCAGCGAGGTGGTGACCCGCACCGTCCGGGCCGGCGGCCCCGCTCTGCTGTTCGAGCGGCCGACCCGCGGCGAGATGCCGGTGGCGGTCAACCTGTTCGGCACCGAGCGGCGGATGGCGCTGGCGCTCGGCGTCGAGTCGCTCGACGAGATCGGCGACCGGATCGGCGCGCTGGTCAAGCCGGACCTGCCGGTGGGCTGGTCGGGGATCCGGGACGGCCTGGGCAAGGTGATGCAGCTCAAGTCCGTACCCCCGAAGAAGGTCAAGACGGCGCCCTGCCAGCAGGTGGTCTACAAGGGCGCCGACGTCGACCTCAACCGGCTGCCGGGGCTCCAGGTCTGGCCGGGCGACGGCGGGATCTTCCACAACTTCGGCCTCACCCACACCAAGCACCCCGAGACCGGCAAACGCAACCTGGGCCTCTATCGGCTGCAGCAGCACTCGCACAACACGCTCGGCATGCACTGGCAGATCCACAAGGACTCGACCGCGCACCACGCGGTGGCGGAGCGGCGCGGCGAGCGGCTGCCGGTGGCCATCGCGATCGGCGCCGACCCGGTGGTCAGCTACAGCGCCAGCGCCCCGTTGCCCGGTGACATCGACGAATACCTGTTCGCGGGCTTCCTGCGCGGCGAGCGGGTCGAGATGGTCGACTGCCTGACCGTGCCGCTGCAGGTGCCCGCGCAGGCGCAGATCGTGCTGGAGGGCTACATCGAGCCCGGCGAGCGGCTGCCCGAGGGCCCGTTCGGCGACCACACCGGCTTCTACACACCGGTCGAGCCGTTCCCGGTCATGCACGTCGAGTGCATCACCATGCAGCGCGACCCGCTCTACCACTCGATCATCACGTCGAAGCCGCCGCAGGAGGACCACGGGCTCGGCAAGGCGACCGAGCGGATCTTCCTGCCGCTGCTGCGGCTGCTGATCCCGGACATCATCGACTACGACCTGCCGTCCGCCGGCGTGTTCCACAACTGCGTGATCGTCTCGATCCGCAAGCGCTACCCGAAGCACGCGCAGAAGGTGATGAACGCGATCTGGGGCGCGCACCTGCTGTCGCTGTCCAAGCTGATCGTGGTCGTCGACGACGACTGCGACGTCCACGACTACGCCGAGGTCGCGTTCCGCGCGTTCGGCAACGTCGACTACGCGCACGACCTGCTGCTCACGCAGGGTCCGGTCGATCACCTGGACCACGCGTCGTACCAGCAGTTCTGGGGTGGCAAGGCGGGCGTCGACGCCACCCGGAAACTGCCGACCGAGGGCTACACCCGCGGTTGGCCGGACGAGATGACCATGTCGCCGGAGATCACGGCGTTGGTCGACAAGCGGTGGAAGGAGTACGGCATCTGATGGTGGCCGTGGCGGCACCGGCGCCGAACCGGGTACGGGCCTTCATGCGGCTGGTCATGATCGAGCACTCGATCTTCGCCCTGCCGTTCGCCTACGTCGCCGCTCTGGCCGCCATGCGGCTCGACGGCGGCCACGTCCAGTGGGGCACACTGGCGCTGATCACCCTGGCCATGGTGTCGGCGCGGACGGTCGCGATGGCCGCGAACCGGATCATCGACCGCCGGATCGACGCGCAGAACCCGCGTACGGCGAACCGCGAGCTGATCACCGGCGCGGTCTCCATGCGTACCGCCTGGGTCGGTCTGCTGGTCTCGCTGGCCGTCTTCGAGGGCGCCGCCGCCGCGCTCAACCCGCTCTGCCTGGTGCTCTCCCCGATCGCGCTGTTCCTGCTGGTCATCTACTCGTACGCGAAGCGCTTCACGAACTATCCGCAGTTCTTCCTGGCGGCGGCGCAGGCGGTGGCCCCGGTCGGCGCCTGGATCGGCGTGACCGGCGAATGGTCCTGGCCGGCGTTCGTGCTGGGCATCGCGGTCGGCACCTGGATCGGCGGCTTCGACTGCATCTACGCGGTGCAGGACCTCGACGCCGACCGCCGGATCGGCGTCGGCTCGGTGCCGGTCAAGCACGGCGTCCGCGGCGCCCTGATCATCTCGGCGGTCACCCACGTGGTGACGGTCGCGTTCTACGTCTGGTTCGGTCTGCTCGCCGACCTGGGCTGGCTCTGGCTCACCGGCGTCGCGATCACCGCGATCGTCCTGGTCTACGAGCACAGCATCGTCAAGCCGACGGACCTGTCGCGGGTGAACCGCGCCTTCTTCACCGCCAACGGCGTGATCGGCATCGTGCTGTTCGTCTTCGCCCTGCTCGACCTGGCCGCCCTGCAAGGGCTCAGTTGGCGCTGACCCAGTCCTCGACCAGCGGCGGCATCGGGTAGCGGGGCGACTCCAGCGACCAGTCGATCGTGCCCCGGACCGAGTCGGCGACACCTTCGACGTAGCGGCGGACCGCGGCGTCGATGCGGGCTCCGAAGGCCGGCACCGCCGCCCGCAACTCGACGAACCGCGTCATCCGCTCCTGCCAGCGGCCGATCACCTCGAGCGTCGCGGCGTCCCTGGACAGGCCGCGCTCCCGGGCGGTGGCCAGCACCAGGTTGTGCCCGGCCGAGGTGCGCTCGTCGCGCTCCAGCGAGACCAGGTCGTTGAACCACGAGAGCAGGTCGTTGCCAGCCGCGCTGATCTCGCGCAGGACCGGGTGGTGGTAGACCGCCTCCGGGATCCGCATCCGGCCGGCGCCGGCGAACTCGATCAGGGCATAGGACACGTACGCCGCCGAGGTGGCCCGGCGGAGCTGGATGTATTCGACGATGCCGGGCCGGCGGCCGACCCACTTGTTGCTGGCCTCCACCAGGATGCCGTCGAGGTGGTGGCGGAACGCGTCGTTGATCCGGTCGACCGAGACCTCCGACAGGGTCCCGGTGATCGGGCGCCACGAGTCGAGCAGCAGCGCCCGCATCGGCTCGCTCAGGCCCGGCGCGGGCTGCCGGCCGTCGCTGTCGATCGTGGCGAAGACCCCGTCGACGGTCGCCCGGACCCGCTCCAGCGGCGGCGTGGCATGCCCGTCGACCGTGTCGTCGAGCAGGAAGAACCAGGTGAACAGCGCCGTGACCAACTGCAGGTCAGCCGGGCTGGCGTCGGGGTAGAGGCGGCCCGCGTACCGGGCGAAACCGCTGTCCCGCAGCCGCCCCGCCGTCTCGGCGGCCACCCCGCGCTCGACCAGCCAGCTGACCAGCCAATCCTCGACGTCATCGGTGTGCGGGGAGATCCGCGGGGGGATGGGGCAGAACAGACCGGGCGTCACCATGCAGCGGCCTCCGGAGGGCTGGACCGGGTGGGGCACCCCCGGCTCATACGCTTGACCGTATGCGAACGCCGTGGGTGGTAGGAGTCTCGGGAGCATCTGGTACGCCATATGCGGCTTCGGTGCTGCGGGGGTTGCTCGATGCCGGGGAGCCTGTCGATCTCGTGGTTTCGCGGGCCGCCCGGCTGACGATCCTCGACGAGACCGGGGCGCCGTTCCGGGACGCGCACTGGAAGGACGACCTGGCCGGCTGGCTCGGCCGCGACCTGGGCGGCGCCGACGTGGGGTTCTGGCCGGCCGGTGACCTCGCGGCGGGGCCGAGCAGCGGCTCCTACCCGGCGAAGGGGATGGTGGTGGTGCCGGCGAGCACGGCCGCCTGCGCCGGGATCGCGCTGGGGTTGTCGAAGGACCTGCTGCAGCGCGCGGCCGAGGTCAGTCTCAAGGAGGGCCGTCCGACGGTGCTGGTGCCCCGGGAGACCCCCGTGACCCGCAGTCACCTGCTGCATCTGCTGGAACTGGACGCGGCCGGCGCGGTGGTGCTGCCGGCGAGTCCGGGCTTCTACGGTGCGGGTGCCACGGCGACGGCGGCGCAACTCGTCGACTTCGTCGCTGGCAAGATCCTCGACACCCTCGGCGTGCCGCACGATCTCTCGCGGCGCTGGACCGGTGTCATCGGCGGTGGGCCCGCCTCAGGCTAGCCAGGCGGGCCCTCGGCCACTTCCTCAATGCAGGCCGGCGTTGGTCGGCCCGTGGGTGCCGCCCTGGGGCGGCCCGGAGTTGCGAGGACGGTTGTCGGCTCCGTCGTCGAGGTCGTCAAGAACGCCTTCGCCCTCGAGCAGGGCACGGACCTCAGATTCGCGGAAGCGCCGATGCCCACCTGGTGTCCGGATGCTCCCGATCCGGCCAGCCGCAGCCCATCGCGTCACGGTCTTGGGGTCCACCCGGAAGAGCGCAGCCACCTCGCCCGGCGTCAGCAGACGATCTCCAGTGTCCACGGTCCCCTCCTCGCGTCAGCGAAAGCCTCTCGAACTGGTCAGATGTGCGCCCCGGCAGTGCGCGAGAGGCTTTCATAGGGACGTACGGCCATTAGAGCACCGTGAGCGTGCACTGTCCTGGAATCGGGGAAAACGCACTGTGTGGGAAGTTGGCCGGTAGAATTGCGAGCCGTACTCGCCTTTGCCCATGTTTCACGCCGACCGACGAATCGTCCACTCACCGCCCCCGTTAGGGTCTACAGGCCGTGGATGCCATCGACCTCCGCCTCGTGGAGTTGTTGCGTACCAACGCCCGGCTGTCCTTCGCCGAGTTGGCCCGTCAGGTTGGATTGTCGGCCCCGGCGGTGCACGAGCGGGTCGGAAAGCTCGAATCGTCCGGTGTGATCCGTGGCTACCGCGCCGACGTCGACCCGGATGCCGTCGGGCTCGGCGTGACCGCGCTGATCGGCGTCGTCGAGGAGTCGACCACCGACGCCGACGACCTGCAGGCGCTGCTCAAGGAGCTGCCGGAGATCGAGTCGTGCTACTTCATGGCCGGTGTCGAGTCGTTCCTGCTGACCGTGCGGGTGGGCACCATCGCCGAGCTCGAGCGGCTCATCGTGCGGCTGAACCGGACACCCGGGGTGGCTTCGACGCGTACCGGCATCGCTCTGTCGGCCAAATGGGAGAACCGCCCGCGACCGCTGACGCCGCCGACCGCCTAACCTGCGTCACATGGAACAGCTCGATCGATGCAGTGACACCGAACGTGCCTGGGTGACCGAAGCGATCGCCGCGGTCGAGGCCGACGCGAACCGGTCCGCCGACACGCACCTGCTGCCCTTCCCGCTGCCCCGGGAGTGGGGCGTCGACCTCTATCTCAAGGACGAGTCGGTGCACCCGACCGGCTCGCTCAAGCACCGGCTGGCCCGATCGCTGTTCCTGTACGGGCTCTGCAACGGCTGGATCTGCCCCCGCACCACGGTGGTCGAGGCGTCATCGGGGTCGACGGCGGTCTCGGAGGCCTATTTCGCCCGGATGCTGGACCTGCCGTTCATCGCCGTCATGCCGGCGTCGACCTCGGCCGAGAAGATCGCGTTGATCGAGTTCCAGGGTGGCAAGTGCCACCTGGTCGACGACCCGTCCGCGGTGGTCGACACCGCCCGCCGGCTCGCCGCGGACCTGCGTGGCCACTTCATGGACCAGTTCACCTACGCCGAGCGGGCCACCGACTGGCGCGGCAACAACAACATCGCCGAGTCGATCTTCAGCCAGATGGCCCGGGAGCGGCACCCGGTGCCCGCCTGGGTCGTCGTCGGCGCGGGCACTGGCGGCACCAGCGCGACCATCGGCCGCTATGTCCGGTACCAACGGCACCCCACGAAGCTGTGCGTGGTCGACCCCGAGAACTCCGCCTTCTATCCCGCCTATGCCGCCGGCGACTGGTCGGTGGTCACCGGCCTCGGCTCCCGGATCGAGGGGATCGGTCGCCCGCTGGTCGAGCCGTCGTTCCAGCCGCAGGTCGTCGACCGGATGATCGCCGTGCCGGACGCCGCGTCGCTCGCCGCGATGCGCGCGGCGTCCGCGGTGCTCGGCCGCCGCGTCGGAGGTTCCACGGGTACGAACCTGTGGGGGGCTTTCGCCCTGATCGCGGAGTTGCGCGCGGCGGGCGTACGCGGATCGGTGGTGACCCTGCTCTGTGACGGCGGGGAACGGTATGCCGACACCTACTACGCGGACGACTGGGTGGCCGCCGCCGGCCTGGACCTGACGCCGCACCGGGCGGTCGTGGACCGGTTCCTGGCGACGGGGGACTGGCCCGCCTAGCCCCGCTTGGCCAGGCCGGGATAGTCGAGGACGTAGCCGGCGTCGTCGACGGTCATGTCGGCGCGGAAGGTGTCGCTCTCGTAGCGGATCTTGTTTCCGCCGAGCGGGGTGTAGGTGTGCTCAGCCGCGATGATCTCCAGGCTGGGCAGCAGCACCCAGGCGGCCTGCACGGTGTGGGAGCGGTCGGGTGTCGCGTTGAGCAGGCCCAGCCGGCGGATCACCAGCGTATTGGTCAGGGGCGAGCCGCCGAGGTCGACGTCGAGCGCCCGCTCGAGCCGGGAGGCTTCCTCGATGCCCGGGAAGCCGACCCGGCGCTGGCCCGCGGCGACCAGGGCGGCGTCGAGGTCGCCCTGCTCGCCGGTGGTGGCCCGCCAGCGTCCGGTGGCCCGCTGCATCCGGATCGTGCGCATCCAGCCGGCGCCCTCGCAGGTCACGTCGAGGCGTGCCGTCTGCCAGGTGTCATCGGCGATCAGCTCGTAGCGGGCCTGGTAGGGGATCGGGTCGACCGCCTGCTGGATGCCCCGCGCGACGAGCCCGCGCCGGTCGTCGAAGACGACCGTCTCGGCGCCGGGCACGTCGGTGCGGGTCCACAGCAGAACCTTCGGCAACGTCGCCATGCGATCACGTTACCGAAGGAGCGCCGTTCAGTGGGTGCGGCGCGGGCCGCTGCGCGGGCCGCGGGGGCCGCTGAAGCGCTTCTCGCCGTTGTGCCGGTGGTCGCCGCCGTGGCGGTGGTCGCCGCTGTGGCGGTGTTCGCCGGGGCGGCGGTCGCCGGCCGGGCGGTGCGGTCGGCGTGGCTCGTCGGGCGGCACCGGGACACCGCTGGGCTCACGGGCGCCGGTCAGGTCCGCCAGCGCGGCGTCGCCGGCCCGTACCCGGGTCTCCTCGGGCTCCACGCCTGCCTTGCCGAGCATCGCGAGGGTGCTGCGCCGCTGCTTGGGCAGCACCAGCGTGGCCACCGAACCGGACTCGCCGGCCCGGGCCGTGCGACCGGCGCGGTGCAGGTAGTCCTTCGCGTCGCGCGGCGGGTCGATGTGGACGACGAGGGAGACACCGTCGACGTGGATGCCGCGCGCGGCGACGTCGGTGGCCACCAGGACGGTGGTCCGGCCTTCCTTGAACTCGGCGAGCGTACGGGTGCGGGCCCGCTGGGTCTTGCCGCCGTGCAGGCCGCCGGCCCGTACGCCGACCGCCGTGAGCTGCTCGACCAGCCGGTCGACGCCCATCTGGGTGCGCGCGAACATCATCGTGCGGCCCTCGCGGGCGGCGATGGAGGCGGTGACCCGGAACTTGTCGTGCGGCGGGATCAGCAGCAGGTGGTGGTCCATGGTGGTGACGGTGGCGACGGCCGGCTCGGTCGAGTGCGTGACCGGGTCGGTCATGAACCGCTGCACCAGCGTGTCCACGTCGTTGTCGAGCGTCGCGGAGAAGAGCAGCCGCTGCGCACCCGCCGGCGTCTTGGCCAGCAGTTCGGTGACCTCGGGCAGGAAGCCCATGTCGGCCATCTGGTCGGCTTCGTCGAGCACCGTCACCTCGATGTCGTCGAGCACGCAGACGCCGCGGTTGATCAGGTCGCCGAGCCGGCCGGGCGTGGCGACGATGATCTCCACGCCGCGCTCGAGGGCGTCGATCTGCCGGTCGTACGGGACGCCGCCGACGGCGGTCTTGAGGAACACGCCCAGCGCCTTGCCGAGCGGGAGCAGTGCGTCGTTGACCTGCATCGCGAGCTCGCGGGTGGGCACCAGGACGAGGGCCTTGGGGTGCCGCGGCCGGGCGCGCTCACCGCGGGCCACGCGGGCGAGCACGGGCAGGCCGAAGGCGAGCGTCTTGCCGGAGCCGGTCTGGCCGCGGCCGAGCACGTCCTTGCCGGCCAGCGCGTCGGGGACGGTGGCCTTCTGGATCTCGAAGGGCGTGACGATGTTCTCGCGGGCGAGCGCCCGGACGAGCTTGCGGGGCAGGCCGAGCGCGCCGAAGCCGTCGTCCTCGGTGGTGGTGGTTTCTGTCGTGCTCTCGGTCGTGCTCTGGGTCGTGGTCTCCGCCTGTGCGGCGTCGAAAATGGACGGGAACGTGCTGGGGTCAGCGAACGCGGTCAAGTAGGGCCTCTCGTGGTGGGCCATCTCGCGCGTCAGGTCCGGGGGTGCACGCTCGGCAAGATCGCCCATGGGGCGCGCGCTGCGGCGCGCCGGTCGATGAACTTGACGAGTGTACGGTGCGTGGCCGCCCGACGCCGCATCGAGGCGGCCTCCCGTGTGCGGCATCACGCGAGCGGGTGAGTGGTCACCCCAGGAAGCCGGTGATCGAGTTGCTGACGAAGAGCACCACCAGCACGCCGAACCCCACCAACACCCCAAGGGCGATCAGCAGGAAGAGGATGACCTTGGCATTGGACCGCTTGACCGGAATCCCCTCGGTGCTGGTGCCCTGAGCCAGAATGTGCCCGGTCAAAGACCCGGAGTTCTCCAGGGTGGCGGCAGGGTAGGCGGAAGTGGCCTGCTCGTCCTGCTGCCCATAGAGCCGCCCACCCCGCTGCCCCTGCGCCCACCGGTGATAGTCCCCGGCGACGTTGGACGCCCCCGGCGCGGCGGGATTGGTCGCCTCGGGCCAACTAGGCAAGGCCCCAGCGGGCGGGGCCGGATTGGCTGGCTCCGGCCAGCCGGGCAGTGCGGCGGTCGGCGCGGCGTCGGCGTTCGGCCCACCCGAGGGCGAGGCGGAGTTGGCGGGTTCGGGCCAGCTCGGCAGGGCGGCGCCGGCTGGGGCTGCTTCGGCGGGCCGCCGAGCGGCGGGTGCACCGGGCGGAGCGGGGTTGGTGGGCTCGGGCCAGCTCGGTAGAGCGGCGGCCGGCGTTGCCTCGGCGGGCCGCCGAGCGGCGGGTCCGCCGGGCGGGGCGGGGTTGGTGGGCTCGGGCCAGCTCGGCAGGGCGGCGGCCGGCGTTGCCTCGGCGGGCCGCCCAACCGCGGGCGCGCCGGGCGCGGCTGGGTTGGTCGACTCGGACCAGCGCGGCGCCGCCTCGACCGGCCGACCGACGTCCGGTGCGCCGGTCGAGCCCGGGCCGGCCGTATCGGACCAGCTCGGTAGGGCGGGCGCGGGTGCGGTTCCGGTCGGCCGGACCACCGCCGGTGGCGGCGGGAACGGCGGCGCCGGCGACGGACCCGGCGGTGGGCCGGGTGGCGGGACCGGCGGCCCGGGCGGGACCGGTGGGCGCGGTTCCGGCAGCGGCGGAACGGGCGAGGGAGGCGGCTGTGGCACCGGCGAGGGCGGCACAGGCGGGGGCCCAGGCGGTGTCGGCCCAGGCGGTGTCGGTCCAGGACCCGGCGGCTGCGGCGCAGGCGGGAACGGCGACGGGGCCGGTCCCGGCGTCGGCTCCGGGCCCGGGAACGGCGGCTGCGGCCGCAGCGGCGGCTCCGGCTCGGGCTCGGTCGGCGCCGGCGTGGGCCGCCGACCCGGCGTAGGACGACCGGGACCGGGCTCACCCGGCTCAGGCTCCGGCTCACCCGGCCGCGGCTCACCGGGCCGCGGTTCACCAGGCTGTGGCTCACCGGGCCGCGGTTCGCCGGGCGCTGGCTCGTCGGGTTGCGGTTCGCCGGGCTCTGGCTCACCGGGCTGGGGCTGGTCAGGCTGCGGTTCTCCGGGGCGCGGGTCGCCGAGCCGCGTTTCGCCGAACTGCGGCTTGTCGGGCTGCGGGTCGCCGAGACGCCGGTCGCCGAGCTGCGGTTCGCCTGGTCGCGGGTCGCCGAGCTGCGGTTTGCCGGACAACGGTTGGTCGGGCTGCGGGTCGGCGAGCTGCGGTTCGTCGCGCTCCGGGTCAGCGGCGTGCGGGTCGCCGGGATCTGCGTCGGCGGCCGCAGGGTTCAGGTCGTCCTGGGACGGCTCGTTGGCGGTGGGTTGGGCGGCGTCGGGGCCTGGGTGGGCTGGGTCGGGGTCGGGGTCCGGGCCTGACTCGTCCGGCCTGCCTGTGCCCGCGGGCCCGCCCGAGGTCTGGCGGGGTGCGCCGCCGCGGCCCGCGAGCAGGTCGGCCGCGCCGGCGCGGTAGACCTTGGCGCTGCCGCTGGCTACGGCCGGCACGCCGTAGGCGAGTTCCGCCACCGAGGGCCGGCGGGTGCCCGGCACCGTGGCGCGCGCCTTGACCGCGGCCTCGTCGGCCGGCGCGTCGGTCGTGGGTAGCCCAGCCGGCGTGCTGGCCGACCACCCCGTCCGCTGGGCCGGGATGGCGGACGCGGCGGGCTCCGCTGATGGCGCCTCGCCCTCGCTGGCCACCGGCTCGACGCCCGGCAGCGAGTAGCCGGCCGCTGTCGGCGGAGCGCTCCGACCGGCCTCGCCCTGCGGGCGCCCATAGCCCCCGGCTTCGGCCGGCGACCCGGCCTCCGTCTGCGGGCGTCCATAGGCGCGGGCTTCCGCCGGCGGACTGGCCTCAGCGGGAGAGCGCCCATAGCTCGGCGCCTCGGCCTGCGGACCGGGCTCGGCCGGCGGGCGCACATAGCCCTGGGCCTCCGCCTGCTCCGCCTTGCGGAACGGCACCGCGAAACCCGACCACGGCGACTCGTCGGCTACCGGGACCTTCGGCACCCGGCGGTCGAGCGGTGGCACCGGACCCCTGGCCGGCAACGGCTGGATCGGGCCGGCGGCGGGCGAGGCCGGCGGTGCGGCGGGCGCGGTCGGTGGTGCGGCGGGCGTGGTCGGTGGTGCCGCGGGCGCGGTCGGCGGCGCAGCCGCGGCCGCCGCTGCTTCGCCCGCCCGGTAGGTGCCCGGCACTGCCGGCGGAGCGACATATCCACCCTCGGGCGCCGCGCTCGTGCGGACCGACGCCCGTCCGGCCGCGCCGGTCGGCGTCCCGCCCGCGGGTGCGGTCGGGATATACGAAATTTCGGACACCGGTGTCGGCCGCGTCCAGCCGGGCTTGTCGCCCGAGCCCGAGCCCGAGGCGCCCGAGGCACCCGGCGCGCCCGACGGCCAGAGTGCCCCGCCGCCGGCCGGCGGCGGGGGTGGCTCGTACGCGTCCGGCAGCTCCTCCACCACCTGCTCAGGCAACGCGGTGCCCACCGGCGGTGGTGGTGGCAGCGGCGGTAGCTCCGCGGCCAGGCTGCCGGGCGGCGCCGACTCGTCGACCTCGGGGTCGGGTCGTGCGTCGCTGGACCGCTGCGGCTTGTCGTCCATCGCTGCCTCCCTGCCCACCGCCGGGCGCGCAGATGCCCGCCCGGCGTGGCGTGCCAATGCCACATCGTGGCACAACCGCACACCCCGGTTCGCCGGGAAGCGGCCTCAACTCCCTGACGTGCCCGTCGGCGTGGCCGCCGAATCGCTCGACGGCGTGCTGTCGCGGGTCGCCGAGGGTGCCGCCGGCGGGGTGGTGGGCTCTTCTTCCTCCTGAGCCGGCGGGTCGGTCGGCTCCTCGCCCGCGGGCGGAGTGGTGGGCTCCTCGGCGGGCGGGTTGGTGGGCTCCTCCGTGGGCGGCTTCGTCGGTTCCTCGGTGGGCGGCTTCGTCGGCTCCTGCGTCGGCGGCTTCGTCCCCTGGACCGGCGGCTTCGTCGGCGGCGTGGTCGGCGGCTTCGTGGGCGGCGTGGTCGGGGGCTTCGTCGGCGGCGTGGTTGGCGGCGTCGTGGGCGCCGGAATCGCCGGGAACACCCGCGTCGCCGCGTAGAACCGTGACCACCGGACGGACGAGATCTTCACGACGTCGCCCGTGGTCGGTGCCTGGACCATCTTGCCGCCGCCCAGGTACATGCCGACGTGATAGATGGTCGACCAGTTGGGCCCCGAGTTGAAGAAGATCAGGTCGCCGGGCAGCATCGCGCCCTGCGGCACCGTCCGGGTGCGGGTGGCGTAGTACTGGTCGCGGGCCACCCGCGGGAGCTGGTAGCCGGCCGACCGGTAGGCGGCCCACATCAGGCCGGAGCAGTCGAACGAGTTCGGCCCCTCGTCCGCCCACACGTACGGATCCCCGAGCTGGGCCAGCGCATACTGGACCGCCTTGAGCGCCCGGGGGTTGGCCCGCATGCCCGCGGCGCTCTCGTTCTGGACCCACTGGGCGCCGTTGCGCTGCTCGGCCCGGTCCTCGGCGCGCTCGATCTCCTCGAGCTCCTCGACGTTGTCGGCCCGCAACTGGCGCAGCGCGGCTTCCTTCGTCGTACGCGTCTTCTCGAGATCACCGGTCTTCTTGGCCAGTTCGTCGTATTTCGTGCGCATCGCCGCGTAGTAGGCGGTGGCGTTCTGCTCGGCGACCCGCGCGCGCTCGACCCCGTCGCCCGCGATCTCCGGGTGCGGGCCGGCGGACTGGCCGGTGACCATCCGCCGCAGCATGTCGAGGTCCTGCAGGTCGCGGTCGTAAACGCCGGGCGGCATCGCGGCCGCTGCCTTGAGGGCTTCCCCCGCGGCGCTGTCGGCGTTGCGCTGGGCCTGCGTGAGCGCGTCGCGCATCTGGCGCAGGTTGGCGTCGGCCAGTTGCAGGTCGGTCTCGGCCTGGTCGCGCTGCTGCCGCATCTCGAGGACCTGCTCGCCCAGGGCGGCGACCTCGATCTGGCTGGAGTTGATCCGCGCGGCCAGCGGGCCGCTGGTGGTCGCGGGCGGCACCTGCGGGAGGCTCGTGACCGGCGCCTGGCCGGGCACCTGGACCGTGCCGATCGCCTGGGGGCGGGCGCCGTCGTCGGGCGCGGTGGCGGGGAAGGGCGGGTCGGCGAACGCGGGCGTGCCGAAACCGGCCGCAGCGGTCGCGGTCGCGGTCAGCAACGCTGCCCAGGCCACGGGTCTCAAAACCCGCATGTGCAGCGGGTAGTCGCGGCTGTTGGGCTGCCGGCTCGACATGATCCTCCCCGATATGTCGCTTTGTGACGACCGAACACCACGCGGCACCTTACGCACCGGCTGGCTGCCGAGCGCCCGTCTGGTGTATCCCGTCACACTCGTTACTACCGCAAAACTGTGGCGACTGTCGATGGCAGCAGCGGTAACGAGACGCTGTGAACGGATGAACGGCTGTGGCCCAACGGTGATCACCAGCCGCCGACACGTACGCTCGCCTGCATGGACGAGGCACGTAAGCACGAGCTCGAGGAAAAGGTCTACGCCGGGATCCGACTTACCCGTCAGGACGGTGTGGACCTCTACGAGTGCGACGATCTGGCCTGGCTCGGCCGGCTGGCTCACCACAAGCGCACGGAGCTCAACGGCGACCGGGTGATGTTCAACATCAACCGGCACCTCAACCTGACGAACGTCTGCTCGGCAAGCTGCGCCTACTGCTCGTTCCAGCGCAAGCCGGGCGAGAAGGACGCGTACACGATGCGCATCGACGAGGCCGTCCGCAAGGCCAAGGAGATGGAGAGCGAGCAGCTCACCGAGTTGCACATCGTCAACGGCCTGCACCCGACGCTGCCGTGGCGCTACTACCCCAAGGTGCTGCGCGAGCTGAAGGCGGCGCTGCCGAACGTCAACCTCAAGTGCTTCACGGCGACCGAGGTGCAGTGGTTCGAGAAGATCAGCGGGCTGCCGGCCGAGGCGATCCTCGACGAGCTGATGGACGCCGGCCTCGAGTCGCTGACCGGCGGCGGCGCGGAGATCTTCGACTGGGAGATCCGGCAGCACATCGTCGACCACGACACCCACTGGGAAGACTGGTCGCGGATCCACAAGCTGGCACACAGCAAGGGCATGAAGACCCCGTCGACCATGTTGTACGGGCACATCGAGGAGCCCCGGCACCGCGTCGACCACGTGCTGCGGCTGCGCGAGCTGCAGGACGAGACCGGTGGGTTCGCGGTCTTCATCCCGCTGCGCTACCAGCACGACTTCGTCGACTCGCAGGACGGCAAGGTCCGCAACAAGCTGCAGGCGCGTACGACGATGGCCTCTCCGGCGGAGTCGCTCAAGACCTTCGCGGTGTCCCGCCTGCTGTTCGACAACGTGCCCCACGTGAAGTGCTTCTGGGTGATGCACGGCCTGTCGGTCGCCCAGCTCTCGCTCAACTTCGGCGTCGACGACCTGGACGGCTCGGTGGTCGAATACAAGATCACCCACGACGCCGACTCGTACGGCACGCCGAACACCATGCACCGCGAGGACCTGCTCGACCTGATCTGGGACGCCGGCTTCCGCCCGGTGGAGCGGGACACCCGCTACAACGTCGTGCGTGAGTACGACGCCGCCCCGTCGCTGGCCGAACGCCGCGCCACTCCCCAGGACGTGATGTCGTGAGCCCCACCGTCAAGTACACGCTGGCCCGGCTGGGCCTGTTCGTGGTCGTCTTCGCCGCGCTGCTGCCCGTACCGATGGGCCTGTTCCTCAAGCTCATCCTGGCGCTGGCCTTCTCGGCCGCGGTCTCGTGGTTCTTCCTGCGCACCTGGCGCGACCAGATGGCGCAGCAGCTCGCCGACAGCGTCGACAAGCGCCGCGCCGACAAGGCCAAGCTGCGCTCCGCGCTGGCCGGCGACGACGACGAGTAAGGAACGGTCCGTTGTTAACGCTATGCGTTAACAACGGACCGTTCCTTACTCGTTACCAGTTGGTCGAGCCCGCGACCTTCGGCCAGGGCTTCCACCACGGCTTGATCAGGTACGCGATGCCGCCGGTGCCGCCCGAGACGCCGCCGGACGCGTTGATCCGCTTCGTGCGCAGCCAGATCTGCTCGAACTGGCTGCGCTTGTAGACGTTGCGCACCACGTCGTTCGACGAGCTGGCCGGGTCGTTGACGATGACGTCGCCGTCCTTGGTGAAGCCGACGATCACGAACAGGTGCCCGGAGGTGCCGTAGTTGGCCCCGTCCAGCTCGCTGGCCAGGAACGACTGCGAGGTCACGAGCGGAATGCCGGCCGCGATGAAGCGCTCGGCCTCGTCCAGCGAGTGCAGCCGGGTGACCTTGCCCTCCAGACCCGCGAACGACGCCGCGTACGCCGTGTTGAAGGGCCAGTTGCCGGCGCCGTCGTAGGTGTAGTCGTAGGTCATCCGGGCCGCGTGGTTGACGGTCGGGTCGGGGTAGGTGGGGTCGACCCAGGCGGTGTCCGCGGCCGACGGCTTACGGCCCCAGTACTCGACCACCATCTCCGTCGAGGTCGGCGAGCACCAGGCCTCGCCGCCGCCGTCGTACTCCGGGTAGTGCCCTTCGTGGATGTTCTGTGAATAGCGGGGCACCGCGAGCTCCTTGCCCCAGGCGATCCGCCCGGCGCTGGCCGGCACCTCGAACCGGTCCGGCACGTACGACGACATCGCGCCGAGCGCCCAGACCCGCGGCGAGGCGAGCTGGCCCGGCGCCCGGTAGAGGGTCAGCCGGAGCTGGTAGGCGCTCAGCATCACGCCGTTGGCCACGTCGTCGATCGAGAACGTGTCGGTCCAGATCGTCGAGTACGGGTCACCCTGCCGGTTCACCGACGTGCGCCGGATGTCCTCGTCGCCGGAGGCCCAGCGCCCCATGACGTACCACGGGGTGAGGTTGCCCGTGTTGTAGGTGCCCTGCATCTCGACCTGGATCCAGGTGCCGCGCGGCGTCTCCGCGTTCCACGACGCGATCAGCTCGCTGGCGTCGAACCCGACCTCCCGCTTCGGCGAGGTCCAGGTGGCGTAGTTCCAGCTCCGGGTGACACCGGTGTGCGGGTCCGCGTAGTCGGTCGTCCCCTGTGGACGCAGGATGGTGACACCACCCTGCAGGCCGGGAACGCCCGGAATGCCCGGCAGCGCCAGGGTGCCCTGGTGGGTGCCGGTGCGCCAGTCGCGATAGGTCGACCAGCCCTGATACGTGATCTGCTCGTCATGGACGGGCGTCGGGGTAACGGCGGCACCGGCCGGCGCCGCCATCCCGGCAATCAAGGCAACCGCCCCGCAGATAGCGACGGCCGCCCGTGCTGAAGCGTTCATGGCTGTCACTATCGCTGTTGAAAGGAAGTTTCACCAGAGTTCGTTCCGCTGAAGTTCATTGCCGGCAGGATGATCGGCTTGGCATGGATTCGCGCAAAGACCCATATTGATATGACCATGAATCCGGTGGTGGAGTTCGACCATCGTTCCTCCACCAACCCCCGGAGGTCATGCATGGCCAACTCCCTGGGTCGGCGTCGTGTCGCTACCGCACTGGTCAGCGCCGCGATCGTGGGCCTGCTCGTCGCCTCGGCCAATCCGGTCGGCGCGCACGCACCGGCGCCCGGCGGCGGCGCCGCGGCGACCTCGGCCGAATACCGCGTCCTCGGCCCGAAGACCGTCGCCGACCGCAACGCGGTCGCCCGCACCGGCGCTGCCATCGACTACGTCGAGCACGGGGTCCTCAACGTCACCGCCACCGCGAGCGAGGCCGCGGCCATCGGGCGGCTGGGCTTCACGCTGGAGAAGGTGACGCCGCCCGCGGCCAGTGGTGGGCCGACCACGCTGGCGTTCCCGCCGGCCGACTCGAACTACCACGACTACGCGGAGCTCACGGCCGTGGTCAACCAGGTCGTCGCGGACCACCCGTCGATCGCCCGCAAGCTCTCGATCGGCAGCTCGTACGAGGGCCGCGACCTGATGCTGATCAAGATCTCCGACAACGTCAACCTCGACGAGGCCGAGCCGGAGATCCTGTTCAACGCCCAGCAGCACGCCCGCGAGCACCTGACCGTCGAGATGGCCATCTACCTGCTCAACCTGCTGACCGACAGCTACGGCTCGGACTCCCGGATCACCAACATCGTCAACAGCCGGGAGATCTGGATCGTGCCGACGGTCAACCCCGACGGCAGCGAGTACGACATCGCCACGGGCTCCTACCGGAGCTGGCGCAAGAACCGGCAGCCGAACGCCGGATCGTCCAATGTGGGCACCGACCTCAACCGCAACTGGAGCTACAACTGGGGCTGCTGCGGCGGCTCGTCGGGCACGACCAGCTCCGAGACCTACCGCGGCCCGTCGGCGTTCAGCGCGCCCGAGACCTCGCGCCTGCGCGACTTCGTCAACAGCCGGGTCGTCAGCGGCGTGCAGCAGATCAAGGCGAACATCGACTTCCATACGTACTCGCAGCTCGTGCTCTGGCCCTACGGCTACACGACCGCGAACACCGCGCCCGGGATGACGGCCGACGAATACAACACGTTCGCCACGCTCGGCCAGCAGATGGCGGCGACCAACGGCTACACACCCGAGCAGTCGTCCGACCTCTACATCACCGACGGCGACAGCATCGACTGGATGTGGGCGACCCACAAGATCTGGGCGTACACGTTCGAGATGTATCCCGGTTCGTCCGGTGGCGGCGGTTTCTACCCGCCCGACGAGGTGATCCCGGCGCAGACCAGCCGCAACCGCGAGGCCGTGCTGATGCTCGCGGAGCAGGCGGACTGCCCGTACCGCGTGATCGGCAAGGAGGCACAGTACTGCGGCGGTGGCGGCGGCACCACGGTCTACTCCGACACCTTCGAGTCGGCGACCGGCTGGGCCGCGAACCCGTCCGGCACCGACACCGCGACCAGCGGCCAGTGGGTGCGCGGTGACCCGGCGGCGACCACGTCCAGCGGTGCCAAGCAGCTCGGCACGACCGTCAGCGGCACGAACGACCTGGTCACCGGGGCGTCAGCCGGCTCGGCGGCGGGCGACTTCGACGTCGACGGCGGCGTGACCAGCATCCGCTCGTCGGCCATCACGCTGCCCACCGGCGGGACGCTGACGCTGAGCCTGTCGTGGTACCTCGCGCACGGCTCGAACTCGTCGTCGGCCGACTACTTCCGGGTCAGCGTGCAGCACAACGGCGGCACCACGGCCGTGTTCAGCCAGGCCGGCGCGGCCACCAACCGCAACGGCGCCTGGGCGGTGGCCAACGCCAACCTGTCCGCGTACGCCGGGCAGTCGGTCCGGATCCTGATCGAGGCGGCCGACGCGTCGACCGCGTCCCTCGTCGAGGCGGGCGTCGACGACGTCCGGATCACCCGGAGTTAGGCATCCCACGCCACCGGCGTCCCGTCCGATCCGCGGCGGGGCGCCGGTGGCGTATCTAACGAGGGCGCAATCGCTCTCCCGACCATGGTGACCACTGGGTTACCGTGCTCCCGACCGACCGCAGCGAAGCCGGTGTGAACCCGGCGCTGTCCCGCAACTGTGATGCCCCTTTTCTTCGTGGAAGGGGACAAGCCAGGTCGCCTGCCGAGGTCGCGAACCAGCGCTCTCGAGGAAGGGCGCCTCGCGGACGGGCGGAACCCCTGTCGGCGAAGCACCAGACCTCGACCGACAGGAGGCATCGATGCGATATCAGGCTCGTCTGCTGACCCTCACCCTCGGCGCGGCCCTCGCGCTCGCCGGCTGTGGGTCGGGCGGCAACACGGAGAACGGCGGCACGCCCCCGAACCAGGACGTCGGCGCGACGGCCGAGTTCCCGGTCACGATCGGTGACGTCACCGTCGCCGCCAAGCCCACCAAGATCGTCTCGCTCTCGCCGACGGCGACCGAGATGCTCTTCGCCGTCGGCGCCGGCCAGCAGGTGCTGGCGGTCGACGACCAGTCCAACTTCCCGGCCGAGGCGCCCAAGAGCGAGTTGTCGGGCTTCCAGCCCAACGCCGAGGCGATCGCCGGGAAGTCGCCCGACCTCGTGGTCGTCTCGAACGACACCAACAACGTTGTCGCCCAGCTCACCCAGCTCAAGATCCCGGTGTACCTCGCCGCGGCCGGTAAGACGATCGACGACACGTACCGGCAGATCACCGACCTGGGCGCGCTGACGGGCAACAAGCCGGCCGCGGAGGACCTGGCCAAGCGGATGAAGGAGGAGGTCGACAAGCTCGTCGCCGACGTCCCGAAGCGCGCGACCAAGCTGACCTACTACTACGAGCTGGGCCCGGAGCTCTACTCGCTGACCTCCAAGACCTTCGTCGGCTCGCTGCTGGGCCAGCTCGGCCTGGAGAACATCGCCGACCCCGCCGACGCCGACGGCAAGAACGGCGGCTACCCGCAGCTCTCCGCCGAGGCGCTGGTGAAGGCCGACCCCGACCTGATCTTCCTGTCCGACACGGTGTGCTGCCAGCAGAGCGCCGACACGGTCAAGGCCCGTCCCGGCTGGGCCGGCATCACCGCGGTGAAGGCCGGGCAGATCGTGCCGCTCAACGACGACATCGGCTCGCGCTGGGGCCCGCGCACCGTCGACCTGCTCCGCCAGGTCGCCGACGCGGTCTCGAAGGTGCCGGCCTGAAACCCTTGAAAATCCCCGGCGTACGGTGGCCGTGGCTGCTCGGCGGTGTGCTCGCCGTGGTGGTCGCGGCCATCGCCGGGCTCGCCTTCGGCCCGGTCTCGCTGCCGCCCGGCGGGGTGGCCGCCGAGCTGCTCGACCTGATCCCGGGCGTCGACATCCACAGTGGACTCTCGGAGCGCGACGCGGCGATCCTGTTGCAGCTCCGGCTGCCGCGGGTGGTGCTGGCGCTGCTCGCCGGCGCGATGCTGGCCCTGGCGGGCGGCTGCTACCAGGGTGCGTTCCGCAACCCGCTGGCCGACCCGTATCTGCTGGGCGCGGCGGCCGGCGCCGGTCTCGCGGTCACCGCGGTGGTGGCGTTCCGCGGGTCCGACATGGACATCGGCGCGCTGCCGCCGAGCGTACCCCTGGCGGCCTTCGCCGGTGCCCTCGTCGCCGTCGGGCTGACCTATCTGCTCGGCGTCGCCGGCCGTGACCGCAGCCCGGCGTCGCTGATCCTGGCCGGCGTCGCGGTGTCCGCGTTCCTCGCGGCCGGGCAGACCTATCTCATGCAGCGCAACGCCGACGACATCCGGGCCATCTACTCGTGGCTGCTCGGGCGGCTGGCCACCAACGGCTGGCACGAGGTGCGGCTGCTGCTGCCGTACGCCGTCGTGACCTCGGTCGTCGTGCTCGCCCTGCGCCGCGAGCTCGACGTGCTCTCCGTCGGTGACGACGAGGCGAGCGGGCTGGGCCTGCACCCGCAGCGGTCCCGCTACATCCTGATCGCGGCGGCCTCGCTCGGCACGGCGGCGGCGGTCTCGGTCTCGGGGTTGATCGGCTTCGTCGGCATCGTGGTGCCGCACATCGTGCGGATGCTCGCCGGTGGCAGCTACCGGTCGATCCTGCCGCTGTCGATGCTGTTCGGCGGCGCGTTCCTGGCCCTGGCCGACCTCGCGGGGCGGACGTTCGCCGCGCCCGCCGAGATCCCGATCGGCGTGGTCACGGCGTTCGTCGGTGGGCCGTTCTTCGTGCTCGTGCTGCGCACCGCGAAGCGGGTGCTGACGTGACCGCCGCCGTCGACGTGCACGGCCTGCACGTCACCCTCGGGAAGACGCCGATCCTGCGCGGCATCGACCTGTCGGTGGCGGCGGGCGAGTGGGTCGCGGTGATCGGGCCCAACGGGGCCGGGAAGTCGACGCTGCTGCGGGCGCTCGGCGGGTTGTTGCCCACGGCGGGCGCCGTCTCCCTGCTCGGCACGCCGGTGGAGCGGATGCGGCGGCGGGCCCGGGCGCGCACCGTGGCCACCGTCGCGCAGGCGCCGGTCGTACCCCCGGGCATGTCCGTCTTCGACTATGTCCTGCTCGGCCGGACGCCGTTCGTCTCGCTGCTCGGCCGGGAGTCGGCCACCGACCTGGCCGCGGTGCGCGCGCTGCTGGACCGTCTCGACCTGGCCGGGTTCGGCGGCCGCGAGCTGGACACCCTCTCCGGCGGCGAGCGGCAGCGGGTGTTCCTGGCCCGCGCGCTGGCCCAGGAGCCGTCGCTGCTGCTGCTCGACGAGCCGACCAGCGCGCTGGACATCGGGCACCAGCAGGAGGTGCTCGAACTGGTCGACACGCTGCGGCGCGACCAGGGGCTGACGGTGGTGGCGACGATGCACGACCTGTCGATCGCCGGCGGGTACGCGGACCGCCTGGTGCTGCTCGCCGAGGGCGTCGTGGTGGCCGCGGGGACCGCGCGCGAGGTGCTGACCGAGGAGATCCTGTCGCGCTTCTACCGCGCCCGCGTGCGGGTGGTGGACAGCGTCGACGGCCCGCTCGTTGTCCCGTATCGAGGTAATCCGTCCGGTCAGTAGAGATTGGCCGAGATGACTAGTAGTCATTCGTGAGTTTCGACGCGTTTCGTGGTTACGTCAGCATTCGTGAGTGTTGCTTACCGCACCGCATGGGTGCCGAACGACCTCACCCCTCGAAACGACGCCGCCGACCTGGCGGCAGCGTGGGTGCTCGACCAGGCGCGCACCCACGCGCTCCAGCCCCTCCTGCGCCTCGTGGAGGGCCACCCCGGGCGAGGTCACGCCGTGCTCGCCGTCCAACCCGACTACCACGACGTCTGCACAGCGATCCAGGCGGCGCGCTTCGGTGCGTTCGCCGCGGTGGAGTCGGGCGGGACTCCACTGATCGGCTGGGCGATGGAGACGCGGGCCCTCGACCTGACGACCGGCGAGGTCACCGCGGACACCCGCAGCGCGGCGCTGCGGGAGGCCATCGCGCGCATCCACTTCTTCGACAACAACGGCTGGACCCGCGGCTTCGGTGCCGACGGCGCCAAGCGGATCCTCGGCGACCTGCGACCGTCCGATCGGGACAAGGACGTGATCCTCGGCAGCCTGTGTGCCCTGGGCTCGCGGGCCAACGCCCTACGGCGCCTCGGCGACCTGGCGGAGCGGGCGTGGAAGTAGGTCGATATCGCGGGTAAGTTGACACGGCATGTGGATGCGGAGAGCGTCGATGGCCGCCGTCTCACTCGGCGTGCTGGCCGTCTCGGCGGGGTTCACCCATAGCCCGTCGCCGTCGTGGGAACTGTCGCCGACCGGGAGCACGGCCCGGCTGCGCGGCCTGTCCGTGGTCAGCGCCAGCACCGTCTGGGCCAGCGGCAGTGAGGGCACGGTGCTGCGTACGGTCAACGGCGGGCGCACCTGGTCGTCGGTCGGCCCACCGTCCGCCGCGGCGCTGCAGTTCCGCGACATCGCGGCGTTCGACGCCCGCCGGGCGGTCGCGCTGTCGATCGGCACGGGCACGGACTCCCGGGTCTACCGCACGGCCGACGGCGGGCGAAGCTGGGCCGAGACGTTCCGCAACGAGGACCCGGCCGCGTTCTACGACTGCCTGACGTTCCTCGACGAGCGGCACGGCCTGGCGCTGTCGGACCCCGTCGACGGCAGGTTCCGCATCCTGGCCACCGCGGACTCGGGCCGCTCGTGGTCGGTCGTCCCGTCGGCCGGCATGCCGGCGGCGCTGCCGGGCGAGTTCGCGTTCGCGGCGAGCGGCACGTGCCTGGTCTCGGTCGGCGGCCGGGCCTACTTCGCGACGGGCGGTGGCGCGACGGCCCGGGTCTTCCGCAGCGACGACCTCGGCCGCACCTGGACCGTGTCGGACACGCCGGTGCCCAGCGGCCCGTCGGCGGGCATCTACTCGCTGGCGTTCCGCGACCGCGACCACGGCGTCGCCGTCGGCGGCGACTACGCGACCCCGTCCGCCGCACCGGACGGGGTCGCACTGACCCGCGACGGCGGCCGCACCTGGACGCCGGCGCCCCGGGAGCCGGGCGAGTACCGCTCGGGCGCGGCCTGGATGACCAGGCTGGGCCCGGTGCTCGCGGTCGGCCCGACGGGCAGCGACATCTCCTTCGACGGGGGCCGCCACTGGTCGCTCTTCGACAGCGGCAGCTTCGACGCGGTGGAGTGCGCGGGCCTGGCGGTCTGCTTCGCCTCCGGCGAACAGGGCCGCATCGCTAGGTTGCGCTGGTAGGCAACTGCGCCGGGGAGCACGATCGATGAAGGTTGGCATCATGGAGCTGACGGTGGGGCTGTCACGGCAGCATGTCGGTGCCAAACTGTTGATGTGGCCACCGTTCTCGACCGCGAGATGTTCTCCGAAGCAGAAGCCGCCCGGCTCCTGCGGGTCAGTCAGGGCACGCTGCATTACTGGCTCGAGGGTGGAGAGCGGCGCGGCCGGGAATACAAGCCCATCCTTCGTACCGAGCCGCTAGGTCGACGCGTGGTTACGTGGGCTGAGTTTGTGGAGGCGGGACTTCTCGGGCAGTACCGTCGGGAGAAGAACGTCCCAATGGCTGAGCTTCGCGCTTTCATCGGACTTATGCGTGAAGGGCTCGGGGTGCCTTATCCGCTCGCGGATCGACGCCCTTACGTGATCAACCGTGAACTCGTCCTCCGAGCGCAGGAGTCGAGCGGCCTCGATCCGGAGTTCCACCTCGTCGCTCAGATCAGCGGACAGCTAATCTTGACGGCCCCATCCGAGAAGTTCTACGAGCGGGTCGACTGGGATGGCGACAGTCCCGCGGGGTGGCGCCCGGCGGAGGACGAAGCCTCGACCGTCCGCATCCGGCCCAGCGCACGTTTCGGGCGCCCTGCGGTGGGCGGCATCAGCACTGCTGCGATCTGGGAGCAGGAAGACTCCGGCGAAGATGTCGAGTCGCTGGCCAACCTATACGAACTCTCGATAGCCGACGTCCGCTGGGCTTTGGCATACGAGAACTCAAGGCGAGCCGAATCGGCTCGCTCGGCCGCGTGAGCAGGCTGAAGCCCGCAAAAGTTCGGTATTACATAGACGCCGACATTCTCGGGCTCGGCCATGTTCTCGCTCGTCTCCGTCCGGATGTGACCTACCCGGGAGACCCGGGCGGGGTTGTTCACCGGAAGGAAAGGCCGGCATGCATTGTGGAGGGTCCGCATCAGCTGGACGTTGACTGGATCGGACCAGTGAGCGCTATGGGTTGGCTGATCATCACCAGGGATGGTCAGATCCAAGCTCACTCCGCTGAGCTGAATGCGGTGCGAAAGCATGGCGCGCGGATGGTTGCCCTAGCGACAGGGCAGGCCCACGGGACGTTCGAGCAGTTGGAAATCGTGATGTGCCAGTGGCGGGCTATCGCCGCCCTGCTCAACCAGCCGGGACCGTTCATTTATGTCGCCTCCCGGACTTCCCTTCGTGCCGTATCCCTCGGTTAGTCAGGATCAGTTGCGAGCGGGCCCGGCAGCGGTTGGGTGTGCAGCACCGAGAGGCGGCTGACGGCGCGGGTCAGGACGACGTAGAGGCGGTGCAGGCCGCGGGGCTCGGCGGCGACGATCTCGGCCGGCTCGACGACCACCACGTGGTCGTACTCCAGGCCCTTGACGACCGAGGCCGGCACGACCGTGACCCGCGCCTGCGACTCGACGTCGTCGGCCGTCGCGGAGTCGATGCCCGCGGCGCTCAGCGCCGCGCGGACCTGCGCCACCGCGGCGTCGGCCGCGATCACGCCGACCGAGCCGTCGTGGGTCAGGGCCGCGCGGACCTCCGCGGCGGTCGCCGTGTCGAGGTCGGTGACCGCGTCGATGGTCAGGCCGCCGTCGTGCCGCAGCGACCGGGCCACCGGCACGTCGACCGCCAGGGCCGGCAGCAGCAGGTTGGCGAACGCGACCACCGCGGCCGGCACCCGGAAGCCGATCGTCAGCGGGACCACCTCGGCGTCCGGCTTGCCCAGGTGCCGCAGCGTCTCCTTCCAGTCGGCGGCCGCCCACGGCGCGGTGCCCTGGGCCAGGTCGCCGAGCAGGGTGATCGAGCCGTGCTCGCTGCGCCGGGCGATCGCCCGGGCCTGCATCGCCGACAGGTCCTGGGCCTCGTCGACGACCACGTGGCCGAAGCTCGGCCGGCGCTCGATCAGACCCGCCGCCTCGTCGATCAGCACGAGGTCGGCGGTGGTCCACTTCGCCGATCTCAGCGAACGCGGCGCCGCCGCCCAGCGGATCAGGTCGCGCTCCTCGTCGGAGAGCACGCCGGCCGGCGGGTCCGTGAGGATCTCCGCGACCAGCCCTTCCGGTGTCATCGCGGGCCAGACCTGGTCGAGGAAATCGGTGACCGGCTTGGCCTTGCCCATCCGGCGCAGCCAGGCGTCGTTCGGCGAGTCGCCGCGGCGCGCCTCGGACTGGCGCTGCAGGAGGCTGACCACCCGGGCCCGGACCCGCTCGCGGGCCGTGCCGTAGGGCAGCCCTTCGGCGCGGACCTCCTCGACCAGCCGGCGCAGGACCTCGGCGCCGATCCGCCACCGGTACGAGCCGTCGGGCACCGTCATCGGCTCCGTCTCGGTCCGGATGTGCGCTTCGAGGGCCGCCGCGAGCACGGTCGCCATCCGGGCGTCGTGCTTGACCGCGGCGGCGGCGGGGGTGTCCTGCGCCCGGACCGGGACCGCGGCGATCAGGTCGTCGACGGTGGCCTGCTCGACCTCGACCTCGCCGAGGGCCGGGAGCACGGCCGAGATGTAGGACAGGAACGCCCGGTTGGGCCCGACCACCAGCACGCCCGACCGGCGGAGCCGCTCGCGGTGCAGATAGAGCAGGTACGCCGCGCGGTGCAGGCCGACCGCCGTCTTGCCGGTGCCGGGCGCGCCCTGCACGCAGATCGAGACGTCGAGGTCGGCCCGGACGAGCTCGTCCTGCTCCGGCTGGATCGTCGCGACGATGTCGCGCATCGGCCCGACGCGCGGGCGCTCGATCTCGGCGGTCAGGATCCGGCTGTTGGTGCCGAGCTCCTCACCGCGGTCGAGGTGCTCGTCCTCGAAGCTGGTCAGCAGCCCGGCGCTGAACCCGAACCGGCGGCGCACCGCGATGCCCTGCGGGTCACGGGCGCTGGCGCGGTAGAACGACCGGGACACCGGCGCCCGCCAGTCGAGCACCATCGGCTCGCCGTCGTCGTCGGTCACGTGCCGGCGACCCACGTGGTAGCGGTGCCCGGCGTGGTCCTCGGCCGCCGGCCCGAAACCGAAGTCGAGGCGCCCGAAGAACAGCGGAGTGTCCGGGTCGTCGGCCAGCTCGGCGACGCGGCGGGCGAGCGTACGCCCGAGGGTCTCGGCGGTGTAGGAGTCACCGGCGACGTTGCCGCCGGTGCTGAACAGGGCCTCGGCGCGCAGGCGCATGCGCTGCAGCGCGGCCCGGGAGGCACCGAGATGGGCACGCTCGGCGCCGAGGTCGGTCTCGAGATCGGTCGCGGGCTCGGTGGCGTCGGCATTGACAAGACGATCAGCGGGCAGGGTCATCCGAGAAACCTTCCGGGGTTTGTATCGGGAAGACCTGGGCCGCCCGGAACTCCATGCGAGGCGCTCGCAAACGCCCGCCGGTGCCGGCAGTGCCCGGTAACCGCACCCACAGCGCGGCGGCGATCCACGCTACGCCGCCCCCCGAGATCGTTCCACCGAATATCGTGCGCGGGTATAGCGATTGCTATACCCGGCCGAGCAGCGGTACGAGATCTACGTGAAAGAACGCACGGAGCAGGAGGATGCCGATGAGCAGTTACGTGCGGTGGAAGGACATCCGCGATGAGCACGTGCGGCGGGCGGGTGGCGAGGCCGCCGTCGCCGAAGGCAAGGAGGAGTTGCTGGCTGAGGTCGTCGGGCGGCGACTGGCCGACATCCGCCGCGCCCGTGGACTCACCCAGCAGCAGGTGGCGGACCGGATGGGAGTCACCAAGGGGCGGGTGTCGCAGATCGAGCAGGGCCAGATCTCGGGCCAGGACGTGGTGGCCCGTTTCGCGGTAGCCCTCGGTGGCCGACTACAGCAGGCCATCTACTTCGATGATGGAGACGTCGCCGCGATCGCGTGAGCCCGGCGGGCGGTCGTGGAGCACGGTGGGACGATGGGCGTATGACGGAGGTCGGGCAGGAGCGGCGCCGGATCTCGGATCCGAAGGTGTTGCGGGCGTTGGCGCATCCGGCGCGGGTGGCGATCATCGAGGATCTGAACACGACCGGTGAGGGGCGTACGGCCACCGAGTTGGCCGAGATCGTCGGGTTGTCGCCCAGCGCCACCAGTTATCACCTGCGGGAGCTGGCCAAGGTCGGCATGATCGAGCAGGCGCCCAGCCGGGGTGACGGGCGCGAGCGCGTCTGGCAGAGCCCCGTGCACTCCTGGGGTGTCGACCTCCAACCCGGCGCCGACGCGGAGGCCCGGGCCGCGGAGGACGCGTTGGTGGCCGTCTACGTCGAGCGCGATCATGCCCGGCTGCAGGCCTTCATGTCCCGGTCGCGGGACGAGTCGGCGGAGTGGCGGGACGCCGCCGGGCTGAACACGTCGACGATTCTCGCGACCGCCGACGAGTTGCAGGACCTCTTCGCGCGGATGGAGCAGATGATCCAGCCGCTGCGGGTGCGGGACCGCAAGGACACCGCGCCGCCGGGGGCGCGGACCGTGCGCGTACACATCGCGCTCTTCCCCGATGACTGACTGAGGGGTTGCGAAGCAGAGATGTGAAGGATTACTTTCGAAGTATGTCCTTCACATCTGCGGGTACGCGTTCGCGCTGGAGCGACGTCTACCTCACCGCCGGGTCGCGGGCGCTGTCGATGGCCGGCGACGCGCTGGCGGCGACGACGCTCGCGCTCGCCCTGCAGGACCAGGGCGCCGGCGGCCTCGCGGTGTCCGGGCTCTGGCTCGCGGCGACCCTGCCGATCGTCGCCCTCGCCCCGCTGACCGGGCGGCTCGCCGACCGCTTCGACAGCCGTACGCTGCTCGTCTGCACCGGCCTCGCCCAGGCCGTCGTCTGCACCGCGCTGGCCTTCGTGTCGGCCCCGCTCGCGATGATCGGCCTGATCGCGCTGCTCGCCGCCGGCCTCGCGATCACCAACCCCACCTTCGCGGCCCTCGTCCCGTCCATGGTCACCCGCGACGACCTGCCCCGGGCCAGCGCCATCGGGCAGACCGCGTCGATGATCGGCACCCTGCTCGGCCCGGCGGCGGCCGGGTTCCTGGTCGGCGCGTTCGGCACCCGGCCGCCGCTGCTGATCGACGCGTTCACCTACCTCGCCGTCGCGGGCGCCGGCCTGCTGCTGCGGACGCGGCGCGGCGGTGCCACCGCGACGGTCGACGCCGCGGCCGAGGCCGAGACACCCTGGCGGCTGCGCGCCGACGGCCTGCTGCTCGCCACGTTCATCGCCTTCGGCGTGGTGGTCGCCGGCGTCGGCGCCGTCAACGTCATCGAGGTCTTCTTCGTCCGCGACACCCTGGGCGCCTCGGCGTCGGCGTTCGGCCTGGTCACCGCGTCGTGGACCGCGGGCATGGCGGTCGGCGCGTGGGTCTTCGCCCGGATCATCCGCCGGTACGAGGACGACAACGCGCTGGCCCGCGGCGTGCTCCTGCTGCTCGGCGCCACCTGCGTGCCGGTCGTGATCAGCGCGGCCGCACCCGGCGTCTGGCTGGTCGTGCTGCTCTGGCTGGCCGGCGGCCTGCTCAACGGCGGTCTCGGGGTGTTCAGCAACATCCTGGTCGCCCGCCGGGTGCCGGAACGCGCCCGCGGCCGCGCCTTCGCCGGCCTCAACGCGGCCGCCAACGGCGGAGCCATGTTCGGCTACGTCCTGGCCGGCGCCCTGCTCGGCCCGTTCTCACCCCGCGCCCTGGTCTTCGCGTTCGGCCTGGCCGGCGTCCTGGCCGTCCTCGCCGCCGCCGTGCCGGTGACCAGGGCGATCCGCCAGCAGGAAGTCACATCCGCAGCGGTTGCCTGAGCGGCGTCCCACTGCTCGGGATAGCGTGGGGCACCATGCCGGAGATTCGCAGGCCCCGCGTCGGGCACATCCAGTTCCTGAACTGTCTTCCGATCTACTGGGGCCTGATGCGCTCGGGCGCCCTGCTCGACGTCGACCTGCACAAGGACACCCCCGAGAAGCTCAGCGCCGACCTGGTCGCGGGTGACCTCGACATCGGACCGATCACCCTCGTGGAATACCTGCGCAACGCCGACGACCTCGTGCTGCTGCCCGACCTCGCGGTCGGCAGCGACGGGCCGGTGCTCTCGGTCAACCTGGTCACCACCCGCCCGCTGGCCGACCTCGACGGCGCGAAGGTGGCGCTCGGCTCGACCTCGCGGACCGGCGTGCTGCTCGCGCAGATGCTGCTCGACCAGCGGTACGGCGTGACGCCCGAGTACTTCCGCTGCCCGCCCGACCTGACCCAGATGCTGCTCGAGGCCGACGCCGCCGTCGTGATCGGCGATGTAGCCCTGCGCGCCATGTACGAGGCGCCGGGCCGCGGTCTCACCGTCGTCGACCTCGGCCAGGCCTGGAAGGAGTGGACCGGGCTGCCGATGGTGTTCGCCGTCTGGGCCGCCCGGCGCGACTTCGCGCAGCGCCACCCCGGCCAGGTCAAGGAGGTGCACGAGGCGTTCCTGCGGTCGCGCGAGTTGAGCCTCGCGGAACTCGACGAGGTGGCCACCGCCGCCGCCCGCTGGGAGCCGTTCGACGCCGCCACGCTCGCGTCGTACTTCCGGGTGCTCGACTTCTCGCTCGGCGACCGCCAGGTGGCCGGCCTGCGCGAGTTCGCCCGCCGCGCGGCCCTCGCGGGCGAGGTCCCGGAACTGCCCCCGACGGGTCCGGCCTTCTACACCGACTAGCGCCCCGCGGCCTCGCGGAGCCGGGCGCCGACCGTCTCGCAGATGGCGGCGCCGTAGCCGTACCCCTTGTCGATCTCGTATCTGGCCATCACCCCGACCGTCCAGCCGTTGCCGATGGCCAGACAGCTCACGTGGTACTCCCGCTCCTCCTCGCGCTCGATCCAGCCGTTCTTCACGGCGATCGCGCCGCGCTGGGCCTCGGGGAACGCCTTTCGGATGCCGAAGTCGCCCTCGTCGCGGACACCGCGCATCTGGTCGAGCAGGTAGCCCGTCCAGGCCGGCCCGGCCGCGCGCCCGTCCGCGATGCAGGCGCCGAGCCGGGTGATGTCGGCGGGGGAGAGCAGGGTGCGGCTCCACCCGCCGTCCGCGGCGGCCCGAGCGTTCTCGAGCCGGCAGATCGAGATCAGCCGGCCGATCGAGGCGGTCTCGCCGTTGGCCGCCCAGAACGCCGCCGCGGCCTCGTTGTCGCTGTCCCGGATCATCGACTCGACCTGGTCGAGGTCGTCGGCGCTCGGCGTCCGGCCCTGCTCGGCCGCGCCACGCAGGAAGTCCGCGCCGATCCAGGCCTTGATCAGGGACGCGGTGGTGCTCACCGAGGTGCGGTCGGACGGACCCGAGAGCTGTCCGGTACGGGTGTCCAACAGCGCCCACGAGAACCAGCCGCTGTGCGGAATGTTGATCTCGGTCGCCTTCACCGGCAGCTTCTCGGGCCCCGATGCCGGGGTGGCCACGGGGGCGATCAGGGCCGCCTCGGGGACCCGGTCGGCGGCGCCGAGGTGCGGCCGCGAGCGGGTGGTCGACCGGAAGACCACCGGCGACCCGGCCGCCCAGACCAGCGTGCCCGCGACGCAGATCGCGGCGAGCGCTCCGACGATGGCCGTCACGGTCGCGGCGCGCCGATGCCGGCGACGCCTATGGCTAGCGCTCACTGTCAGCCCCGGGGGTCGCCGGACAAAGGGTGATGAACCACCGCTAACCTATCGAGCCGGACAGGGGCGCGTCCGGAACTCGCGGCAGCTAGCCCTTGGTCGCGGCTGCCCGCAGCTGCACGCCGACCTGCTTGCAGATGTTGGCGCCGTACGTGTAGCCCTTGCTGATGTCGTATTTGGTCATCACGCCGATGACCCAGCCGTCGCCGATGGCCATGCAGCTCACGTGGTATTCCTGCTCGCGCGTCCGGTCGACCCAGCCGTTCTTGATGGCGATCTTCTTCTGGTCGGCCGCCGGGAACGCCTTGCGCATGCCGAAGTCGCCCGTGCCGCGCACCGCCCGCATCTCGTCGAGCAGGTACGTGGTCCACTTCGGGCCCGCGGCGGTGCCGTTCGCGATGCAGGCGCCGAGCCGGGTGATGTCGGCCGGGGAGAGCATCGTGCGGCTCCAGCCGCCGTCGGCCGCGACCTTGCTGTCCTCGAGCTTGCACATGGAGATCGCCCGCTTGATCGTCGGTGTCCCGCCGTTGGCCTCGAAGAGCGACTGCGCCGCGTTGTTGTCGCTGTCCCGGATCATCGTCTCGACCTGGGCCATCCGCGACTCGCTGGGCTCCTTGCCCTGCTCGGCCGAGCGGCGCAGGAAGTCGGCGCCGATCCACGACTTGATCAGGGAGGCGGTCGTGCTCAGCTCGGTGCGGTCGGCAGGTCCGGACATCTCACCGGTACGGGTGTCCAGCAGCGCCCAGGAGTACCAGCCGGAGTGGTCGATCTCGACGTCGGTGGCCTTGACCGGCAGCGGCGCGAGCGCCTTCTCGGGCTCGGCCGGCGGTGCGTCCGGTGCCGCCGACTCGGGGCCGCCGGTCGCGCCCGTCAGGCCCGGCGGGGTTTCCCAGCGCGCCGCGGCCCGGTTGGCCATCGGCGAGCCGGGCAACAGCCGGATGCCCGCGACGCCGAGGGCGGCGAGGACGACGAATATGGCGACAATCGTGGTCGCGCGCCGGGACCGGCGCTTCCTGGGGGGCGTTTTCAATGCTCAGCCTTGACTGCCGCCGGACGAGGGGATCCGCAGGGCTGCGCCGACCTTCGGAGTGACGAGTTGGGTGGCCGTGTCCTGGCACACCTTCGCGCCGTAGGAGAGGGGCTTCGAGGCCGGGTAGCGCGTCTGGACCGCGAGCACCCAGTCCTTGCTGATGGCCATGCAACTGATGTGCCAGTCGCCGTCGTACACGAGGGGGGTCCAGCCGTTCTTGATGCTGATCGGCCCTTCCCGCGTGACGATCTCCTTGGGCAGGCCGTCGATGATGCCCCAGCGCCCGCCGCCCTGGGTCTTGGCCTGCTGGGTGACGGTGCCCCGCACCTTGCTCATCTCGCTGAGCACCAGCGGCGTGTATTTCTCGCCGGCCGCCTTGCCGGACTGGATGCACTGGCCGAGCCGGGTGACGTCCTGCGCGGACATCTCGGTGAAGCTCCACCAGCCGACGTAGTCGGGCACCGTGCCGAGCTTGGTGTTCTTGAGCCCGCAGGTGCTGATCATCCGCTTCGTCTGCGCCGTGCCGCCCATGGCGGCGTTGAGCTTGCTGGCGTCGGTGTCGTTGCTGTCCCGGATCGTCCGCTCGATCATGCTCTTCGCGCTGCTGGTGAGCGGTGCGCCCTTCTTGTCGAGCGCGTGGAGGTAATCCGAGACGATCCAGGTCTTGATCATCGACTCGGTCGAGCTCGTCTGGGTGGCGCTGTTCTTCGAGCCGGAGATCTTGCCGGACTTGAGGTCCATCAGCGCCCAGGCGTAGAAACCGTCGACCTTGACCGAGACGGGGCCGGGCGCGAGCGTCGGCTGGGGTGGTTCGACGAGCTTCGGGGCAATTGTCGGCGCGGGTCCGGCTGCCGCGGCGGCGGTGGAACCCGCGCCGCTGTCGTCGTTCAGCTTGGCGTAGGCAGCGGGCACCAACAGCACACCGCCGAGCAGCAATGCGGCGATAGCGAGCACCATAACCACGCGAGGACGCATGAGGGGTGATCTCCGGTTGTTTTCAGGCCGGGGAGTGGCTCTCGGTAACTGACCGCCGGGGGTTGGCGATCGACCGTTTCGAAGGCTACAGCCGCATACGCGCTGGTGGCATCGGTGGAAAGTCCACAAGCCGCCCTGAAACACCCTGTTTCGGGCGCCTTGGCGTTGCACACTTAAGGAAAATCTAAATCTCACAAGTGGCGTGATTCATTGTCCTCAGTGGATGCGGGTGACGCACAAGGCAATGATCCGCTCACTCTGCGTGATACACGGCCACGGAGTTGTTACAGGTGCTGGCTTGTGTGTCAGGAAGCTGTAACACTGTGGGCATGTACGGGAATGACTTCGCCGGCCCGGATTCCGGGTCCGACGGTGGTCTCCTCGGGCAGGTCGAGGCCGCCGAGGCGGCGCTGCGCGCCGCCGCGCACCGTGGTCGGGTCGAGG
>NZ_BONE01000028.1 GCF_016862555.1 Asanoa siamensis | reverse complement strand
GCCAATCGGGATCCACAGAAGACGAACCTCCCTCGTGCGCGGTCCAGGACAACACCGGCTCCCTATGACAAGGTCCACGAGCGCCGGCGTTCGTTAGACGCGCACCACAAGATCTTCAGATTTCAGCGACGGTGACGCACCGGCACGCCCAACGCGCCGGCCACCAGCACGGCCGCCACAGCGGCGATCGCAGTGGCCGGAATCGAGTCTGTAGTCAGGAACACGCCGGCGATCCCGGCGACCACGGCCTCGACCACTACGACCACGCCCTGCGGCGACAGCCGGCCAGTCCGTCGCCTCCGCGGCGGCTGCGATTCGTCGTCCATTGTGCCTGCCCTCCACCTCGACCGGGGAAGCACGATCGCCCCCGATAGACAAGGTCCGCGAGGACCTCACGGCGTTAGACGCCCTCGGTGCCAGGTTCGCTGTTCTGGGCCAGCTGGAGATCGTCGGCTCGGCCGGTGCGGTGCCGATCGCGGGCATACGGCGGGCCGGAATGGCGGGCATGCTGCTCCCTGCGGGCCGACCAGCGGGTGCCCGTCGGCGACCTGGTCAGCGGCATCTGGAGCGGCGAACCTCCGGCGTCGGCCGTCGACAACATCCGCGCCTACGTCTCGGGCCTGCGGCGCCTGCTGACCGGCCGGTGACAAGGCGTCGCGGCTGGTCAGCCGGCCGGGCGCGTACCGGCTCGTGTTCGCCCGCGACGAGCTCGACCTCCTGCAGTTCCACACCTTGGCGCGCCGGGCCGACCGGGCGATGCACGAGGGCGACCACCGGTCGGTGTCGCGCGACGCCAATGCCGCCATCCGGTTCTGGCGCGGGCATCCGCTCGCCGGCCTCGACGTGGGGCCGGAGCTGGCCGGGCGGCAGTTCGTGGTGGTGCTCGACGACGCCAGCAGCGCGTCGCAGGTGCGCGACCTCCTGCCCGGCTCGGGGTCGTTCACCCTGGTCACCAGCCGGCACTCGCTCACGCAGCTGGGCGCGGACGACCACTTCACGTTGGACGTCGTCGATCCGTCGTCCGGCCTGGCCATCCTCGCCCGGCACGTCGGCTTCGACCGGGTCGAGGCCGAGGCCGAGGCGGCGCACGACATCGTCGTCGCGTGCTCCGGTCACCCGCTGGCCATCCGCGTCGCCGGCGCGCAACTCAACGCCCGCCCCACCCATTCGCTTCGCGACCTCGCCGACCGCCTGCTCGACGAGGAGCACCGCCTCGACGAGCTCGCGGTCGGGCAGCTATCGGTGCGCGACAGCGTCGTGGCGAGCTACCGCGGCCTGAGCCCGGCCGGCCGGCTCTTCCTGCGCCGCCTCGGCGCGCTGCCCGACGACCACCTCACGGCCGGTGCGGCGGCCCGGCGGCTCGACCTGCCGGAGGAAGCGGCCGACCGGTTGCTCGAAACCCTCGCCATGCATGGTCTGCTGATGGCGGAGCGCGGACCAGCGATCTGGAGGCCGGCTACGCCATGCCGATGCTGGTGCGCCTGTTCGCTCGCGAACGCCATCGCGCGGACCACGACCAGCGTCAGGAGGATGCGTGAGGCCTCGATCGGCCCCGGCCGCGCCGTCGTCCCGCGGACGGATCGAGGCGGTGCTGCCGCCGGCGGCAGTGGCCGTGGAGCGTTTCGACGACGCCGACCCGGTGTGGCTGTTCCCTTCGGAAGCCGCGGTCGTGGCCGGGGCGGTAGAGAAAAGACGGAAGGAGTTCGCCACCGTACGGCTGTGCGCGCGCGAGGCGCTGGCCCGGCTGGGCGTCGCGGCTACACCCCTGGTCCCGGGCGAGCGCGGCGCACCCGCCTGGCCGCCCGGCGTGGTGGGCAGCATGACGCACTGCGACGGATACCGCGCCGCCGCGGTAGCGCCCGCGGCACAGGTCGCCGCGCTCGGCATCGACGCCGAACCCGACCTGCCGCTGCCCGAAGGCGTCCTCGACATGGTGGCCTCGCCGGCGGAGGTGGCGGCGTTTCCGGCTGTGGCGGGTCCGCAGTGGGGCCGGCTGCTGTTCTGCGCGAAGGAGGCGCTCTACAAGGCCTGGTTCCCGTTGACGGGCCGGTGGTTGGGCTTCGAGGAGGCGCGGGTGGATCTGGCGGTCGACGGCACGTTCTCGGCTGGCGTGCTGACCAACGGCGCCGCGCTCGGCGACCGCGTGCTGACGAGGTTCACCGGCCGCTGGCACGCCGCCGACGGCCTGCTCCTGGCCACGGTGGCGGTCCCGTCGTAGCGGGTTTGACTCCGTTTCCCGATCGGGTCATCGCGGCCACAGCGATTCGATCGTCGCGGCGGCCTTCTCGACCAGGGCGCGGACCAGGCGGGCCACGGGGAGGGTCTCGTGCACCAGGTTCACGGACTGGCCCGCACACATGGCCATGGCGGCCAGATCACCATCCCCGGCAGCGGCATCCGGTCCTCGTAGCGATGGTGCTGCCGAGCCGGAGGCGTCGACGTCGCCTTCGCCGGGGCGCTATGGGGGGCGGCGGGCAGCCGGCCGCCTCCCACCGTCGGATCCTCGCTCTATCAGTACAGATAGATGCCGATGACATCTTCGCAGGCCACCGGATCCGGTGGGGGTGGATCGCCATCGACCTAGCCCCGCGCGGGAGTGCGGGCAGGACCACCTGCTCGCGAATCAGGGCTGCCAGGGGTGCCGGGCGAGGACCAGGCCGTCCACCCGCTCGACGCCCCAGCGCTGCTGCAGCTTGCGACCGACCGCGTCGAGCTGGGCGCCCGTGGTGAGCACGTCATCGAACAGCAAAACCCTGGCGCCGGCGAGCTCGTCGCGGAGACCGCGGCGGATGCGCACCGCGGCGGCGTGTCGCCGCGCCGCCTCCCGTTTATCCGCGCTGTTGCCGCCGGCGGAGCGCGGTGTGCGCTGGACCTTGACCAACCCGCTCGAGTGGATCGGCCACCGGCGCTGGTCATCTGCGGCGGCGGCGGCCGCCAGGACCAACTCCACGTGCGGGTACGGAGTTCGCGCACGGTAGGACGGGTTGGGCAGGATCAGGTCGATGCGCCCTGCCCAACGCGGATGATCCTCCAACCAGCCGAGCAACAGCCGACCGAAAACCAACCTCCAGGTGCGTTTACCGCCGTACTTGAACTCCCGCAGGGCCTCGGCCAGCGGCGAGGTATGCACCGAGATGGCGCGAATCTGGTTGAACCCGCGACCCTGCCGCGGTACCAGACACAGCCGGTTACGGCACGGCCGCCCGGGCCGATCCAGCTGTTGCTGGCAGACCCTGCAGCGCAGCCGTGGCGGTGGCGGAACCGTCTCGCGGACACAGGCGATGCAGGTCGCTACCGGCCCGCCGCGGCGGTAGGGACACCGTGGGCAGTCGGGAAAGCCAGGCGGTTCCGCCCGCGGCCCGGGACAAGCCCTCTGCGCTGGCCTTACGGGTGCCGACCACGGCAGCCGAGCGGGCATCGGCCGGAGTAAGAACACCCCGGTAGAACAGGAACGGCGGCGCGTCGGGGACCAGCCGCAGGTTGACCGGGTAGTCCTCGTCCAGGACGGTGGTCAGTGCCGCGCCGCGCTGCTGCGCAGCCTCGAGCTGCTTCTCGACGAACTCCTCCGCTGCCGCCATCGCGCGACGGTCGGCCAGTGCCCAGGTCAGCACCCGCTGCGCCTTGGTCGCCTTGGGCGACCGCTCAGGCACCTGCCCGGAGAGCCATTGCCCGAGACCTGCCCTGGCCTGGGCGGTGCGCGCCAACAGCTGCCAGTCGATGCGGCCGTGGTCGGGATGGTGCACCGCGCACAGCAGCAGGAGCTTGTCTCGGTCGCGCTCCAACGCCATCTCCTTCCGGTCGCCCGGGTGCGAGGTTACGGCCACCGTTCGCAGCGCCGGCCTGCGGGCCACCGCCGAAAGAATCCGTCCTCTCCCGCCAGCCCACCATTATCAGTACAGATAGATTATCGACGAGAGCGCTCTGAACTGGACAAACGTGAGTTGCAGTGGCGTGCGAGATTCCCCTACGGTGGGGGGCGTGAAGATGGTTGTGGCAGTCGATCCGGCGGTCCCCGATCGGCTGGCGGAACTGGTAGGCGCTGACCTCATCCGGGAGCGCGGCTGGCTGGGTGAGCAACGGCTGGAGATCCGCCAGCGGGATCTGACGGCGGCGCAGCGCCGAGCGGCGGTCGCGAGGTTGTACGCCGAGCGTGACGACCGGCGCCGCCGACACGAAGTCCTCGCATCCCGGTCCGCGCTGGTCAGCGCGCACTTGTCCAGGCTGATGGGCGCGACTGGCTGGGCTGGCCGGACCTTCCGGCCAGTGCCCGATGGGCAGGATCGGATGCCGGGCCGGCGGTGGGGCACGTCCGGGTATGCGCACCACCGCGGCGGGGAAGGCCGCTTGACGATCCTGCTGCCCGACGAGCTCGGCGAGCACGTCCGCCGGGTCTCTTACTGGGTGAGCCTGCGCGCCACCACCCACCTGCAGCGGCTGTCCGACGAGACAACCGCCTTCTTCCCGCTCGACCTGTTGCGCGAGATGGGCGCACTGGCCGTCGAGCTCTACACGTTGCCGGCCGACGACCTCACCGCCACGGTGCAGCGGCGCGCCCGGAGCCGCCCGGGTCCGATCGTCTCCACCGGTGACCTGGTCCGCGCGGCCGCCTACCGCGCTACCTCTTTCATTCCCGCCGACAGCGACGCACCCGTTCCCGCCTGACCAGCGCGACGGAGAATCTGGTGTCCCAGCCGACCGCAGGCCGAACGGATTTCGGCCCGCTCGAGATCGACCGCGCCCGCGAGCTGCGGCTGCTGCCGGCGCCGGACGTCGCCGGCGGGCGCTGGTCGGCGGCCGCCGCCGAACGGCTCAGCGCGCCCAGGTCGAGCAGCTGCTCGAGCAGCTCGCAGCCGAGCAGGCACTGGCGCCGTCCGTTGCGCAGCGCGACACGGGTGCGGCCTGCTGTTCATCCGCGACGACCGGGACTGGCGATGGACGCTTTTCAACCCGGTACGGTGCCGAGCCCCACGGTGAGGCCTAGGTGGTTGATAACTTGTCTTATGTCAACTGGTTGCCGTCGCTGCCTCGGGTACGGCCTTCCCAAGCGTGGTGTGGAAACCTGTACCGGTGAAATCGGCTGAAGTCTTGGAGGCACACCGCAGCGCCGACGTTCGGGGTGCGGTGTCTCGGGTGCTAGCTCGTTCCAGAATGGACGACGTACTGATCCAGAGAGCAGCCGCCGGCCTCGCGGCTGAATGTACGCGGATACTGATCGAACGTCACCGGAGGGTCTATGGCTGTCGCGTACTTCTCTTGGTAGGCGTAGGAAAAAACGGCGCCGACGCCCTTGTCGCAGGTGCCCGCCTCCGTGGCCGCGGAGCGCACGTGGATGCGGTGCTAGTGGGCACTGATGCCTACGTGCCCGGACTCTCTGAGCTAAGACGACTAGGTGGAAGCGTCCTCGACGCGCTCTCGGACGAAGGCAGCAAGGCGGCGTTCGATGCGTTGTCCGCTGCAGACCTCATCGTCGACGGCATAGTTGGGGATCGTGGCAATGGCGGGCTCCGAAGCCCAGCAGACGCGTTGGTTGACGCCATCCCCAGAGGGGTGCCCGTCATAGCCGTTGACCTTCCGAGCGGCGTCGATCCAGACACCGGCGAGATCGTAGGATCTCACGTCACAGCGGATGTCACCGTCACGTTTGGCACGTTCAAGCCCTGCCTCTTTGCTCCCCCGGCGGCGCATGCCGCAGGCCGAACCGTACTCGTCGACGTTGGGTTGGGAAACGATCTCCCGGAGAGAGCTCCGCTGCGGCGGCTGACGAGGACGGGCGTAGCTGCCCGCTGGCCGGTGCCCGCACGGCCGGATCATAAGTACACGCGTGGAGTTCTCGGAGTCATCGCCGGATCCGACACCTACCCTGGCGCCGCCGTTCTCGCTGCACGCGGCGCGGTTCGCGCAGGCGTTGGCGTTGTCCGCTACGTAGGGCCACCGCGGGTCACCGACCACGTCATCCTGGCAGTGCCCGAAGCGGTCCCCGGTCTCGGCAGAGTGCAGGCCTGGTTGCTCGGATCAGGCGTGGAATCCGACGAGACCCAAGATCGGGGTATCGCCCAAGCGCTTGATTCTGGGTTGCCATGTGTCGTTGACGCTGGGGCACTAGAAGAGTGTGTCCGACGGCGGTCGGCGGGGACGAGGCCGATCGGAGCCGATGGCATTCTGATGACACCTCACGCCGGCGAGCTGGCCCGAATGCTCGGTCTTCTTGGACACCACGTCAGCAGGGCCGATGTCGAGTCTCGACCGATGCATCATGCTGCATGGCTAGCGGCAGAGACCGAAGCGACGGTCCTCCTTAAGGGTTCCACGACGCTTATCGCCAGTCCCAGCGGGTGGATGTATAGCCAAAGCGACGGAACGTCGTGGATGGCGACCGCCGGATCGGGCGACGTACTGGCTGGCGTCGCAGGTGCGCTAATGGCAGCAGGGATCAAAGCACCGGACGCCGGCGCGATGGCTGCACTCGTGCACGGGGTGGCGGGTAACCATGCCTCGAACGGGGGTCCTGTGAGCGCCAGCGCGATGGCGGATGCCATCCCAGGAGTCGTAGCCGAGCTCCTGCATCACTAGGCGCGGCGACGAGCACATGCGCGGGAAGGTGCGACGCTCAGCACCACCGCGCTATGCGAGGACCGCAGAGGTGCATTCGGCTCCTCTTGGCAACTCCGGCCAGGACCGCCCGCAACGCTGCGCCGATCCGCGAGAGCGCTTTTTACAATTGGCCGGCCAGGGGCCGCAATCGCGCGCCTGGCCGGCCTTGCACTTTACGCGGCGATAAGTCCGCAGCGTTGAGCAAGTCCCCGGATGTGTGCGCGGGCGCGAGCGCGATCTCGATGCAGAAGTTCCAGAAGAAGCTCGCGGACCAGCGTTGAGTCATGAACTTCGTCGCGCGAAATGTTCTCAGCGTCGAGCAATACGAGGGCCGCAGACTCATCTTCACGACGCCGGACGTATCCTCGAGCCGTATTAATCAGCGCAGCAGCGCGCCGTTCTACGCTCGGCACGTTGTCGATCTCCAATCGGGACGCATAATCCACTACGCTGTCGGCTTTGCCGAGTTCGGCGCTGATCGCTAGGCCGTGGATGTCCACATTGCCTCTGCCGAACGCGGTCCACGGATCGTAACGGGCTCCCAAAGCACGCGCGGCGTCGTCTGCGACGCGGTGAAGTGCCCAGGCGCGCCCATCCTCGTCCGACTGCGCCGCGCTTACAGCTGCCGCGAGATGAAGCATCCCATAGTCCGCCAACAGATCCGTTTGAGGGTCATCGTCGTTTAGGCGCGTCCTCAGCTCGTCGGCTGCGGCGAGGCAGAGCCGTGTTGCCTCGTCCTGCTGGCCAGCACGACGGTAGGACGCTGATAGCGCCCAGGCGCCGAGTGCGATGAGATGCGGGTCGTCGGCCTCGCGGGCTGCACTCATCGCCCGTTCCGCAGCTACCCAAGCCAGGTCACCGTCGGGAACGTGGTGCAGCCATTGACGGGTAATTTGGTAGGCGCCGGAGAGGTTTCGAGCTGCAGCCCTTGGGTCTGATCCGTGACGATATGCCGCATTGGCATCTCGAATCAGGCTGGGAAGGACGCCGCCGAGGATTGAGTGAGCGGTCGGTGACTGGTGCCAGACGGTCCACGCGTCCGCAACGCGCGTACTGACGTCCTCTAGATCCGGCACAAGTTCCGCCCTGGGGATCGGTACGGCGGCACGCATGATGACTTCCCGTACGGCAGACACCGCGTCGGCGCGCGGGTGGCCACCACGAGCGAGCGTCTCTACGGGACGCCCGATGAGGTCCTCGACTGCGCAACCCACTACCTGGGCGATGCGAATAAGGTCGGTCAGACGATCTGCGTGGCGGCGCCCTTGCTCGACTGCGGAAACCCATTGCACGGACTTTCCGATCCGGGCAGCAAGGTCAGACTGCGTTACGGAAGCAGCGCGTCGGTGGGTGGCGATGTTGGCGCCGATTCCGCGCAGGATGGTCGGTTCAGCTACTTGCTCCATGCCAGCGAGGGTAGCTGCCGAGACTGCTACCTGTGTAGTAGCGAGTGATGATCGCAATCAATAGCGTGCTTTGCGTAGCGCTGCCGTCATCGCTGGTCACCATGGATCTCCTTGGCCCGCGCTGACGGCGACCGGTAACCCCGCACCTCCGCAGGCGACCGCCGGGTCGTCGCGCCATCCCGTCATGCCCTGGGAGAGGAAAGTTGTGGACTTGTTGGCTGGCACCGGTTGGTACGGCTTCCTACGGGGACGAGGGCGCAGACTCGTGTCCAGGCCGCCGGCGAGGTCTGCGGCCATGGCAGCCGTCCGTATCGATTTCCGTGATGGCACGCACGTCTTCGGCTCGCCGAGGGCCACTGCTGCGGAGGTCCGGCCTCTGCTTGGTGGAGTGCTGACCTTCTATCAGCGTGGTCCGCTGAGTGTCGCGGACATCGGCGTCGTCGAGATCAGCCTCAACGACCTCGATCTTCATCTGCGCCGGGACCTTTGCCGGTCGCCGAGTTGCCCGAAGCCGTCCACTGCGGCTGAGATCCTCAGGGCTGCAGACCGATGACCCGGTCGATTGTTGGCGTTGCGCGGGGTCTTGACCGCAAGACCCTGTCCGGCCCTGAGCTGACGTCGTTTGCTTTGACCGCCGCGGCTCCGTTGACGGCGGTAGTCGGCGGCATCGGTGGCGCGCTGGCTGCTACCGGCATCACGGGAATCGCTCTGGCGTTCGTCGGCGCGACCGTCGGGCTTCTGCTCTTCGCGGCCGCCTACACGTCGATGGCTCCCCATCTTCCGCACACCGCCCCCCTGTATGCGTTTGTTGCGCAGGGGCTCGGACCCGCACGCGGACTCGCGGCCGCGTTCGTGGTGCTGGTCGGTTACAACGGAATCCAGGTGTGTTTGTACGGCCTGTTGGGCTTGCAGCTCGCGGCGATGCCGTTCGGTGTCGAGTGGTGGGTCTGGGCGCTGCTGGCGTGGGCGCTGATCGGAGTTCTGGGGCGTCTCCACGTGCGGGACGCCGCGCTGGTCCTGAAGTGGTTCCTCGGCGTGGAAATGTTCGTCGTGATCGCCTTCTGCGTCGCCGCCCTGGCCAACCCCGCACGCGGGTCTTTGGATCTGTCCCCGCTGTCACCGTCCAACGTCGCAGGTCCGGGCGCCGGCTTCGTCATCGCGCTTGTCATCGCCAGCTTCACCGGGTTCGAGACCGCGGCAGCCTACGCAGAGGAAGCCCGCACTCCACGGCTGACCGCAGCCGCGACTTTCACCGCGCTGCTGGCACTGGGTGGGATGCTCACGGTCGCGTCGGTCGCCATGGTCAACGCGGTTGGGCCCCGGACATCCGATGCCGGGCCTGAGGTGGTCTACCAGGTTCTCGACCAAGCATTCGGACCGGTCGTATCTGGCCTGTCCCGCATCCTACTGGTTACCAGCATCCTCGCCGCTGGACTGTCCTTCCACCAGGCGGTCGCGCGCTACACCTTCGCACTGGCGCGTGAGGGCGCCTTGCCACCGGCGCTGGCCGCAGTCAGAGGCATCGGTGTCCCGATCGGCGGGTCGCGGGGACAAAACGCCGTCGGGCTCATGGTAATCGTCGGCTGCGCCGTGGCCGGGGTCGACGCGAATCAGCTCTTCTCGGTGGGCGCTGCTGGTGCCGCACTTTGCCTGATCTCTGTGATGGGGCTGACCTGCGTCGGCATCATCGCCTTCCACCGCAAGGGCAAAGTCGAGGGTGGCCGGGTCGGGATGTGGCCCGCTAAGGTCGCGCCCATTTTGGGTGGTCTCGCCATGGCCGTGATCTTCGTGGTGATGCTGACCAACGCCGACGCGCTCGTCCTCGGACCGAGCGACGACCCCGCCCAGGCGCCAATGGGATGGATCTTGATCTCGGTGATCGCGGCCGTGGCGATCGCCGGATTGGTCCGCGGGTGGTGGCTGCAGAAACGCCATCCCGACGTCGCGGGGGCTCTCGGGAAAGCCCGTGACCCGCTGCGAGAGGTCCACAACCGCTACTCCAGCGTCGAGATCTGACCGCGCCGCAGGGGAGGTGTCGCGTCATGCCCACTCACTCGCACCTGGGCGCCTGGAACCAGCAAGCCGACGAGTCCTACGCCGCTTATCGCTCCGACCCTGGGCCCGACCCGCTTGGCACCCTCGACGCGGCGGCGGCTCGGGGAGCAGCAGCGAACCGTCTGCGGGCGATGAACGTACGCCAGGGCCACTACGCGTGGCAGCAACGCAGGGCTCAACCGGTGTGCCCGCACGCCGTCGCGATCCTGTTCGTCGACCCCGCACCACTGCGGCCCTTGCCGGGTTCATCGTTCGCCGTCGTGGCGGCAACGCTGATGGTCGATGACGAGCCGGACCTCAGCGATCCGAAGCAGTTGTTGTTCCGGGTCGAGTCCAACGCTCGCGACTACATCGCCGCTGGGTCGTTCGACCCCGCTACGCAACTGGCCAATCGCTACGACGAGTCCTCCGGCCAGGCGTTCTACCTCGGCATTGCCCTGTCCACACTGGACCATCGCCGCCAACCGTGGGATCCCGAAACCGTCGGCGCTCAAAAGGACGTGCCAGGAACCTGCTACGCCTGGCTCCGTGACAACACGGTGATGCAGATCGATCGTCTCGGCGCCGATGGCTTCAACGAGATGACCGTCTACAGCAACGCCGTCGTCGGCGCGGGTCTCGCGAGCGTGTTCACCGCCGACTGGGAACGCGTTCAACGACCAGCCGGCGTCCACTGGCACGACATGTCGGCCTTCTGGAATCGCCTTCACGCTCTCCACACCCTGCTGCTGAACGAGGAGCCGAGACTGTGACCACGACACTCCCCGCGCCCGCCCTTGAGGACAGCAACGATGCCGGCCAGCCGCTCGCTGACCTGATTCACCAAGCGGGAGGCAGCACCGATAGCGATGAGCGGATTCGCCGTGCGGAGGACGTCGTCAACGCTTTCGCTGCTGAGCTCGACGGGCATCGTGCCAACAACCTCGGGTTCCCCGCCGCCTTCGACATCGACTACAGCGGACTCTCGGCACTGGCCCCGCGGCTGCTCAACAACCTCGGCGATCCATTCTCTGGCTCGGCGTTCCCCGCGCATTCCAAGCTCTTCGAACGCAGAGTCGTCGAACTCTGTGCGGACCTTTTCCGCGCACCGCCCGGCGATCGGTGGGGGTTTGTCACCAGCGGCGGGTACGCCGGCATCGAATACGGCCTCCTCAACGGCCAGCGCATCTATCCCAAGGGGATCGTCTACTACTCCGACGCCGCCCACGCATCAGTTCCCGCGGTACTGGACCAACTCGGCATGACTGGCGTCGCGGTAGCCGCCGACCAGCGCGGCGCCCTCGACCCACGCGACCTCGCCGCCGCGGTCCACGGTTACCGCGACAGGCCAGCCATCGTGGTCGCCACCGTCGGCACCACGATGACCGAGGCCGTCGACGACATCCCCGGCATCCGCACCGTGCTGCGGGAGGCGCGAATCTACCGCGCGTATATCCATGCGGATGCCGCCCTCAGCGGCTTCACGCTGGCCCTGCTGCCACCGGACGCGAGACCAGGATTCGACATGGCCGACGGCGCCGATTCCATCTCCGCCAGCGGCCACAAGTTCCTCGGCACCCCGATGCCCTGTGGCGTCCTGATCGTGCGAGCCAGCGCACGCATCCCTGGACATTGGGTCGACTACCTCGACACCTCGGTCACCCTGGCCAACTCGCGATCCGGCCACGCCCCCCTGCATTTGTGGTGGGCGCTCGACGTCCTCGGCCTGGACCGGCACCGTCAACGCGCACACGAGGCACGGGAAACCGCGATCTATGCCGTTGACCGGCTCAAGGACATCGGCTGGCCAGCGTGGCGGCACCTGCACGGAATGACCGTCGTGATCGACCGCCCTACCGACGAGCTGACGACCAAATGGCATCTCGCGGCCAGCGGCCAAATCAGCCACCTCATGTGCATGCCGGGGATCACCCGGACCCAGATCGACGCGCTGTGCGCGGACCTCGCCGCGTTGAAAGCAGCAAGCCCTGCGCGCGCGGCCAGCGGCCTACCTCGGCAGATGCGCCGGGCCGTACCCCCACCCGACGACGTCACGACAGGACGGCCCTGATGACCACCAACGTGAAACTCGGCCACGTCGGACCTCCTCCGACCGGAGATGACCCGCGGCGTCGCGTCCTGGCCATCCGAGGGGGCACGGCAATCGTTGCCGTCCAGAGCCGCAGCGGCAACGGCTGGCGCTGCAACGTCATCGCCCAGCAGCCTTGCGGCGGACCCGGACGGATCACGATCACCGACGCCGAGCTGGCAGCTGGCAGCCCAACGATGGACGTGGACCCAGTACGTGACCCGGATGGCTACGCCATGGGCTGGCTCGCCGTCGTGTCCACCACCGCGCCCGGCGGCCACACCTCGACGTTGGCCCGCGCTCTCGTCGAAGACAGCGCCCTGCGCACTCCCGGCTCGCTCGCCATCCGCCTCACCGCACATGACACGCAGCGCCTCGCGCGAGCCGTGCACGCCCGCGAGATCGGCATACGCACCATCCTTCACACACTCGTCACCAGCGGGCTACTCACGGTCGAGGACGGGGACGCCGACTGGACCACCTACCGCCTGCGAATCCCAACGGACGCGTCCACATGCCAGGTGTGCCGATGAGAACCCCGACCGCTACAGAGCTTCGCCGGTCTCTCGATGCCACGGCCGGGCCCGCCCTCCCGGCGCCTTCGATGCTGTGCCTTAGCGATGTCAGCCTCCACGTTCCGCCCCTCTACGGGCTGACACTGCGTCTCTGCCGCGGAGCCAGGGAAGCGATCATCTGCTCGACCGACGTCTCCGCGGCTATCGTCGGCATCCTCCAAGGATCCGTGCCGCACGTCGGCGCAGTGACGGTCGCCGGTGTGACGCTCACCGGGCGGACCCGGCGGGCGGCGCCGTTGGCCCTGGTACGCCGCGAGCCTGCCACTGTGGCAGCAGGCACCGTGGCCGGCGCCGTGACCGCTTGGTCCCCGCTGACGCCGGGCGGGCGGGACGGCCACGAGGCAACGACCCGCATCCTGGCAGCGTGTGGCCTGCGGGACCACGCGACGCACAGCGTGAACAGCCTGACTGTCGGCAGCCGCCGGCTCCTCGATCTCGCGATTGCCTGGACCCAACACCCGGCCGCCATCGTCATCGACGACCCTGCCGCCTCAATGACCAGCAGCGAGGTCCAGCACCTCACCTACGCGCTTACACAGCTGCCTCAAGACACCGCTGTGCTGTCCCTGGCGCCCGCGGTCGCCGACATCGCGGCAATCGCGACCCACGTCAGAGCCGTCAACGACGGCCGCCCGCAGAAGCCGATCGCGGTCGCGGACCTGCCCGTAGGAACCGACGACCCGGCCGTGCTGTCCCTGACCGGGCGAGGCCGCCGATGAACCGCCTTGCCCACCGCCAACCCCCGGCACTGCAGGCCGGCGCCGCGCGGTCCTCGGCCACCAGTTCGGGTGATGTCGCCATGCTCGCCGACTTCTCTCACGGATTCCTCGCCTCCGACCCCACCCACGAGGTCGGCGGGCCCGCCGGTCTGCGCCGCCTCGCCAGCACCCTGATCGCGCACACCGATCTCGAGCCAGACCAAAGAGTCGACGTCGACGCCGACACAATGGCGGCATTGCTCACCGCGCTGAGCCCGTATCTGCTGCGCGGCGGCGATGAGCTCGCCACGGTGCGCACCCTGCACCAGCTTGCCCGCACCCGGCCCCAACTTCGCCTGGCCGCTGCGGGAACGGCCCCGTCGGCACCGGCCTCTACCCTGCCCGGAAGTCTGCTCCCGCTGTGGCCAGGCGTCGACCGCCAGCACCTCGCGCTGTCCGGGGTGGCCGGCGTCAGGGTCATCATCCCCGAAGGGCGGACCCTGGCCACCATCCGACACCGGCCGGACCAGCACCCGCTTATCGACCTGCTGACCAGCCGCCGAGCTGACCTGATCGCGTACCTCGCCCGTTACCGGCTGGTCCACATCGTCCTGCCGGCCGACGTGGCGGCGGGCGCGGCGGTTACCGACCTCACCGCGGCTATCCGCCGTGCCGAGCCGGCCATCCGGATCACGGTCGATCCCACCGCCTACCCCGGGGCCGTCCGCGAACTGAACACGTTAGCCGCATGCGGCGACGCGATCGTGTTCCGGAGGGAGCCGGACAGCGACGACATCGCCGCACCGCGGGACGGCAATCATGAACCCGAGCAAGTCGCGATCGTTCCGGTGACCAACGGCACCCGGGTCAGGCGCCTGACCCGCGGTGGCCGGTTCCCGCGCCTATACCCCGATCCCGGTGCTGGCAGCACCGTCAGGGCCGATTCCTCCACCGTCGTGGCGGCCGTCCTCGCCGAACTCAGCCGAGACACCTCCGGGCTCCCCGCGACGTGGAACAAGATTCGCGGCGCGGCGCGTCGGACGGCGCCATGACCAGGACCCCGGCACTCGCCGTGACCTCCCTGTCCGTCCTACCTCACCTGGCCGACGTCAACCTCACGCTGCCTCTCGGCGCTCGGATGGCGGTGGTGTGCGAGCCGCCGGCTGGTCGACTGCTGCTCGAGGTGTTCGCCGGTATCCAGCGCCCGGACACCGGCCGCATCGTGGTCGGTGAGACTCCGCTCGCACCGACCGGTCCGGCGCAGGCTCTGGCCCGGATCCAGACCGTTGGTGGGACGCCGCGGCCGCTTAGGGCCGCCACCGTCGCGGCAACCCTCCATCCGGCGGCCCGGCGGGCCAGGACACACCTGCGACAGGTAGCTGGCGGCGGCCTGAGCATCGAGGATCTCGTCGACGACGCGCTGGTCCGCGTCGGACTGCGCGGCGCCGCGGACCAACCGCCGCAGACCCTCTCGCGCCAGCGCCGCTACCTGCTCGATCTTGCCGGGGCATTGCTGCATCGCCCTGCGGTGCTGCTGCTCGAGCGACCGGCCGCGACTCTCTCGACGTGGGGTCAACGGCGTCTACTCGACGCGCTCGCCGACCTGCCTGAACACGTCGCTGCCATCGCCACCGTCGACCACCCCCACGACGGGCTTGCTCTCGGCTGGATCACCACAACTCTTCAACCCCGCCAGCGGCAGCCACACCCACAGGAGACCCCTGCCCGGGCACGCCGACCCGCCTACCGATGCGACGTCCCTGCCCTCGTGACGCGGCGGCCCGGCCGCGCCCCCCGCCGGGGGCAGGGACCCGGCGCCCCGACACGACCCTGAGCCTCGCCGGGCGGCCCGGGCTCAGTAACAGGGCGCCGCGGTGTGGTGCGCCGCAGCCCTCCCGAAGCGGCGCACCACACCGACACCCACCGATAACAGAACCGACGACGGGGAACCGTGACCACTGACCTCGTGCACGCCCGCATCATCCGCGACGTCCGCGCCCTCCACCACCACCGCCGATACCACAAGGCCGCACTGCGCGCAGCGCAATCCCTCTCCCGCCTCGACCCCGCCACCGTGCAAGCTGACGCCGGTCTCCTCGAACTCGCACTCCTCTACACAGACAGTGCGGTACACGCGACACCCACCGATCCACCGCGACGGCGATCACCACGGTCCGGGCGCCGGCTGCCCCACAGCATCGGCGACGCAGGCCGCCCCGTCCCCGCTATCGATACACAAGCTGCTCTGGAATGGGCACGCTACGCCCACGCCACCGCGCTACGGTCCGAGGTGGCCGGTCCGGCCCAGCTGGCAGCCGCGACCGAGGCGGTCGCCGTACTTGCGCACCGCCTCGACCGTCACCACGAGGCAATCACCTTCGCGGGCCGGCTCCTTGCATTCCAGCGCGAACACGGCGACGTCGACGACGTGATACGCGCGCGGCTACTCCTCGGTGCCTACCTGCACGCCGACGGCAGCTGCGCCGAAGGCACCACGTTAGCCACCGACGCCTGGCAATCCTGGAAAGACACGTACGGTGACCCCCGCGAGAACGTCGCGGCCCTGACGGTCGCCGTCCAGCTGGTGTCTCTGCTCATGGCGTGCGGCCGAGCCGCGGACGCGATGAGCGCGCTTCGAGAGGTCACTGAACCCGCCGACGCGGTGGACTGGCGGTACATCGCGCATGTCCGGAACTTTCTGGACCGGCTCGAACCCTTGCGGCTGCGGCACGCGTCCGTCCACCACGATGCCGCAACCGTGGCCATCGCCGCCGGCCGCGAACCAGATGGCCGCTAGACCCGTGGACCGTCAGCACACCTCGACTGGTCGCCCATCGACTCCCGGCATTGTGCCCAGGCGGCGGTGGGGTTGCCGTTGCCTCCAGGGCGGCCGCCACGTGAGCCGCCGGCTCCGGCCGCGGCCCACCCGCCCTTCAACCCGACCTACACCAGCCGCACCACCCCGCCGTCGGCGCGAGACCGCCGACCGGCCGGCGGGCAAGGAGCGGCGGTGGTGGTCGATCCCCGACCCGCCGCCTCCTGCAACGGCACACCCGGCGCGAACGAGCACGGCACGCCCGACGATGGCCCCTCGCCCGGCGACGGCACCGCCTACCTGGCCTGGTACACCGCTCACAGCGGGCTCTGTGACGACCGGCCCCGACCGACGGTGGGACAGCTGTTGTGGATTGGTCGTGCCGCGAGTGTTCAGTTCGCGCTTGAGCCGTTCCCGTTCTGGTTGTTGCAGATCCACAGCAATTGGAGCACATACGACGGCTGGATCTGGCTCGATGGGGATCAACTCGACGACAGCGGCGAGGTCGTTCTGCGCCGGACGATCTGGGTTCAGCTCGACGGGATCCGTCTGGCGCCCGCCGGCCATCCCGGAAATCGCCGAGCCTGGCGTCCCGCACCACCGATGCGCGCTCAATATCAGCCGCGGAGGACACGGTGGTCAGCCGCGCCACCGCGCGGGCGAAAGGACGCGACCGCTGAAGCGGTGGAGACGAACCCTCTGCCGGCAGCGGCCACCCCGACGTCGGGAGACAATAGAACGATACGAAAAGAGCATGTCCACAGTAGAATCGCGATCGCGATCGCCGGCGGCACGCCGCGGCGCGGTAGAAGACCCAGCTACAGCCGCGAAACCGGCGGTCCAATCACCCTGGCCGGAACTGTCCGCAACGGTGAGGTGCTGCCGTGGCCACCGCACGCGGTGGCCGCACTGCGCGCAACCACAAAGATGAGCCGAGCCGAGCTCGCCGCATGCATCGGCTTCACTCGCCGCCAAGTTTCCCATTGGGAACGTGGCTCAATACAACCCTCACGCCTGGCTCGAGTCGCGCTGACACGGCTACTCCGCGCGCTCGGCCCCGCCGACCGGCACGCCTTCGCCACGCTGCTGTACCCGCCGCGCCAATCCGGTACGGACGGGGGCGCCGACCGCGCGGCTGCGCCGCGCCCGCCCGGCATGTCCTGGAATGCCGAGGCCATCAGCGCACTGCGGCAGGTCCTCGAACTCACTTGCGCAGGGCTCGGCGCGCTCATAAGCGTCTCCCAACCCACCGTGAGCCGCTGGGAGAACAGCCTTCACCAACCCGAGACGGCGCACCAGCAGGCGCTCGACCAGGTGCTCGCCGCGCTACCGCCCGACCAGCGCACCCGGTTCTTCGAGCTGGCCGCCTGCCCGCCACATCTTCGACCCCGGCGCCCCACACCGGTTCCGCCGGTCGACGTACTCCAACCGCTGGCCGACGACCTCCGCCCGCTGCCGTTACGGATCGCTGACCAACTGGCCGACGCCATTACCGCCGGCCACTACCCGCCCGGCACGCAAATGCCCACCGGTGAACGTATCGCAGCCCACTACGGCGTATCCCTAGCGACAACCAGCCGCGCCATCCGGCACCTCAGCCGGCGCGGCCTCATCGAGGTGCTACCTCAGCGCCGCACCCTGGTTTCGCCACTCGGGAGCGTCGGAGTCCCGGGCGTGAAACAAGACCCAATTCGTCTCCCTCACTTCCCCCGGCAGAACCGGTGACGGCCATCAAACCCTTGCCTGGCCACCTCTTACACCACGGCTTCGATCCCCTCCTACGTAGGCGGCAGGTGAAGGCGCCGCCCCAACAGGTGCGACTCGACCTGACCATCCCATCCACAAAGGAATCCCAACGTGACCCTCACGCCTCCATCGGACCCATCAACGCCTGAATCACTGCCCGCCGACACCGCGGCCACGCCTGCGTCGACGGGCGACCGGAGTCAGCGGCCGGCGACCGCCGCCCGGATCTATGACTATTTCCTCGGCGGCGTCACCCATTTCCCCGCGGACCGGGCCGCTGCCTTGGCCATCGCGAACGCCTGGCCCGACGTACCGGCGGTCGCGCGGGCGAACCGGGCTTGGCTCGGCCGTGTCGTCCGATACCTCGTGGACGCCGGGGTCCGGCAGTTTCTCGACATCGGCTCCGGAATCCCCACCGAAGGCAATGTTCACGAGGTGGCGCAGCAGGTAGACAGCAAGGCCCGGGTCCTCTACGTCGACATCGATCCCATGGCCGTGTCGGAAAGCCTCGACCTTCTAAGGGGCAACGACTACGCCACTGCAGTCCGCGGCGACCTGCGCTCGCCTGATGGGATCCTCGACGCCGCCCGGCGGCATCTCTACTTCGACCAGCCGGTCGGGCTGGTGCTGGCCGCGGTGCTCCATTTCCTCCCCGATGACCAAGCCCATTCTGCGGTGCGCCGACTCGTGGCGGCGCTGCCGCCGGGCAGCTTCGTGGCGATCTCCCACGGGGCGGCGGAGGTGTTCCAACCTACGCTCTCCGCATCGGTCGCCGTGGGCGACGTCTACGCCCAGCAGACCGCCACCCCTGCCAAGGCACGCACCCGCATCGAAGTCCACGATTTCCTCACCGGGCTGACCCTCATCGAGCCCGGCGTCGTCGGCATCACCCACTGGCACCCCGACGCCACCCCACCCCCAGCCGCTCCCGGCGAAGGCATTTGTCCGGGCGGCGAATGGGGCGCCGTTGCCCAGATGGTCGGTGCGGGATGAGGCGCTTCCATGGCCAAACCATCGTCGCACCCCGGCCCGGAGGACCGGCGTGACCGGCGTATCAGGGGTTGATCCCAGCGTGGCCACGGTGGCCCGGATGTGGGACTTCTACCTCGGCGGGTGCGACAACTACGACGCCGACCGTAAGGCCGCCCGGTTGGTGATCGCTGCCGCACCACACATCGTGGATGCGGCCGCGGCGAACCGTGCGTTCGCGCACCGCGTGATTGGCAGCGCGGCCGCGCACGGTATACAGCGCTTCCTCGACCTCGGCTGCGGCCTACCCACCCTGTCTCCCACACATCGGGTCGCGCGTAGCTGGCGGTCCCGCGCCCGCACCCTATACGTCGACCGCGACTTGCAGGTCGTCCACCATGCTCGGCATCTGCTCGGCGATGACTCGGGGGCGGCCGCGGTCTGCGGCGACATCCGCGACATCGATGCCATCCTCGGTCACCCGACCACCCGTGCTCTGTTCGCCGGCGGCCCGCGTGTCTGCGTCCTGATGCTCGGCGTCGGCCATTTCGTCGCCGAAGGACTCGACCTGGTCACCGCGACCCTGCGCCGCCGACTACCGTCGGGCAGCCTGCTCGCGATATCGCATGCCGTCCCCGGCGCTGCAGACCGCTCCGGGTGCGATGCCGTCAAGGCGATCTACGCCAGCATCGGCAGCCCACTACACCTGCGTAGCGCCGACCAGGTCGCCGCGCTGTTCGACGGCTGGCAGATCGAGCCTGCCGACTGGACCCGGACCGCTCAGCAGCCCGTCCCGCTGCACGCCTGGCGGCCGGACATCGGCGAACCCGTCGGGCACTCCATCGATGCGATGACCGCCGTGGTCGGGCGCATCCCCGAACGCGGAACACCTGCCTGGAACCCGTGGCCTGCCCGCCGGCCGCGCCCCGCCGAAGCTCAGCACCGGCGACGGCGCCCGAGGCCCCCAACTCCTGCCATCCCTGGGACCGGGCCTACCACCCACAGTCCGCACCGCCACCGAAAGCATGACCAGTGACCGGCTCGAGCGCGGCCAACCCGGCCGCCCCACCTACGAAGAAGAACCGACGATGACAGCAACGCAAACCACGTTGGCCGCTAAACCGAGACAGCGCAAGGGCACTAAATACTCCGCGGACGTCCGCCAGGCCGTGGTCGCGACTGCGCGCCTGCGGGCCACGCGCAACCCGCACGCGGCGATCTCGGAAACGGCCCGCGAGCTCGGTGTACCGCTACGGCGCGCCAAGCGGTGGGTTACCGACGCCGGCGGCCTGGACCCGGATGCATACTCTGCGGTCCGCCCGCCACGTCCGGGCAACTATCTGGATCCCGCGCTCACCCGATGCGGTTTGTGTCACCAGCCGCTGGCCGCCTCCGCCGATGGCGCGGGCCGCTGCGTGTACATCTGCGCCAACCGCTGCCGGATGATTCCCGGCGGGGCGCTGCACCAGGCCGTTACGGACGCCATCCTCCGCCACACGCCACGCCTGGTCACTGGCTACGCGACCCTTCATGGCCTTCACCCCATCGACGCGGCACTCGACTACGCCGCCACCACCGTCTTCCACCGCATCACGGTTGGCGCACGGGTGTCTGACCTGCACCTCGCCTGGCGCATCCGCATCCCAGCGCGATGACCGCTCACCCTGCCAACGACGCCGCTGCGGACGCCTTCGGTGACCGGCGACGCCGATCATCGCGCAGTTCGTGGACTTGGAGACGTTCATGATCCCCGTTTTACGCCGCTGCGCGGCCGCCGCCGCGCTTGGAATCGCCGTAGCTTTGGCTGCCAGTTGCAGCGCCGGGCAGAGGGCCATCGCACCAGGCTCTCCAGGGCAGACCAGGGCCAGCGTCCCCGCTGCTTCAGCCAACGATGAGCTCGAGGAACTGGCCGACCGCCTGCAGCCGGCACCTGGTGACGTCAGCCATGGCAGCTTCTCGTACGTGACCACGCGCAGTTGGCCCGACCTGCCCACCAATGGTCCCTGGGCTTACCAGCGTCGGATCCTTGTCGAGCAGTCTTGGCGCGGTCCCGGGGGCAGCGGGCGCCTGCTGACCTGGAACGAAACCGCCGGATGCACGCCTGAGGAACCTGAGCAGCGATGGACCGCCGGCATGCCGACGACGATGCTCGGTGTCGACCAGCCCTCGAGCGATCCCGAAACTCTCCGGCACCAGTTGCTCCGCGATCCCTCCGCCCAGGCGCGCGACCTCATCGCCGTTATCTTCGCGTTGGCTCGCGAGCAGCACCTCCCGCAACCGGTGCGAGCGGCATCGCTTCGGCTGCTGGCCACGATCCCGAACCTGTCGCTCCACTACGACGTCACGGATCGGGCAGGCCGCGCCGGAATCGCGATCACCCACATCCGACCCGACCTCGCCAGCGACGGGCTCAAGGCAACCCTGATCGTCCACCCGGCAACCGGTCAGATCCTCGCCTGGCACGAACAAGCCGTAGACGCGGCCGGCAACCCGCAGCCTTGGTCACCCAGCGGCGGCTACATCGTCATCATCGCCAGCGAGCGGGTGGCCGACACCGAAAGTCCGTATGTTGGCTGCCGTGACGCTACCCAAGCCCGCCTTGATTTCCCGGCGTCCCGGCCTCCACCGACAGCGTGATCCGGGGCGGCGCCGGCAGCTGAGCAATGAAGGCCGGACATCCACGGGGGAAGATGTCCGGCCTTCATTGAAATGAAACCACAGAGGCGGATCCCGGCACCATCCCCGCCGCGGCTGTCGGAGCTACGCCGGCGAGGCTGCGCTCCAGCAATTCCAGGAAGGCCTCGGCCGGAGTCGACACGGCCGACCCTGCCTCCCGGTCGGCGTGCTGGCCATGTAGCCGCAACGCGAACTCCACGGTGGACCACTCCACACCGGCGCGAACCGCGGCCACGATCTCGGCCTGTTGACGCCGCAGCACCTCCTGGTGCTTACGCCCAAGCCGCGCTCGCAGCGGATCGCCCAGGGCCATCAAGGACAGCCGCTGCTCCAGGGCGAGGGCTTCGCGCCCTGTCGTCAGGAACGTGTTGATCAAACTCGCCGTGCTCACTCGCTTCCGTTCGTCCCCGCGGCGCTGGCCTCGTACGTTGCCAGGACCCTCAGAGCGGAACCACACACCGATCTTCGACCTCCTCCTTAGTCGTGTCCAGCGCCCGCGGTCCGTGGGCACCGGCCACTGCCGTCCAGCGGCCTCGAAGCAATCGAACGCACGTTCGATAGAATCCGGGGGTGGAGTGGGTCCGGGTCTGGGAGGTCACCACCACCTGGCACCGCGCCCTGGACTCTCCCCACGGAACAACCAAACTCGTCGAGCAGGCGCGAACCGCCGCCGAACTGCGCACCCTGGTCATGGCGGCCCGCGCCGACCCGCTTGCCTCCTACAGCCAACGTTCGATCCGTGTCCTCGACGGCGACGCGTCAACTCATTGTCGCAACAAGCACAGGTACTGGGTCCCCCACCTGGACGCGGGCCGACTGGGCGATGTGCCCGTGCGGGGGCCACCACGTCTGGATCTGCCTGGTCGACGGGTGCGGCGACATTCGCGCCGAGCCGGGCATCGCCGATGACTGCCGGCCCGTCCGGCCGCCGCAACTTCAGGCCGATCAGCCGTGGCCCTGACGCCGGCCACACAATCGCCCCGCAATTGGGCCCAGACGGGGCCGTCATCCCGGCAATAGAATCATTGGTCGCCATCACCTATGGATTCGCGCGCGCCACGCGGCCGCGATGAGAGGGCGACATCTGTGACCCGGAACATTTTGATACCCGACGAGGTGCGCGACATCGTTGGAGCGCAACAGGCAGCCGAGATTCTCGAAGGTCCGTGGCCGCCTGGATTTCGCTGTCCCTACTGCGGCCATGAAGACATCTTCGATGACGCGCGTCCTGCTGTCGCGGGTGTCAGGCTCGGACCGCCCGCCCTGGTGTTCTTCGCGCACCTCGCGTGTTCCAAGGAAGGCGTCCTACCAGACTTGGTGCCGGGCATCCCCGCGCCAAGCGAGCTTAGAGCCGGTGAAGCATTTGGCCTCATCGGCAGCAGCGTTGACACCGGGTGGCCATTCGTTTTGATCGAGACGGCGGTCGCCGCCTCAAGCATCGAGGGACCCGAGCCCGTCGACCTGGCCATCGCCGCCTGCATCCGGCAGGGGATGCAGCCCGTCGGGGGCCTCTCCCACATCCCGCCTCACGTCCCGGGGTGGAGGGTCATCCTGCCGAGCACCCGGCGGCCGGGCGTAGTGGTCGAGCCCGGGGGTAGACCTTTTTGGGCCCCCATGGCCGCCGTGCCGGACGGCTGGCCCGAGCTCGCCCAGCGGCACGGAGGCCGCTGCGGCGTTTACGTCGTCAGCCGCGCCGGGTTGAAGCTGATCGTGGCTCACGGCACCGACCAGGACCTGGCCCACGCGATCGCGCTGGCAGGCGACCGCGGACGTATGGCCGGTGTCTCAGCCGACGTAAGGTCTTGAGTATCGGGAAGCATGCACGCCTCGGCGCCGTGCGCGGCGATCTCGTCGAGGCGGCTGCGCGTTGCCGCCTATCCAAAGCTTGCCTGAGCCAGGCGACGCGAAGCCGGCCTGGCGAGGCCCCGACCGCGGCGGAATCGTCGAATTAGACGACGTCGACCACGCCGCTGTCCCGGCCGATCGCATTCGCGGCGGCCAGTACGCGGGCATACGCACGCGTCTGGAGGGCGGAGGGCGTCAGGCACGACGGCCGGGTGGAACATGCGTACGGTCGTCGCTCAGGGGTTACGCCCAGTGCCAGATGCGGCGCCGGTCTCGTATGTCGTTCCAGCGTTCTCGCCGCAGCTGCGAGGAGTCCAGACTGGACGTCACGACGAACGCACCCGTAGCCCGCGCGAGGCACGCAGCATAGTTCGACCAGTCAGCCACCCACCGTTCGGGCAGGTCGCCGGCGAACTGCCGAGCGGTCACATCAACGATGTACGGGCCGCGACGGTGAGCGGGGTTCTCTTCTTCCAGGTCCACGGCCACGGCGCAATGCACAAACGCGATGGTGACCTGCGCGGGATCCGCCCAGCCGGTGATACTGACAGGGGCCGCCGTCACACCCGATGCCGCCAGACGGCGCGCGGTGGCCGGCGCCCAGATCAGGCAGTCACCGTCGACGGGCACGGGCTCTGGAACAGGAAGAGTCGCGACCAGCGGCCCGAGCAACGGGACCTCGATCCTCGGTGCGACCTGCGCGATCAGGGCACGCGCCGCGGGGCTCGGGTCGGCCAGGCTCGCGGCGCCGTGCACGGCTGCTTCCCGGCCCGAGGAGAACAACGGGGCCGGGCTGACGTAGCGGTGGGTGGCAGCGAGATCGTCGGCAGCCATGGTTCCCCACGGTGCGGCCAGCCGTAGTGCCAGCAGCTCGCGCGTGTCGTGGCAGCCTGCCCATCCTGCGCACACCCGCCGCGGCTCGCTGCCATAGCAGACAAGCACCGTGCTGGGCTGCAGAGCGGTGTCCAGGTCGTACGCGGTCAACCGCACGTACTCGTGTCGAGACCACACCCCGGAGGGCACATCGCGCCGGTATGGGCAGGCTGGGCATGGTGACGATGCAGGCCCGCTGATCGATGCGCCACCAGCCATTCACATCCCCCAGGTTTGGCCAGGGTCAGGGCCTTTGCCCGACGCCTGCCAGGCCGATGCTATGGGCAGGGGTGTCACTGAAGTCCATGGGGTCGCCGGGTTCGGGTCGCCAAATGCGGCGGCAACTACACCCACGCCAGGCTCGAAGACGGTCAAAGCACTCGAGGAAGGCCGTGCCTTGCGTCGAGCGAACTGCGTGGTGGGCCGCGGTTGGGGTCCCGCAGGGAGGATCTGCAGAAATTTGGGAGCCCAACTGCCAGCGCGTGTATGGGATGGGTCATGTTGGTCTCGGCCGTTCGGCCAGATCGACGGCAACGGCAAAGCGATTGTGGTGCACAGCCGCGTGGGACAGGCGTGCGCCTTCGAGGCGGTCGAGCACATTCCGGCACATCGCGGTGCGGTGCCGGGCAAGCAGATCAGTTGGCTCAACCACCTCTTCCATCAGGGTCTGGCCGTCCGTGGCTCGACCGCAGGCCATGAGCAGCGAGGCGACGTGCACGTTGACGATCAGCGCGGCTGTATTCTCACGAGGGCTGCCGTAGTGGTTCTTCCACCTCCGCCAGGCGCCTGTGGCCGTCATGGTCCCGTCTGTGCAACTACCGCTCGCGTGCAGGTAAATGCCGAGGGTCAGTTCAGCATGCACGAGACCGTCGACCTTGCGGGTCTCGCGCTGGATGGTGAGCAGCCTGGCGGCGAAGACAATGGCTTCGTGATGAAAGCCGAGTTGGTGGGCGAGCGCGGCGACTGCTTGTAGGGCGGCAGCTCGCCGCGGCGCTCCGGGCGGATCGACTAGCCAGGCACTGTTTTGCGCGTAGCGAGCCCAATGCAAGGCCGCCTCCAGATCAACCCTTCGAAGGGTCGGCGCCCACCTGCTGCAGGCGGGGCGTCCCCATGTCCATGTGTTCACGAGCTGAAGCTCGTACGAGGTGCGTTTCGCTGGCGCCGCGTGTACGGCGCTGGCGGCGTAGAGAAGCGCGAGTTCCATTAGAACCGGGTCCGGACCAACGGTGGTCGGATCAAACTGCGAAAGGCAACGCGCAGCTCGAAGTGCCGCATGCTGGTAGCAGGATCGGCCATACAGAGCGCGAACTGCGTTGAGAGCGCCCTCACTCACACCGTAGGTGGTCAAACTTCCCACCCTTCTCCGGTGAACGCGATGGCGTAGCTTGCGCCCGCTCCTGCCGCAATTGATGACGGAACCGTCACGCCAAGCAAGCTATAGATTTGCTCAAGTCGCCCGCTACTACACAGGTAGCAGTATCGCGGGTCGTCGGCGCGGTGTCTCGCCATGCCAACGCTCTGCCACTGACCCTGCGGTGCCCCTGGGTTCTAGGGCGCCCGGGGTCAGTGTTCACGCAGCGGCGAAATGCCGAAGGCCTCACGCCCCCCGTCGATTCCTGGCCGGCAACACCGGTTCGCGAAAATCGCTGGCCCCACGCGGACCTCGATATCTCAGCGTTGTCAACGATGCCTGTCTCCGACCGGCTTGGTATCGAATCCGAGTGCCAGGGCGGGCGCTGGCTGGGGGCGCGGAGGCGGGCGCTGGCAGCTCGGCGGCGAGCTCGTTGGGCTCAGCCGACGGACACGCCCAGCAGAGTCCTAGGTACTCAGCCGCGACAGCTGCTGCAGCCTTTCGGATTAAGGCGTGTTATGCGAGCTGGCACGTCAGTACTCGAGACGCTAACCAGCCAACGCCCCCGTGCTAGCGCGCAACCGACCAACCCCCGGCGTGAAAGGTGCTCGGTTAATTGGATGCCCCACGAGCGGTGGTTGCCGGACGGTCAGCGCCACCCGCGTCCGAGTTGCTTATCTCAAGCTCAGGCGTCCTCGATCTCCAGGACATCGCCATAAAGAATGCCGTTAGTACCGACATAAGCCTTCGGTTCATACGTAACCACAGGAACTCCCCAATGGAACGAAGCGAGCAAGGCACTCACCACGTCCGCTCGGGTGGGGAAGAGTCTATGAAGTGCGACCCGCCGATCGGATGGCAGGATCGCATCGGCTAGAACCACCAGCGATCCGTGATCCCGGACGGCATGGGCGCCGAGAGCCGTGCCGATACCGGCCGCTTCGAGGTCAGCTGCCGAACCCAGGCACAGCTCCGTGGCGCCGAAGACCTGGCCTAGCTCCTCGGCGCTGAGCAGCATCTCGGCCACACCTATCCGTAGCTGGGCGTAGCCGAGGATCGATGACGTGTCGAGGACGAAGCCGAACGCGGTCACGCGACGTGACGGGCGTCACGATCGTTGGCCGCCGCCCACGCCAAAGCGTCCTCGCGGCGGCGGCCCGACTCGGCGGCGAATCCTGCCTGCGCGGAACGCAAGCGCTCGGTCGCAGCCGATACTCGCTTCGGATCGACGGCGAACCCGTGCGCGGCGAGCACCTCGGCAGTGGTGCGGGGCGTCTGGGCCATGGCTCATTCTACGACACTGAAATGCAGCCAGGTACATCGGTGGCGATGATCGCTTCCAACCCAAACCGACTGCACGAGGGCAAAGGCCGCTGATCTACCCCAGGTTGAAATGAGTCACTTCCATCTAGCGGATGTACTCGGCGTGGCGCAGAAGGCCGCAGAGGGCTGCGGTGACGTGGCGCGGGCAGCAGCGCAGCTTGGCCACGATCTTCCAGGTCTGGGGGTGGCGATCTCGCGTTCGCCGCGAGCGCGGATCTTGGCGTGGGCACGGTAGACGGCCCCTGCCGGTGTGACAGTGTCGGCGGCGGCGTTCGATCGGCTCGGGCGGATGGTGCCGCCAGAATAGCCAGTTGTCGGCGACTTTTATAGCGTTCGCGCTGGTCAGCGCGCCGGCCATTGAGACTGTCAACTAGACCAAACAAATGCGGCTACGGGGCAGCCATATCTGGTTGTCAACGGCAGACTGATGCGCATGCGGATACGAAGCAGGCTCACGGGGCTATTCGCGGTCTCTGCGCTGTCCCTGGCCCTGACAGCATGTGGCAAGACCACCAATCCCTCACCGGCGCCCGCAGGCGCCACCACCACGACGGTCACCGAGGCACCGCCAGCCGATCCGAAAGAGGAACTCGGCGCCGCGGCGCGCAGGCTCAACGAGACGTCCCTGAAGATGACGCTCGAGTCGCCTGGGAGCACGAGCACCGGCAGCCTCGACCCGAAGGCGAAGCTCGGCGAGATGACGATGAAGCTGGACGCCGGTGGCCGCAGCGCCGAAGTCCAGGTACGCACCATCGGAACAGACGGTTACGTCCTGGCCAAGGGCGTGCCAGGCGTGCCGGGCGGCAAGTGGATGAGAATCTCCCTTGATCGACTGGCGGGCTCGACCTTCGACTTGTTCCCCGAGAACGACCCGGTCGGTGTCGGGCGCCTGCTGGGTGCGCTCTCGGACGTCAAAAAGGACGGACCCGGAACGTTCAGCGCGACGATTGACCTGACCAAGACCGCGACCAACAAGAAGGAAGCCGATCGGATGGGTGACGCCTACATGGCGCTGCCCTTCAGCGCGACCGTCGACGGCCACGGCCGGCTGGCCACCACCACTATCGACCTCAGCACCGCGGCAGACGGTGGCGGGAAAAACACGGCACGGTACTTCGATTTCGGCTCGCCGGTCAGCATCGAGCCGCCGCCAGCGAATCAGACAGTGCCCGCACCGGAGACGGTCGTGAAGCTCCTGACCGGGTAACCAGCAAACCAGTTGCGGAAACCAGTGCCAGGAAACCCTCGCTGGCGTCCCGTCCTGCTGGGCTCGCGCGCGAGGCCTTCGGATTTGGTGTTCTGAAGGCCCCGCGCGGTCGTATCAGTGGTGAGTCGTGTGCCCGCTTGTGCGAGGCTGCCAGTTTGTACCCGTCCACACTTCGATCGCGGCTGCGTCGGGCTGCTCCCGGCGGATCTGGGCAACAGCCTCCTCGGTGCTCCAGCTGCAACGGCTGGAATGCCGTAGTACGCATCGGCGACGAGGCGGTCACCCTGTATGACCATCGTGCGAAACGATGTCCGGCCCATGCGCGCGAAGCGGTCGAGATGCTGGCCCGTGAACGTCTCCTCGACCAGCGAACTGAGCACGCTGGACCCGTCAACCGGTTGGCCGTCCCGGTCTCGACATGCCGCAACGAAGGCGGACATCTCGGCGGGCCCAAACTCCGCGGGTCGCACCGGGCACCAACTCGGCGGGTCTCCCTCGCCGGTGTTCTCGACGATACCGACGAGCGTCCCGTCGAGCCGGAGCTCCCCCGAGTACGCCTCGCCGTCATAGGTGAGAGCGACCCGCAGCCGGGTGGAGGGTCAGCCGACGATGCGGCACCGCGAGGCGGGTGTGAGGCAGAACCACCCCTTTCGTGTGGGCGGTGGCGTAGTTCACGGCGCTGACATGGCCTGCCATAGTTCTGCCTCCAAAGTCGCCGAGCATGCCTTATAATGATGCCTGTTTTAGTCCGCGTTCGCCACGTCTACCTGTGGTCCGACCGAAAGGGGTCCCCGATGGCCACCGCCGTGCTCGCCGCCGACAGCACTCAACGCCCTATCCGGCCTGCCAGCGACACGTGTCAGCGTCCGAGCCTTGGACGGTCCGCGCCTCGCGATACAGTGACTTGGTCTGCGGCTGGACTCGTCCGGGGCGGACTTCTGGAAAGCGGCCCGGACCTTGCCGCCACCTCTGATGAGGTGGATGGTCCGGGCCGCACCTCTACTCGAGGAGACGGGTCGGCTGTGGAGCAGCGGATTGTCGACGGGCAGCCGGCGACGGATCGCGCCGGCGCGGCCGAGTACCTCGGGATGCCGGCCGCGACGGTGAGCATGTACTCCTCACCGGGCCAGCGGGCACGGCGCGGGTGGCCCGACCCGCTGCCGGACCGTCTGGACGGCCGGGACTGGTTCGCGATTGCCGCGCTGGACGTCTACCGTGCGCGGCGCAACCCGGATCCGCAGCCGGCGCCGCTCGTCGATGATCCGGACGAGCTGATCGGCCGGGAGCAGTTCGCCAAGCTCCGCGGCGTCAAGGCCGCCACCATGACGAGTTACGTCACCAACTCGCTACCCGATTGGGATCGCGGACAAGACGGATACCTGCCGCTACCGGACGTCACCGAAACCGCGCGTCACGGCAGCACCTACCTCTGGACTCGGCGCCGCGCGCTCGAATGGGTCTTTCCAACCGCTCCCCGGAGGAGCAGCGGTCGACCGCCTGCGGCCCGGACGGTCACCCTCGATGACCTCAAAGCCGTCCTCGCCGCGGCCGGCGCCGACGCCCCCGCCATGAGCCAACGAGCTCTCGCTGCTGCCCTGACCGATCGGATCGGGGCGCCGGTCAGCATCCAGACCGTGAAACGGCTCCGCGCAAAGCAACGCAACAGCGACGCCCAGGCAGCGCACTGACAGAGGGGGCCCGCCCGGCCGCGACCGTGCGGGCCCCTTAGAAATCACTCAGAGACGTGGCGACGGTTGCGCTGCGGCCAACGCCCCCAATTGATGAAGGGCCCGCCCTCGCTCTGCCGCTGCGACGGCACTGGCCTCGGCGCCGGCTTCACATCATCCGGTAGGTCTTCTGCCGCTCCGAACACCAGCAACCCTGACCGGTCGACCACTGCGGTGGCTCTCTCGACCCCCGCCTGCTCGCCAGCGCGTCGGACTGCGGCGGCGACCGGATGCTCCGCCGGATCGGAACCAGGGCGCCACATCGGCCACAAGGGCGGCCCTTCTGGCAGGTACACCGGGTCCGCGCTGACGAAGCCGTGCCGCTGATACAGGGCACGGTTCCTTGGGTTGGTTGCCTCGAGGTAGGCGGCCGTGCCGGTCGAGTCGAGTACGCCCAGATACTCGCGGAGCAGGACGGTGCCGATCCCTTCGCCCTGGCGCTCCGGCTCGACGCCAAGGAACGCCAGGTGATGATGCGGATCCGTTGGGTGGTGCGGTGCGGTGGTCACCATCTTGATGGCGTAACGCTGGAAGTATTCACCGGCCGCCTGCTCGAGGCGGGCCTCGAAGTCGGGGTCGTCGGGGGCTGGCTCCATTGTCGGATACCAAAGCGCGACCGCGGTCAAATCAGCCGTGGTCTGCACGATGCCGTTTTCGAAGGCATGGTCCAGAACGAGGGTGAAGCATCGCTCGTAGACGGCGCGGCGGGTTCCCCGGTCGGCGATCAGCCAGTCACCGATTGGGCTGTCCAGGAAGCTACGCACGAGCACGGCGCGTAGCGCTGGGAGTTCCGCGTGCTCTGCGAGGCGGGTGTACGCAAGGGTGGGTAGCGAGGGCATGAAAGCGATTTCCCTTCAGCGATCTGAGTCAGACACCCACGCGGTGACTGCGCTGCATGTCGAGGCCTGAGTCCGGCGTTGCGGATGTCTCCACGCCGAGCCCGATCCGGGCAAAGATGTCGCTGCGCAGCCATTTGAGGATGGTGGCCCAGATCAGACCGACCGCAGCTATCACCCCGTAGGCCACTGGAAAGCCCCACGCGACTGGGGAGGTCGCGTCGACGTTCAGCAACGATCCGAGGTTCAGGATCGTGATGATCGCCAGGACGGCGAGGAAGATGCCGGCGAGCAGCGGCGCGATGACGCGGCGCCAGACGGGCTCGTCATGAGGCTCGCGACGGAAGAAGCCGATGACGGAAAACGACGTCGCCGCCATCAGGATGAGGACCCCCAGGCCGCCGATCGTCGTCAGCCGGGCGAACATGTTGTCGACTGGATCCAAACCGGCGATCGCGTAGGTCACGATGACGACCAAGCCGAGCGCTGTCTGCGCCAGCGACCCGTACTTCGGCGCGCCGGTCCGCCGAACGATCCGGCCGAACATGGGCGGCAGCACCTGCTCGCGTCCGAGCGCGTAGCTGTAGCGCGCGACGGTGTGGTGGAAGACGAGCAAAGCGGCGAAGAGGCTGGTCAAGAACAGTAGGTGTCCGATGTCCACAAAGGTCTGACCGACGTAGGGCACGACCAGGTTGAACATCAGCTCGGTGCCGTCGGCCTTCGCGCGGCCGACGAATGCCTCTGGCCCGGTGGCCACGGAGATTGCCCATGCGGACAAGCCGTAGAGTAGGCCGACGGCGACGATGGCGATGTAGGTGGCTCGGGCGATGGTGCGCTTAGGGTCGCGCGCTTCCTCCGAGAACACCACGGTGGCCTCGAACCCGACGAACCCGGCGACGGAGACCACCATCACCGCGGCAATCGACGGGTTGAGTAGTTGGCCTGGATCAAGCGCGTCCCATTGCACCGTTCCGCCCGCGGGATGGCTGATCATCACAGCGTCGTAGATCAGCACGATCACGACTTCGGCCAGCAACATCGCGGCCAGCACGCGACCGTTGAGGCTTACGTCCAGAAGGCCAAGTACACCGACGATCGCCCATCCCACGAGCGCACAGACCCACCACGAAACGCCTACCCCGAAGGTATCGAGAACCTGGGCAGCAACGAATCCGAACGCGCCGTACAGGCCCACTTGCATCAGGTTATAGGCCATCACCGCGACGCCCGCGGCGCTGACGCCAAACCTGCGCCCCAGCCCTCGGGTGATGTAGGAGTAGAACGCGCCGGCGTTCACGACGTGTCGGCTCATCGCGACATAGCCAGCGCTGAACACAGCGAGGACGAGAGCGATCACAAGGTAGCCGATGGGTACCGCGATCAGCTCGGTGACGGCAACTGCGGTGACGGCGCCACCGGCGATCACGGTCAGCGGCGCAGCCGCGGCGACCACGAAGAACACCACGCTGGGAACGCCGAGTTTGTTGCGCCGTAGGTGTTCGTTGACGATGGACGGAGAACTCGTTGGCGGCACGGGGCTACTCCGAGGGGTTGAAATGACTGTCCCAGCGCTACATGCGATGGGTTATGGCCTGCGCGCCGATCAGAGACCTGGTCTCGTCCAGCAGGTCGGCAAGCGGTGGCCAGAGGTTGTCGACGATGGATTCGAGGTACTGACGGTCCGAGCGGCGGCCACCGTCTAAGACAATCTCTTGCAGCTCAGCCGCGTGGATCAAGCCAAGAAGGCATGCGTCGAAGGGGTTCAATCGCTCATGGCGGCGCAGGGTGACGCTCAAGCGCGCCCACGACTGCGCGCCGACATTCGGGTCGGATGGCCTCCAGGACCCGGACCTTCGGCCGGGCACGAGGACACCCTCCTTCTTCAATCTGGCGATCACATCATCGCGTGCGGTGGTCGCAAAGAACTCGAGCCACGTACGCAGCGGGTGACGCTCGGTCCAGAAATGCATCCACATGTCACGGGCTAACTGATCTTGCGGTGGCGGGCCGTCGATCGGTGCGACATCCCGACCTTGAATGTGAAGGCGGTTCGCGTACAACAGTTCGGCAAGGAGGGCGGCCGCGAGCGTCACGGCGATTCCACGCTTGTGTAGCCGAGGTTTGCCTGTTCGGTCGTCATGCGCGATCAGATAGGTCTCGCCAGAGAACGTCAGGTCCCGCGACCGCATCGCCATTAGCGTCTCCTCGGTGATGGATTGATCAAGCCATCGGCTGCCGGCGATGTTACGACATGGGACGGCATTGTAGGACACCGAAAGCTCACAAGACTTAACCCTCGATCCATCGCTGTTGCCTAGCACTCAGCTGGCTCGGCCTGCGCCTACGTAGTTCGTCATGACCTCCTTCCCGATCAGCGCGCGCGTCTCGCTGAGCAGATGACGCAGGGGTAGCCAGGAGCCGTCCACAATGGAGAGCATGTGTTCTCGTACATAGCGCGGGGCTCCCTCTAACACGACGGCGTCTAGCTCAGCCGCGTTAATCAAGCCCGCAAGAGCGACATCGAGGGGCTCTAGGCCCTCTCGCGCTCGAAGCAGGGCGGAAAGCCGTGCCCACGACGAGGCCGCAACGCTCGGGTCGGTCGGCCGCCAGATGGTCGTGGTTCCGCGCAGCGTCCTGCCAACCATCGGTGCAATGACCCCGGCATCATGGAGGCGCTTGGTGACATCGTCAACGGCGGTCTCGGACAGGTAAGTCAGCCAGGTGCGGACGGAGTGGCGGTTCGGCCGCTCGACGGAGATCAATTGCCAGACCTGCAGAGCTAGCGAGTCGGTTGGCGGAGTTCGCCCCATTGGGATCAGTTGCTTGCCGTCGATGTAGACGAGGTTGTGGTAAAGCAGCTCCGCGAGCAGCGCAGCGGCGAGGGTTACCTCCAGCGTCCGGCTGCGCAGCCGAGGCCTGCCCGAGTGACCGTCGTGCGCCACGAGGAAGAAGTCTCCGGCAAGACTGATCTGTTCGGGCGGCAGGTCGACAGTCCGTTCAGGCGGGCACAATCCATGCTGGCGACTGCGCGCATACGCTCGAGATACCGGAGCGAGGGATCGGGCGTTTGCTTCCACATCGGCGGCCGTGGCGCTGGCGGTCGCGACGGCGCCAGCACCGTTCCCAGTGTGGCTGTCTGGAACCGTCGTCATTCTTTCGATCGCGGCAGCGATGCTGGCCGCTTGGCCAACTGCTCGTGCGGTCTCTGCTGGCTGACCGTCGCGAAGCGCGGCGATCGTCGCCTCGTTCTCTATCGCGAGCTCCGCGTATCGGCTCAGGGAGCGCAGCCCGTCATGGATCTCGACCACGCGGCGGTCCAGCTGAAATCGCATGTCGGCAATTGAGGGCCGACGCAGGGGCGGACTCAGCACGGCGTACTGATTGACGCGATAGATGGCCGTCCACAGTGGTTCCAGCTGTCGATACAGCAGATAGCGGCTGGGCCAGCCCAGGGCTTCGGTGACATATGGGCCGACGGATGGAACCACAAGACCACCGACCACCGCGCTGACAATGAGGATGGTTAACGCGCTCGACACCGGCGCCTCGGCCCAGGGCGGTTCGACGCCGGCGCCGACGAGCGCGAAGAAGGCGGCCTTGTGCAATCCGTAGGTCCCGCCCAGGACGACGGCCGCAGCTAGCAGCCGCAGCCCCAGGCGCAGGGTCGGCGACGGCACTAGCGGCGCATACCTCACCGGCATGGTCAGCACGCCCGCCGCCCCAAGGAGGCAATACCCGATGAACGCCGCCATATAGATCATTAATTCCGGCGTGTCCGAGTACCGGTTGGCAAGGTGACCAGGATCGTCGACAGCGAACTCGCCGAGGCTAAAGGCGACTCCCATCGCAGCCACGGCGACGAAGAGGATGAGCCACCGCCACAACGCCCGCCTGCGCGCGGTCGCGGGATCTGCGAGGAACAGGAACATCGACTGCATGGCTGCCACCGCGACCAGGGCGAGGGTGTGCGAGAGGTAACGAGCCAGGTTGGGCACACCGCCCCCGTTGGTGATCCACACATGCAATGGGGCCCACGCGAGGAGCACCGCGCCGCCAAGGCTGGAGAGCACGACACAGGCTGCAAGGAGCGCGGGGTTTCGCGAGTCCCGTCGGTACTGGACGGCCTTGTGCGCCGCAGCGGCAAACGCAAGGACCGCCGTGATCAAGGCGAGGGCGTTCACCTCCACCATCTCCGGTCGCCGGCCAAGGTCGCGCTGATTCGATCAATCACTCTGGCGTCGGCATTGTCGCCGGGACGTGGTCGCGGCGCTGGCGTCCAGCGCCCCGCGTACGACCGCAGGTAGGTCGCGAGCGCCTCGGCGTCGCGCTCGTCTTTCGTGGGGTAGCGGCTGGTACGGCCGAGTACGCGTTTCACGACCGCGGGATCGATATGTTCCAGACCGAGGGCCTCCCCCGTAAGGGGAATGAGGCCCACGTGGCCGAGGAGCATGTGGCACACCTCGTGGCATGCAATGTGCCCTGCGAGCACCGGCGGAGCGCTCTGGTCGACGACGATGTAATCGCTCCTGGGGGTGGCCAGCCACAAGCCACAGGTTGGGGCATCCGCGGTGTCGAGACGGAGGACGCGAAGTGGGCGTCCTCTTCGTTCAGCGACAAGCTGACCGAACCTCCAGGGATCAAACGGCGTCGGGATCGTGATCTTCAGCTCACGAAGTAGGGCTTCAAACCGCCGTCTCTGTTGCCCGTCCACCCAAGATCCACTCCCTTATGGCAGGTCGTGCCGCGAGCCTGGTCCCCGGCCCGCAAGGGCAAGGCCGGTGGCGCCACAGTGCGGACATCACGTTCAGTCGATCAAGACGTCACTATGGCGTGACGCGTTGAGGTTCGCAACGCGACACCTTCGCCGGGCCCACGTCAGACCCTCCGCCAGTCCTGTGGCGAGCTCTCGTCACCGTCGGCGTCGTCGAGCCCTTCCATCCGCCGCACCTTCGCCAACATTTCCGCCACGAGCTCGAGGTGCGCCGGGGACACCCCGCGCGCCCTGAGCACGATCTGTTGGACGGCGGGCTCCTGCATGGTGTCGTCCATCAGCTGCTGCACCTGCTCGCGCATCGCGACCGCCTCAGCGAGACGCTGCAGCTCGCCGGCAAATCGCTCGACGTGGGCGTGTTCGCCGAGCAGGTATCCAGGCGTGACGCCGAAGTATGTCGCGATCGCCGTCAGCTGGACCAGTCCGGGGTTTTCCCGTTCCCCGTTGGCCAGCTGGTTGATGTACTGCGCCGACATCACAACGCCCTGCTCGGATTTGATCGCTTCGGCGACCGCCCGGTAGGAGGGGCGAGAGCCCGGCTCGCGCACCGTTTCGAAGAGATAGGTGAGTCGATCCCCCAAGGTGCGCAGGACCGGCGGCCCGTCGCGATTCGTCATCGAAAGACCCCCGGTCTTCTGCTGCTGTCAACTACGTCGACCCCCGCCGTGGAAGGCTATCTCATGCATGGGTTGACAGACAGCGGGTGTTGGGTCCTAAGCTCCAATGCGTCGTCAACTGAGGGTTGTTGATGGCGGGTTACTGAGGATCCGCTCGGTTGACACTGGGGGGCTGGTTCCTCTGGCACCGCGACGCAAGACCCGCCCTCACGCGCGGGGATCTCCGGCGACCCACTTGAGATCCCCGCGTGGGTGGGGCTCCGACGCCTGGTCCGCGCCGGGAGCCGTGACAGCAAACGGGGACCGGCGAAGACGTGCGCGCGGACCGCGCGCTTCGCCAGTGCTGTCACGGCCAACTCGTCCGCGAGGAGAGTGCCGAGCCATGGACCAGAACACGCCCGCAGAGCCGGGCATCCCGTCGGTCGTTGACGCAGCCCGGGTCGGGTCATGATGTACGAGAGCTGCGTCCGCAATGGGCTTTTGTCGCAGCTGTGCCGGACGACAAATAGCCTGCGCGCACATCTTGAGCGAACGGTGCTTCGTGACGAAGACCTGCGCTGGTCGGAGTTCGACGCGCTCGCCCTGATCTGTTCCGAGCCCAATCTCCAGGTTCGCGCGGTCGTCGCCAAGACCGGGACCTCACGCGCGCGGATAGCCGAGATCCTCGCCGTGCTGGTACAGCGCGAGTTCGTCGAGCGGCGCGCTGGATCTGCTGGGCGCGGCGACAGTCTGCGGCCGACGCCCGTGGGCGAGGCGTTCGCCGCACGAGTCGGTCGCCTCATCGGCGACCAGGAGCGGCTCATCTTGGCTGGCGTGCCTGACTCGGTCGAGAGCCTCGTCGAGGATCTCACCTACGTTGCCGACCGGTCCCGGGACCTGGCCGCGCGGGCGCGGACGGCACGGGACGCGGCATGAGCACGATCGCAACGGCGCCGGCCGACCTGTCCCAAGCGATGCTCTGGTCCTCCGATGGTCCTCATCTCGACGCCAAGGTGAACCTCCAGGCCGCTCACCAGAATAAAGGGGACAGGCTCCAGCGCCGCGAGCACGCCCGCTCGGTCATAGCCGGGTTCTGCCAGTTCCTTGACCAGGATCGCCTGACCAGCATCGGGTTCCCCACTGCTTACGACCTGGACGTCACCGATCTGCTCCCCCTCATGGGCTACGTGCTCAACAACATCGGCGATCCCGTGGCTCAGGGTTCGGCGTTCCCGGCGCACACGAAGGCCTTCGAGCGGCAGGTCGTCGACTGGTTTGCGCGGCTGCTGGCCCCCGACCCGCGCAAGGTCTGGGGGTACGTCACTTCAGGCAGCTCCGAAGCCATCGGCTGGGCCCTTCTGCAGGCCCGAAGCCTGTACCCGCACGCGGTGGTCTATCACTCCGCCGACGCACACTTCAGCGTCAGTCGATGGGCCTATACCCTCGGATTGCCTGCCGTCTCGATTCCCACCGACGAGACGGGCGTCCTCGACCTAGCCGCCCTGGACCGCGCCGTTCGCCGCCAAGCCCGACGCCGCCAATGGCAGCCCCCGCAGGTAATCGTCGTCGCGACGATCGGCACCACCATGACCGAGGCGGTTGACGACGTCGCCGCCATCACGGCCATCCTCGACCAGGCCGGCATCACCCGCCGCTACATCCACGCCGACGCCGCGCTCTCCGGCATTCCGCTGGCGCTACTGCCGCCACAGCTTCGTCCACCGTTTGGGCTGGCTGACGTTGACAGCGTCAGCGTCAGCGGTCACAAGTTCTTGGGTGCTCCTATCCCGTCCGGCGTTGTCCTGACCCATCGTGCCCACATGGACGCCGCGGCGCGGCGTATAGCCTACGTCGGGACCACCGCCAACACCCTCCTGAGCTCACGCTCGGGACACGGGCCAGTCATGCTCTGGTACGCACTCCTTATCGAGGGAGAAGAGGGCCTTCGGGCCCGGGCCGATCACGCACGTCGGATCGCCAACTACACCGTCATGCGGCTCCGCGACGTCGGAGTCTGGGCCTGGCGACACCCCCACGCCATGACCGTCGTCCTTGATCGTCCAGCCGACGAGGTCATCCAGCGCTGGCACCTCGCCACCAGTGGATCCATCAGTCACCTGATTTGCATGCCTCGCATCACGACAGCGCAAATCGACGCGTTCTGCGACGACGTCGCTGAATCCGTGCGGCTCCGTCGAAGGAGGGCCGTGCGATGATCACCGTGCCGCTCGCCCCTGGCGATACAGAGCAACCGTCTACCAGCATCCGCGGGCGCCTGCTCGCGGTCCACGACGGTCGGGCGGTCGCCCGCGTCCTTTCGATGACGACAGTCGGCTGGCACTGCCACATCGTGGCCCGCCGCCGGCCGAGCACAGGACCTCGGCAGGAGATCCTCGCCAGTGCTGAGATCCTGATCGCTCGAACGACGATGGCGGTCGATCCGGCAGCTGATCCAGACGGATTCGCGATGGTCTGGCAGGCCAGAGTCACCACGATCTGGCAGGGGGGCCACATCGTTGCCCTCGCCAACGTCCTAGCGACCCGGCTTCGTCGCGCCGGGTCCGTCGAACTGGACGGCGATCCGACCGGCAGGGCGGTCCTGCTTGCCACCAACACGCGACCGGTAGGCCTGCGTCGCATGCTGACGCGGTTGACGGCCGCTAGATACCTTGAGCCGGTTCACACGGCGGAGGCGAGCAGCTCTTACCGTCTGCAACTGCCGGAGTGGGCCGCGGTTTCCCCAGGCGCTGGCTCCCAGGTACACCGCAGCGAACCACAGCCCGCGGCGGCAACGCTGCGATGAGACGCCTCAGCCACCGCGCCCGTGGCCGGAACCCTAGCCCTTCCACCTTCCTCAGGGTGCCGCTGCCCGCCGCCATTGCTGCAGCCGACACCGCAGATGAGCCTGCACGACAAGCCGATCACTACACACCCTAGGAGTAAGCGATCATGCATCACACCCAACTGGCGCCAGCGCAGGCCGAGGCTCGGCGTCGGCCGCGCCTGCGGACCGGCGGCGTTCCACGACTTCTCGCCGGCGCCATGGCCCTTCTGCTGGCAGTCGCCGTCGCCGGGTGCAGCGGGTCCGACGACCCGTACGAAGGCTCGGGTGGCAATCCGCCGTTGGTCCAGCGCGGCCTCGGCGATCAGTCGTCAACGCCTACAGGCGCTCCGGGAGGATCGGGTAACGGTTCGAAGTATCCCGGTGCTGAGGACTGCGTCGGGAAATTCGCGCAGGCATGGTCTCAGCCAACGCTCTCGAAAGAGGCATGGCTCGGCCAGGTCAAGCCGTTGGCCGACCCACAGATGAACAAGTACCTCGACACCATCGACCCCCAGATCATCAAGTCCACACAGGTGCAGGGCATGCCCGAGCCGGTCACGATGACGAACCTGATCGCGACTATGAACGTCAAGACCGACGGTGGAACCCTCCGCATCACATGCACCTACTCGGTCGACGGCTGGCGCGCCGCGAGAGTCGACACGCAAGGCAGTTAGTCCAAACCCCGCGACGGCGACCTCACCGGCCGCCGCGGGCCCTCCGCGTGCCGGTTCCACCTGCTCAAGCTGCCGACGGCGCCTGGCACATCGCGCCGGCGCCCGGCCGGGGCTACGGACCATCGCCACCAAAGCCATTCACGACAGCTCAATACGACCACCTCACCACCACAAGGGCTCCGGGGGAACAGCATGTGCGGTATCGCTGGATGGGTCGACCTGACCCGCGACCTCACCAATCGGACTGACGTCATCTCCCTGATGACGAGCGTGCAGAGCCACCGAGGCCCAGACGGTCACGGCACATTCGTCGACACCCACGTCCTCCTCGGACAGCGCCGACTGGCCATCATCGATGCCGACGGGGGCGCCCAGCCGATGTCGAGGATGCCGCTCCACAGGACACCCCCGTCTGGGCGGCCGTTGATTCTGTCACCGCTGGCCCACCGCCTGAAAGCGACCATCGTCTACAACGGCGAGCTCTACAACGCCGACGATCTCCGCGAGCAACTGCGGCCACATGTGCCGCCGTTCCGAACGAGGTCCGACACAGAGGTCGTACTCGCGGCCTACCTGCGGTGGGGAACCGCATTCGTCGACCACCTCGAGGGGATGTTCGCCCTCGCGATCTGGGACCCCCAGAACGGCCGGCTCGTGCTCGCCAGGGACCGGCTCGGAATCAAGCCGCTGTTCTTCGCCCCGGTGGCAGCTGGACTCGCGTTCGCATCCGAGATCAAGGGCTTGCTCGCTCACCCTGAGATCTCGCCGCAGGTCGACGCCGACGGGCTCAACGAGCTGTTTGCCATGTTCCCCTGCCGCTCCCCCGGCTCCGCTGTATTCCGCGGCATTCACGAGCTCGAACCCGCGCACCTGGCGGTAATGGACCACAACGGCATCAACACGTCGCGGTACTGGGCGTTGGAACCGCACGAACACACAGACGACGCCGAGACCTCAGTCGCCACGGTCAGATTCCGACTACAAGAACTGGTCCGCTCCCACCTTGTCGCCGACCGCCCGGTCGCCGCGCTTCTCTCCGGCGGCGTGGATTCCTCCGCGATCGCCGCGCTAGCAGCTGCGGAGTTCGCGGCGAATGGGCAGGGCAAACTTCACAGCTTCACCATCGACTATCTAGGCGGCAGCGCCTCTGGACCGTCGCTCATCCACGTCGACCGCGATGCCCCTTACGCGGACGCGGCCGCAGCACACATCGGCTCAGCGCACCACACCGTGCAGGTCAGCGCCGAGGACCTCGTCGCCGCTGAACGCGCCACACTCCATGCCCTGGACCTGCCCGGCCCCACCAACGTCAACGTCAGTCTGTACCTCCTCTTCCGGGAGGTCTCTGGGACCGCGCCCGTCGTTTTGTCTGGCGAAGGCGCAGACGAGGTCTTCTCGGGATACGGCTGGCACGACGATGTCGCCGACATCAAGCCTCTGGGCTGGCCGTGGTCACGGACATTCGGTTCCCCCGTCGACGTGCTGTCCCGCGAGGCCGACGCCACGATGAGACCGAGGGACTACGAGGCCCAGAAACGCGCCGACGCGCTGCGCGTCGTGCCCCGCGTTCAGGGCGAGCCGTCCATCCTTCGCTGGCGGCGCCAGGCGATTCATCTGACGATCACCCACTATCTACGTTTCCTGCTGGACCGCGCCGACCGGTTGGCGATGGCGTCTGGTGTCGAAACGCGCGTGCCCTTCCTCGACCACCGCCTGCTCGCCTACGTCTACAACGTGCCAGCGGGCACCCGCCGGCTTGGCGGCCATGCGAAGGGCCTGCTCCGCCATGCGGTCGCTGACCTCCTCCCGGAACAGGTCACGTGGCGGGCCAAGAGCGGCTACCCGTCGTCGCACGCCATGAGCGCGTGGCAGGCGACCGTGCGCGAACGCCTTCACGCTGTGATCACCGACCCGACATCGCCAATCCATCCGCTCGTCGACGCGGCTGCGATTCGCCACCTTCTCGCCGGCCGCGCCACCGATTGGCGGAACGAAATGAAACTCGGCTACTTGCTCGACGTGAACACCTGGCTGGCGGACTACCGGGTTTTCATTCGGTGACGGTAGACGAGGACTCCAACGTTCTATATAATGATACCCCGTTAGCATGATCCAGGTCAGCGGACGTCTGAACGAGGCGCATAGGCGTTCATCACCGTAAGCCGCGCATCGGCCGGCATGGGGAGGAGACAACATCATGAGGCGACGCACCGACCGCGCCCGGCTGCTGCTCGTCGCGTCAGCATGTGGAGTGCTGATCACCGGCGCCGCCTGTTCAGATGAGGCTGCGACTCCCGGGCTGGCCGGATCGCCGACGGTGGTGGCACCCAGCGCCACGGAGGATCCAGCCCAGGCTCAGGCGCGCACGGACGTGATGGCTGTCTACAGCTTTTACCGCACGGCCTACCAGGCGGCCGCCAGTAAGGCGGACTTCAAGTCGAAGGAACTGCCGAAGTACGCCGCCGAGCCGCTGCTCGGTCAACTCGTCAACTCGTTCGCGCAGATGAGGGAGGCCGGTGTCGTCAGCCGAGGCGAGTCCATCTGGGATCCGACGGTCGTCGACGTCGACTTGGATGCCAGCCCGGCGATCGTCACGATCGAGGATTGCCGCGACACCACCGCGGTCGTGACCGTCAGCGCAAAGACCGGCAAGCCGATGCCGGCGCCGAGTAACCAGGCGAAGAAGTATGTCGTGGTCAGCAAGGCCAAGAGTGTCAATAACCGGTGGTACATCTTCGAGTCCACCGGCGATCGGAGCCGGCCATGTTGACCCGCCGGATCGGCGCGGTCGCCTCGGCCGTCATCGCCACGGCGGCTTTCGCGCTCGTCTCGGCCGGTCCCGCGTATGCCGACTACTACCAGTGCACGCCCGACGGCGAATACTGCTGGTTAGTGGTGGAGACGCCCGGCGGCCCCGGTGAGGGCGGCGGCGGGGACGACGGCGACCCCAGCGGCGGAAGCACCAATACGTGCGAGTGGCAGGGCCAATGGGTGAGCTGCTTCCAAGAGGGCTTCGGGTGGTTCAACGAGTCCGACGGGTGCTACTACATCCTGGAGTCCCCACAGCCCGCCGCTGGCGACCCCGTGTGGGAGGGCCACGCACCCGGCGACGGGGCCATTTACCGCCAGCGTTGCTTCGGTGACTTCCTGGGCACGCCGGTGTGGCGACAGAGTCCCCCGCCTGGGCAGCCCGGCTCGATCACGCCCGCCCAGCTCGCCGCCCGGGCGATCCGGGCGCTGCCGATGGGCAAACCCCAGATCAGCGTGGCTCCTCAATCCACCGGCCGGGGCCTCGTCGGCCTACCCGTGTGGATGTGGACCGCCCAGACCCCGACGAGTTGGGGCCCCGTCAGCCGGACCGCAGCAGTCCCCGGGCTGGCGGTCACTGCGCGGGCCGAGGTGACCAGGGTTGTCTGGGCTATGGGTGATGGCGGAAGCGTGACCTGCACAACCCCCGGCACGGCGTACCGGCCCGCCTTCGGTGGCGCTCCGTCACCAGATTGCGGCTACCGGTACGAGCGCCCCACTCCCCCCGGCGGCTTGTTCACCGTCACGGCCACTGCCACCTGGACCATCCAGTGGTGGGTCGTCGGGGGCGGCGAGCGCGGTGACGCCACCGCCACCCGCCTGTCGCAAACCACAGTTCAGATCGACGAGTTGCAGGTGGTAACCCGATGAGCCTGACCGCCCCCACCCGCCCAGGCACTGCCAGCCCAACCGGGCCTACGGCGCCGACCGTCGCCCGCGTCCAGCCTCGACGGCGCAGCCCGATGTTGGTCGCGCTCGGCGTGGTTCTGACCGTGCTCGGCACACTCAGCGCCTGGGCGTACACCGCCGCGAGCGGGCCCGCATCGTTCCTGGCGATCGCCCGGCCGGTCGCGGTCGGCGTTCAGGTTGGCGAGGACGACCTGCGCGTGGTCAACGTCAACAAGGCACCAGGCCTGCAGCCGATTCCCGCACGTGATCGGGGCAAATACGTCGGCCGGTACGCGCGGGTCGACCTGGTCCCAGGCACTCTGCTCACCGCGGAACAGATCACGGACACGCCGATCCCCGCGCCCGGCGAGCAGTTGTTCGGCATCGAGCTCAAACCTGCGCAGATGCCGGCCACGCCGCTGCGCCGCGGCGACAAGGTGCTGCTGGTGGTGACCCCAGATCCGCGCGTGGCCGTCGTACCGGACGCCAAGCCCACCAATCAGCCGCCGGCCGCCCCGCAGGCCATCGAGGCGACCGTGGCGAACGTTGGCGCCCCGCAGACCGACGGTCAGGTTGTGGTCGACGTCGTCGTGCCCCGCCGAGATGGGCCGAGCCTCGTGACGCTGTCGGCGCAGAGCCGGTTGGCGCTTTCCGTGTTGCCCCGGAACTGAAGACATGGCCCTGATCGCGATCGCGTCCGCAAAGGGCGCGCCCGGAGTCACTGTCACCAGCCTCGCCCTCACCCTGGCGTGGCCGCGATCGGTCATCCTGGCCGAGTGCGACCCCGCCGGCGGCACCATCCAGGCTGGCTACCTGGCCGGCCAGATGACCGCCGACAAAGGGCTGGCCCGGCTGGCCATCGCCGAGCGGCATGGACGCCTGGGCGCCGACGTCGGCGCCCAGCTGGTCGACCTCGGCGTCGACTCCCAACAGCATCACCGATGGCTTCTGCCCGGCCTCTCCGATCCGGCGCAGGCCGGCAGCGTCACGCCGGCGATGTGGACTCGACTGGGCGGTTATCTGGCCGGGCTCGAGGACAGCGACCCGGCGTTTGACGCCATCGCTGACTGCGGCCGGATCCCGGCGCTCAACGCGCCCCTCGGGCTGATCTACCACGCTGAGGTCGTCCTGCTCGTAGTCGAGCGAACGATGCAGGCCATCTCCTCTGCCCGCCCGCGAGTGCTGATGCTGCAACGCGAACTCGAGCAGCACGGCGTGGGCGTGCTGCGCCTGCTGGTTCGCGGACGTGGCCCGTACAGCAGCAAAGAGATCGCCGAGCAACTGCAGGGGCCTGTGCTCGCCGATCTGCCGCATGACGAACGGACTGCGCGGATTCTCAGCCGCGGGGACGGTACGCCACGTCACAACGCAGACCTGCTGCGCGCGGCCCGATCCATGCAGGAGCCCATCAACCAGCTCATCCAGGTCCGGCGAGAGGCCGCCGTCGAGCTCACGGAGGCCGGACGTGCCCAGTAACACCCCGGTCTTCCAGCCCGGCTGGACACCAGAGCAGCAGGCCAACGGACGACGACCGCGCCGGCTCACGCCCGTCGACCTACCAACCGCAGAGCCCGCGGCGCCTTCGCTGGAGCCTCGTATCTGGGCCCCACCCGCCGAGTCGCCGGAGGCCCCGGTCATCGACGAGGCGTTGGTACGCGACCTACAGGCGTTGGTGAGTGAGCGGGTCGGGACACACCTGCGCGGTCGGGAGACGGGCTACGAGGAGCAGCGCAAGGTCACGATCGAGGTGGCGCGCACCCTGGTGCGTGAGCACGCCGACAACCGCCACGGTGCCGGCGAACACCTACCCGACGGGTTTGAAGAACAGCTGTTCACGGCGATCGTTGCTTATCTGCTCGGTCTCGGGCCGCGACTTCAGGCGTTGGTCGAAGACCCCGAGATCGAGAACATCCAGGTCAACGGGCATGACCGGGTGCGTGTCGAATACGCCGACGGCCGCGTCGACGAGAAGAGCTTCTCGGCGGCAGACAGCGACGACGAACTCATCGACCACTTCCAGCGGTCGGCCTCGCGTACCTCCGCAACCGAGCGGACACTGTCCACCTCCAAGCCGATCCTGCACCTGCGGCTACCGGACGGCGCCCGACTGACGGTGATCTACGTGGTCACGCCACGGCCAGCGGTCGCTATCCGCCGGCACCGGATCCGCAAGGTGTCCTTGGACGACATGGTCGCCCGGCACGCGATGACCGCCGAACTCGCCGCATTCCTCACCGCCGCGGTGCGCGGGTACCTCAACGTGATGATCGCTGGCCTGCCCAACTCCGGTAAGTCGACCCTTTTGCGCGCCATGGCCAGCGGCATACCGCAGGACGAGTGGTTCGCCACCTTGGAGACGGTTTACGAGCTCGGCCTGCACGAGCACGGCACCCATCCGTGGGTCGTACCGTTCGAGGAGCGCGAGGGCCACGGCGAACTCGGACCAGACGGCCGGCCCCAGGGCGAGATCTCGCTCACCGACCTCTTCCCGCACATGCTGCGCATGTCGATGACCCGGGTGATCGTCGGCGAGGTCCGCAGCCAGGAGATCGTGCCCATGTTCGACGCCATGAACACCACCCATGGCAGCCTCAGCACCATCCACGCCCGCCATCCGCACGCCGTGTTCGACCGACTCGCCGAACTGCTCATGCGCTACGGCGCCAGCCGCAACCGGGAGGGCGCCTACCTGACCGTCGCCAACGCGCTTGACCTCGTGGTGTTCGTGAACATGGAGCGCAGGCCCGGAATGGCGCCGCTGAGGTACGTCTCTCACGTCCTGGAAATCAACGGGGTTGCCGAAAACGGGACCATCGCCCGAAGCGAGTTGTTCGCCCCGCCCCAGCCTGGCGCCGTCGCAATGCCCACCCACGTCATGCCCAGCGGCCGGGTCGGCGACGCCCTTGCCTACGGAGGCTTCGACCTGCAACTACTCGGTGGACACCAGCAGTGGGGCGGCCGCTGATGCTGCAGCTCTTGGCCTCGCTCGCCGCCGCCGCCCTCGTCAGCGGGCTCCTTGCGCTCGCCACCGGGATCGTGGGTACCCGACGACCGGCCCGTCCACCGTCGCGGTTCGGGCAAGCCATACGTCGCGTGTGGTTGGGAGACGGGCTGTCTGCCAAGCAACGTCAACGGCGCCAGGCCACGCAGTGGGCCGCCGCCGCCGCGGCGGTGGCGGTCTGGTTCTACACCGGCATCCCGATCGCCGCGCTCATCGCCGCCGTGGCCGTGATCGGTGTGCCGTGGCTGTTCACCGCTGGACGCGAAGAACAGCGGGCCATCGATCGGCTCGTCGCGGTCGAGGTCTGGACCCGGCGCCTTCACGACCTGGTCGGTACCGGCGTCGGCCTTACCCAGGCGATCATCCGAAGCACCCGCGACGCGCCGCCCGCGCTGGCTGACGAACTCAGCGACCTAGCCGCGAACCTGCGTGCTGGCGTTCCCACTAGCGACGCCCTTGACCGGCTCGGTGCCCAGCTCGCGGATGCCAGCGCCGACGAGGTGCTGGTCAGGCTCAAGCTGCACTCCACCGACCGGGGGCCACGTCTCACCGACGTACTGCAGCGGATCAGCGCCGGTATCGCCCAGGAAGTCGAGATGCGGCGCGAGATCTGGGCCGACCGGGCCGACCCCCGCCTGACGACGAAGTTCATGACCGTTCTCTCGGTGGCCACCCTCGTGCTGCTCTTCTCCAACCGGACCTACATGGCGCCGTTCGCAACAGTCCTCGGCCAGCTCGTGCTATTGCTGTCCATCACCGTCTTCATCGGCCTGCTCGTATGGATTCGCCGGCTCAGCCAGCCCACCCGAGTGCCCCGTTTGCTCGCTCCCGCGGACGGAGGTGCGCCGTGAGCACAGGAATCGCCGTAACGATGGTCCTCGGCGGACTCGCCGGCTTCGGTGCCTACCTCGTAGTCCGAGGCGTCCTGCCCACGGTCCCGGCGCTCGGGCCAGCCCTGCAGCGCATGCACCCACCCATGACCAGCACCACGACCACGACCAGCGTCGAGGACGGGCGGCTGGCCCAGTGGGTCGCCACCCGATTCGGCTCCCGACTTCGCCCGCCGCAGCAGGAACTGCAGCTCATCGGACAGAGTGTGGAACGGTACGTGCTCGAGAAGGTCGGATACGCCGCGGTCGGGCTGCTCTTCCCGCCGCTGATGACCCTCATGCTGGCGATGTTCGGCCTCGCGCTGCCGATCGTCATCCCCGCGATCGCGTCCATCGCCCTCGCCGTGCTGCTCTTCCTCCTCGTCGACGTCAGCATCAAGCAGAAGGCCGCCGCGGCCCGCGAGCAGTTCACCCGCGCGGTCGCGGCGTACCTCGACCTGGTCGCCCTTGAGCGCGCCGCCTCCCACGGGCCGGTCGAGTCGTTGGAACGGGCCGCGCGGGTCAGCGACAGCTGGGTGTTCCAGCGAATCCAGGCTGCGCTCGACGGCGCCCGGTTCGCCTCCATCCCGCCCTGGGACGGCCTCAGCCAGGTCGCTGAAGAGATCAACGTGCCGGAGCTCGGCGACGTCGGCGACATCATGCGCCTTTCCGGGACAGAGGGCGCCCAGGTGTACCAGACCTTGATCAGCCGCGCCCAGTCCTTGCGGGTGGCGCTGCGCACCAAAGAGCAGGACCGGGCCAACACCGCGACGACCTGGCTCTACGTACCGACCAGCCTCACCGTGCTCGTGCTGTTCGTGGTGGCCGGCTACCCGTTCCTCATCCGCCTCGTCACCGCCTGAAAGGAGACACCGCATGCCCCTCATCGAGATCCTGGTCGGATACATCCGGGCCCGAGCCGCCGAGGTCAATGACGACCGAGGCGCGACCGCAATCGAATGGGCGATCTTCGCCATCCTGGCCCTCTTGATCGCCGGCCTGGTCGCGGGCGCGATCACCTTGGCCGTCACCAACCGGCTCCCCTCGATCGTCTGACCATGGGCAACGATGGCCACGCGCCGAGAATGCCAGTACCGCAGCGGTGCAGGCAGCTTGGCGCGCGGCTGCGCGCCGACGACGGAGCAGCCGCAGTCGAGTACATGATCATCGCCCCGGTGGTGCTCGCCCTGTTGTTCTTGGCGATCCAGATCGCCGAGTATTCCTACGCGCGATCGATCGCACTGACCGCGGCGCAGCAGGGCGTCGACGCCGGCCGGGCCTACACCGGGGGCCCGGGCGGGGCATTTGAGGCAGCCAGCGATTTTGTCGACCAGGCCGCCGGTAGCAGCCTTTCAGATGCCAACGTCCGGGTGAACGCCGGACCCGAGCAGGTCACCGTGACCGTGACCGGCATGAGTCCGTCCTTGGTGCCTTGGATCCCCGGTTGGAATGTCAGCCAAACCGCCACCGGGCCTGTCGAACGGTTCACTCGATGAGCAGCATTAGCGCTCGGTGGCGTGCGCTGCGGTCCGCCGATGACGGGTCGGCGGCGCTGGAGACGGTGATCCTCGCCCCGCCCTTGCTGGCCTTCCTCGCGCTCGCCGTCATTGGCATGCGCATCGAGGTCGCCGCCGGCGCGATCGAGACCGCAGCACACAATGCAGCGCGCGCCGCGTCGATCTCGCGTTCGGCGGCTGAAGCGCAGGCTAACGCCGAGGCCACCGCGAACGAGTCCCTGTCCAACCAGGGGCTGTCGTGCGACCCGGTGGTCGTGGTTAACACCGCTCAGTTCGCGCGGCAGGTCGGAACGCCTGCGGCCGTCAGTGTCGATATCACCTGCAGGGTGAGCTTCGCGGACATCGCGGCGCCTGGCATGCCGGGGGCGAGAACGGTTGAGGCATCCTTCACCTCGCCCATCGACTGGTACCGGGCAAGATCCCTCGCGTTCGGGATTACCGAATCGGGCTCTGCTGCAAGTCTGAGCGCGGGTGGCCTGTGATGAGCCCGGGCTCCCACCGGCGCTCCGGAGGGCCCCGATGAACAGGGTGATTGCGGCATCTCAAGACAGCCTGGCCAAGAAGAACCTCAAAATTCTTGAAGCGCCGAGGAGACGCCGCCTGTGTGCCGTTGCCCGCGATGACGGGCGGGTCGCCCTGCTCGTCCTGGTGCTGGCGTTCGGCGTACTCGTGATGATCGGACTAGCGGTGGATGGCGGCGGCAAGATGCGTGCCCTCAAGCGGGCCGACTCCATCGCGATGGAGGCGGCACGGGCGGCAGGTCAGTCGATCCAGCTTCAGCTCGCCGTGCCGGGCGGCGAGAAGATCGTCGATCCCGCAGCGGCCATCGCGGCCGGTGAGAGCTACCTCGCGGCCGCCGGGGCGGACGGCGAGGTAGCTCCCAGCGCGGACGGGCAGAGCGTGACGGTAACCGTCACCATCACCTACCAGACTCAGATGTTGTCGCTGATCGGTATAGGCGAGCTCCCCGTGACTGGGCAAAGCACGGCGCAGCTGCTCACCGGGTGAAGGGTCCAGCGGGTGCGCCCGGTTCACTGCGCGCGCGGATCGGTGATGGGATAAGGGTTTTCGCGCTTGGCGAGAGAGGAGGTGCGTGATGCGAGGCCCCGTCCGTAGCGCTGGCCAGATCGCGTCTGGCGTCGCAGCACTGGTCACGCTGTTAGGACTGCTGGTCGGTATTCCAATCGCGCTGGTGCAGCTCGCCGCCATGCCGGACCGGCTTCCCACCCTGGCCGAAGCAGGCCAGGCAATGATCAGACCAGACGAGAGCGGCGCCCTGTTCATCGCGGCGGTCGCGGTCGTCGGCTGGCTGGCCTGGCTGTCGTTCGCCGTGTCGGTGGTCAGGGAGGTTGTGGCGCACGTACGCGGCCGAGTCGCCCGTCGCCTACCTGTGCTGGGACCCCAGCAGCGAGTGGCGGCTGTGCTGGTCGCAGCCGTCAGCCTGCTGGTGGCCGGGCCGGCCATCTCCGCCACCGCAGCGCCGGCGCCCGCCACCGCAACGCCGTCGTCGGCGGCGGTCGTCTCGGTCGACCTCACGGCCAACACGGGGACCGTGCTGATCAGTGCCGACCCCAATGCCCGCGCTGAGTCACCTGACGGCGACGAGTACCGCGTCGCGAAGGGTGATTACCTTGGCGGCATCGCGGACCGGTACCTTGGCGACTTCGATCGCTACCCGGAACTCGCCCGCCTCAACGACCTGCGGAATCCGGACCTAATCCGTTCGGGCCAGGTTATTGAGCTCCCGAAGGGCGCCGTCGAGCGGGGAGCACGACCACACGCGACCGGCAAACTCGTCGACCGTGATCCGGCGGTGGACCAGCCCGCTGTCCCCGCAGACGACCCCGAGGTGGCCAGCGCCGCCGCAGACGATGGTGCAGGGCCTGGACCTACGCGGACGGCCGCGCCGACATCCACTCCAGCGAGCGCAGGCTCCGGGGCGGCGACCGACCCTGTCGCCCCGAGTCCAAATGCGACGGGCGCGGCGGCCGAGCCAACGTCAACCCCGAGTACCGCACCCGCGAGCCCGACGCCTAGGCCAAGGGTGCAGTCTGCTCTCACCGATGACCAATCCGAGACAGGCGGCGACGCTCGCGACACCACACTTCTGCTGGGCGTGCCGCTTATCAGCGCAGGCCTGCTCGCGGCGCTAACTCTCACCACGCTGCGGCGGCGACGCCGCCGCCAGGAGCAGCACCGCCCGGTCGGCCGGCGGCTGCCCGAGCCCGTTAGGCCGGAGGTGGAGGAGGAACTGCGGGTGGTCGCGCAACCGATCGCGGTGGACCGGCTCGACCGGGCGCTGCGAGTCCTCGCCAAGGCGCTGGTCGATCGTCCCGCCGAGCAGATGCCCGACATCGTCGGCGCGTGGCTGACCGGCGATACGGTCAACCTCCTTCTCACCAGGGCCTGCCCGAACCCGACCGCGCCGTGGATCGGTGACGAGACGACATGGACGCTGCCCGGTGACGTGGAGCTCCTGGACGTCGACGGCCAGATCGCGCCGCTGCCGACCCTGGTCACGGTCGCATCCCGCCCCGGGGTCCACTTGCTGCTCGACCTGGAGCGACTCGGGGTCGTGTCCATCACCGGTCATCCCGAGCGCAGCGCCGACCTCCTGCGCTACCTCGCTGCTGAACTCTCCTGCAACACCTGGAGCGACCATGTCGAGGTCACCGTCGCAGGATTCGACGCCACCGAGACGGGCGAATTCATCGCCCTGGCTGGCGACCGAGTCAATGCCGCTCCGAGCGTCGCGGTCGCTATCGACCGGATCCGTCGACGCGCCTCCCAGGTCGTGCAGTCACTCGACCATCTCGGGGCCGACGACCCGCTCTCCGGCAGAGTCGCGGACATCGCCGCCGATGCGTGGATGCCGCACGTCCTCCTGGCGCACAAGCCGGACCCGGACGAGATCGCCGCACTCCAGGCCTTGGACGACGATCTCACCGCTGCGGGTCGCTGCGCTGTTGCTGTCGCTGTCGTAACTGACGGAGAGGTCGGGCGCTGGCCGGTCTCGATCGACGCCAACGGCCGTTTGACGGTCGAGTTTCTTGGCCTGAGCGGCAGCGATGCCAGCCTCATCGCTGCCCGACTGCCCCGCGGCGAACTGGGCGACCTCGCCAACCTTCTCACCACCGCCCGGCAGGGCACCCGCAACGCCGACCCAACGCCGGCCGCGGCGGTCGATGACGACTGGCCGCTGGTCCCGCCCGCGCCGGAGCCGGAGGTTTGGGCCGAGGGCGCCGACGCCGCCGGCGGCCTGCTCGACGAGCCGCACGCGCCCACTGCGACCGAGGACCGCGATGCATCCGTACCGAACCGGGCCGACCAACCCGACGAACCTGCCTCCGGTGAGACTGTCGCCGCGGTTCTGTCCGCTGGCCTCGGCCCCGTGCCCGACTCCGCCGACGTCAACGCGGCGGGAGCCGACGCGGCCAAGGTACCGGCTATCGTCGCCCTGCCATCCCTACCCCTGCGCACACGCCGACGCGTGACGTCGCCGATCCGGCGTCGGCACAACGACCCGAGTCTGGACGCCGACGTGCGCCGGTGGATCGAAGGCGACCCCACAAGCCCGCGTATCGCGATCCTCGGACCAGTCACCGTCGAGGCCCCCGGGCGCGTCCCATCCGAGCGTGTCCGTTTCTACGCCGAAATCATCACCTACCTGGCGGCCCGCGGCGAGCGCGGCGCCACGACTGACGCGTTCGACGACGCGCTATGGCCCGGCCAGCACGTCAAACCGGCCAGCAGGCGGGTCGACGTGTCGCGCGCACGGCGCTGGCTCGGCCAGACCGATGATGGCGAGCCGTGGCTGCCCGATGCCACCGCCGACCGCCGGTACCGTCTGCGCGAGGGCTACCTACTCGACTGGCACCTGTTCCGGCGCCTGCGCAGCCGAGGCGAGAGCCGAGGCCCAGCCGGCGCCCGAGATCTGCGTCAAGCACTCGCCCTGATCCGCGGTGCGCCCCTCGCCGGCGCAGACATCGCCTACTCGGCAGTTGCCCGAAACCCGTACACCTGGCTACCCACCTCTGACATCCAGCCGCATCACCTGACCTCCGGGGTGGTGGACACCGCCCACCGCCTGGTCGACCTGTGCCTGGACGGCGGCGACATCACCGGCGCCCGGTGGGCGGTCGACCAGGCGTGGCTGGCCGATCCGGACCGGACCAGCGACATCACCTGGCGGGACCTCCTGCGGGTGGCCAACGCAGAGCGGAACATTGCCGAGCTCGAGCAGATCCTCGGCGACCTCATCCGCGTGCGGGAAGCCGAGGTCCCGGAGGACCTGGACAAGGACACCTACCAACTCCTGTGCGAGCTGATGCCCGAGCGCATGCACGTCGGCGTCCGGTAACCCAAAGAGCCAGCGGGGACCCGCTCAACGCGCTTGTTCCGCGCCGCGCCAAAGTGCTATCGTGTCGTTACCCCGCCAGGGTTTATGCCCTGGCCCGACGGCCCCCTTGCGGGGCCGTTTTTCCTTGCACCAACCCTGCGTGTAGAACGCCCGAGCCGCTGCTTGGCGCCGTCTACCTCGGGTATCTAGGCTTGCGCGTCCGGGGGTGGCGCGAATGGCACTGGAAGATGGAAATGTTCGGATGGCCGAGCGAAGGGCCAGGTTGCCGGCATCGTGGTGGCTGGTGGCGGCGATCACGCCACCGTTGCGGGCGGCGGTAGCGTTCTTCGCGGTCCCGGTCGGCGAACCTTGGCGCCGCTCCTGCGACCACTGCGCGCACCCGCTGGCGTACCCGTGGCGATCGACCGCGTTCCTTCCCTCGGCCCGCTGCCCCTCCTGTCGGGAGCGGGTCGGCGCGCCAGCCGGATCGGTGGAGTTGGCCGCGTTGGCGGCTGGCATCGTCCTGTACGTCTCTCATCGTGCGGGGTGGGAGCTTGCGGCCTACGTCTGGTTCGCGGGCCTCGGCGTGATGCTGGCCTCGGTTGACGGTGTCGTGCGTCGATTGCCGAATGTCCTGACGGGGCTGACTGCGGGCGGGTTGTTAGCCGCGCTTGGTGTCGTGGCGCTCGTCGAGGATCGTGGTGCCGACTGGATACGGGGGACGCTGGCCGGCGTGCTCGTCACGGCTGTCTTCGGTCTGGTCGCGCTGGTGCGGCCAAGGATGATGGGGTGGGGCGACGTCAAGCTCGCCTTCTCCACCGGGCTCGTCACCGGTTGGGTGAGTTGGACAGCCGTGTACGCCGGCGTGTGGCTGGCGTTCCTGCTGGCTGCAGTGTGGGCGTTGGCTCGGCGGCGCCATCGCGGCGACCAGGTCATTCTCGGGCCGGGCCTCGTTGCCGGCGCATTGATCGCGGCCAGTCTGCTGCCCTGACCGTTGGGCGGGGCGCCCAGCCTGCCGGCCGGGGCGACGCCGGGTTGCCGCCTTTCTGTGGCCGTCGGGCCATGAGGTGATGACGCTCAGACATTCGGCCCACTCCGTCCGACCGCTGTCGATGCGCAACTCGAGTGCGCGCCGAGTTGCCGGGCTGGCGTGACCGGCCCGGAGGGCACGGCCGTGGCGGTGTCCAGCCGCGCCAGCCGCGACGGGGTCGCCGGCGCTGCTGGAGCATCGGCAAGGGCTGGATGTTCCAGGCCAGGCGCGGGCGGCTGCGGCTGTCCGCCGCGGCGGCGGCTGATCGCGCTGCGTATGTCGGTCCAGCTCATCCCGTTGGGACGCCGTTCGCTTCGGCTAGGTCGGTAGAGCGGGTCGATCATCTCGCCCTGTTCGGCTAATGCCATGGCTTGGTCGTAGTCCTCCTGCTTGAACGCCGCCAGCGCCTGTCGGGAGAAGTCTTCTGCCTGTGCTTGCCGTCCGAGGCGGCGCTGTTCCCGCTCATCATGGGTGCGGTGCAGCACGGTGGTGTCGGAGTCGATCACCGCCGCGACGGCTTCCCAGATGAGGTCCCGACCGTGCACGGCCTCCAGCTCCTCGAGGTGTCCGTCGGCGATGTGGCGGGGCACATCGGAGCGCGGCAACGCGAGCGGGCCGCCGTAGTAGCCGGCGGCGTGGTCGGCCACGGCGTTGCGGATGATGGCCTGTTCCCGGGCGGTGAGTTCGACGGGTTCGCCGTTCGGTTCCTCGGGGTTGCGGTCGCCGTGGTCGGGCTGTTCTGCTGGCCCGTCCGAGTGGGGGTTCGTTTCACCGGCCTGGTTGGCCGGTTGGTCTCGCTGGGAAGCGGCGGGTGGGGCGACCGGATCAGGACCGGCTTCGGCCAGCTTGTGGCTGCGTTCGGGCAGCGTGCGTCCGCCGCGGAGGTACACCTTGCCGTCGAGTCCGACCCGGTCGACGGTGACTTCCCTGCCGGATAGCACAACGCGGTCACCGGGATTGAGGTTCGTGGCGAAGACGCCTTTGCCGACCATCGAGGCGTTGCTGGTGAAGGGCTTCGGGCCGGCGGTGATCCGGCCCAGGATGACCTTGGCCGCGTGGACGTGGTTCGCGGTCACGCCTCGTATCGTCGTGCCCATGCTGGTGCGGTTGTGTGGGATCGTCCGGGTGGCGCCGCTGTCCGCGATCGCCTGTAGGTCGGCCTCGATTGCGTCGCGGTGTACCGGCTCCAGCGCCGCGTACTCGGCCGCCGACATCCGTCCGTAGGCATCCACCCTGGCGGAGTCCTTCCGATGCGACGTACTCCCGGCGCTCGCCAGTGCTTCCGCCTGGGCCTCGCTGTGCCCAGCATCGACACCCGTCCAGCGGTCGAGTTGCCGACGTGCGGCGGACCGTTGGCGCGGTTCGCCGGACGCCATGATGCCCTGCAGGTCGGCGAGCAACCCGTTGCGCACCTCATCGGGCAACCCGGCCACCTCGCTGGCCGGAATCTGCCAATAGACGCTCAGCCTCGACTCCGGACGGCTGTACGGTGTTTGCGCCTGCGCCAGGGTGCTAGCGGCGTACCGCTGCATCGTGGTCATTCCAGCTACTGCTTCAGTTGGGGCAACGAGTTCTACGAGCGGTGGCGCGACGGGCACCGCTGGCGGTTCATCGTTGTCGGGGCCGTCAGACGCTGGCTCGCCGACCCCGGGCGCCTCGAGCGTGGGTTCGTCGGATTGCTCCGCCGCTGCAGCCGCCTCAGTTACCCAGATCCGGTATGCGGGCCACTCGTCGACGTGGCTGTAGAGCGGCTCGGCCTCGTCGATGATGTTCAGGGCTTCCTCGAAGCGTCCTTCCTCGACCGCCCGGGCGGCGCGCTCGGCTAGCGAGTCGGAGGCGGCCCGGTCTCGGGCGTCCAGGTCCTCGGGGCGCAGCGGCGTTGCCGTCAGGATTTCGCGGTGAGCGTCGAGGTACTCCTTCATCCAACGGCGTTCCGCCTCGCTGACCCGCTCCTCAATGTGCCCGTCGATGACATAGCGCACGACTGACCCGTCGCCGAGGTAACCCTTGGTTGTGGTGCTGGTGTAGCGGGGGCCGAAGTCGTCGAGCGCCTTCGCCAGGCGGGCCTGGCGAGCAGCGCTGACCTCTTCGTCCGGCGCCGTAGGCTCGTTGGTCAGACTCGCCTCCGTCCCGGCATCGTCGGCCAGGGCAGCCGACGGCTCGGTGGCCTGAGATTCGTGTTCTGCCGTGCTCTGAGCCGCTGACGCTGACCAATCGGCGGCCAGGCGGCCGGCGGCGATGGCCTCGTCGATCCGTCGCTGCTGGAAGACTGGCCGGGCCCTGCCTTCCCAGGATCCGTAGCGGCCGCCGAACAGCCACCACGCGACCTCTCCCCCGATCTGCTCCGGGCATCCCTCGACTCGCCACAGTTCGTTGTGCGGCCCGTCGATGACCTGGACCGCGAGCCCGAGCACCGATCGGGCGGCGAGGATCTGCTGTTCCTGGGGCATCCGCGTCCATGGCTCGGCCTCGCCGGCCGGTTTGCCTTCCGGCGGCTGCAGGACGATCAACCGGCCGTCCACATCGGTCTGGACAGTGGTCGCCTCGGGGCCGTCGGGAAGGTCAGCCAGCCGCACCACTACGGCCCGGTCGTCGCCCCGGCCGCGGATGCCGCCGCGCCAGGGCTTAGCGTCCAGCACGTATCCTTCGCCGGTGATCGGCTGGCCGTTGCCGTCGACGCCGTGCACCTGGCCGTAGGTGCCGGTCGCCACGGCGGTGAGCAGCACTGCCGGCTGGTTGTCGTCTGTTCGGGTGACGGGGTTCGCGGGCATCCGGGCGGCGACGCGTTGCAGGAGGCGGGCCTCCGCGCTGCTGTCGAACAGCGACTCCTGAGTTGCCGCGGCGGCGGGTGCGGCCGGGCTCGGGCGGGGAGCGTTGGCCGGCTGCGGATCAAGGACGTCCGACTCACTGGCCTGGACGATCGGCGCCGCCGCTGCCGCGAGCGGGTTGGATTCTGGGCCCTGACTTGTCGTGGTGGCGGGCACCGTGTGCACCTCGCGGCGCGCCGGTCGCTTGCTGAGGGCATCGGTGAGCTCGGGTGGGAGGTCACGGATCCAGGACAGTCCGCCGAGCTCCACCGTCTCGCGGGCCCTCGTGGCCGCGACGTACGCCAGCCGCAGTTCCTCGGGGTCAGGCAGGCGCACCTTGCCGGTGCTCTGGTCCTCTTCCGGCGCTGGGAAGTCCTCGGCGATCCGAACTCGTGGCCACTCCCGCCCTTTGCTCTTGTGCACCGTCGAGACGATCACGTCGTACGCCGGTGTGCCGTCCGCCCGGGTCGCCTCTTCCGGGACCAGGTCGCCAGCCATCTGGATGAGCTGGGCGGCGCCGCGCCGGTCGATGAGGCGAACGAAAGCTCGCAGCGACTGGGCGTTCTCGTCGTTCTCGACGTACTCCTGGACGGCGTCCCAGTCGGGAAACCGCGACAACTCGGGGTGCGTGGTGCGGCGCCCGTTTTGCAGGTTCTGGGCGGCCTTGGCGATGTCGCGGATCTCGCGGCCGCCGCCGGCGAGGGCGACCTGGCGGCCGTCGTCGAAGGCGTCGAACACCGCGGCGACTGCGCCGGCGTTGGTCCGGGCGAGTACCGCGTCGGGCTGGTCGACGAACCCGACCGTGCTGGTCATGCCAGGGTTGCCGGTCAGCAGGTACGGCGACTTGAGCAGCCGGAGGAAGTCGTTGCCGACTGCGGCGATCTGCGGGCCGAAGCGCCAACTCTGAGTCAGTGGCAGCGTGATGTCGCCGGGCCAGCGGCTCAGCGCGTCGATCGCGCCTCTAAACCCGTAGATCGACTGGTTGGAGTCGCCCACCACGACGGTCGGAACCGGCTGGTCCTGGATGACCTTGCGCAGTACGTCGTTGATGTCCTGGGCCTCGTCGAAGAAGATCACCTCGTAGGGCATCCGGGGGTTGCCCAGTGCCCAGATCTTCAGGTAGTCGTCGTGCTCGAACAGCAGCTCGCCGTCGGGATCGGTGATGTCCGCCCAGGCGCGACGCGCGTACTCGAGGATCCTGTCGCCGAGCGGGCCGGCGCCCGGTTCACGCAGGTTCCCCGGCAGGTGCTGAGGGCCGAGGGTGCCGGCCGCGCTCTCCCGGAAATTCTTGATGGTGGCCATCACCATGTGGGCCTGTGATTCGGCCTCGACCACGTCGTCGCCCTGTGGGATGTCCCGGATGTCGAGGATCCGCGCCCAGTCCTCCGGCCAACGAGCGCCCTGGTTGACGCGCGCCACCTTGTTCCGCAGCGGGCTGGTTCGCAGGCCTGCGCGGGCGAACCCGTGGCTGGTGTCGGCGACCACGTTGCCCGGGAATTTCGCGGCGGCCTCGTCGGCGATGGGCCGGTTGAACGCGATGTACGCGATGCGCGCGGGCCGGGCGGCGGCGAGCATCTGCAGGGTGCTGGTCTTGCCAGTGCCGGCCAGAGCCTGGACCACGATGTTCTGTCCGGCAAGGTAGGCGTCGATGATGCGCTGTTGCTGGGCTGTGGGCGGAAACTTGGCCGCGGTCGCCAGCTTGACGGCGCCTGATTCGGTCTTGGCCCTGGCGGCCAGCCAGCGCTGGACATCGGCGACCGCGGCGTCACGGTCGGCCCAGCGACCGGTGTAACGCCACTGACCGCCCCGGTACTGGAAACGGTGCTGTTTCAGTAGGCCGCGCAGGCCTTCCTCGCGGGGGTGCCCGGTGGTGCCGGTGACGACCGTGGGAGGCCCGACCTTGATCTTGATTTGGTCGACCCACGTGGGCGTCGGACTCGGCGGGGACGGCTCGGCTTCGTCGCCGGGCATCACAGACTCGGCCGCCAGGTCGCCAGGAGCAGGAGGTTCGACTGGGGTGGCCGGCTCGACCGCGACGGCCGGCGGGATGACGGCCGGGTCGAGCGCGAAGCCCTTCTCACGTGCGGCCTCCGCGGCGAGGTCGACGCTCGCGGCGTAACGACCGCCCTCGTGCTCCCGGGCCGGGCCGTCGGTCTTGTGCAGCTCGCCGCGCTCGACCGTGACCGCGACCGGCCAGGCAGCCAGCACGAACCCGACGACACCCTCCGACTCGATCACCAGGACGTCGCCGTCTCTGATGTCCTCGCGGCGCTGCGAGTTCGTGTCGTCGTACGCCTCGATGGTCGTGGCGAAGGTGTGAACGGCCGGGCCGGTGGCCGGCTCCTCAACCACCGGAGCAGCTGTCTCGACCGGCCCGTCGCTCACACGGGTCGGCTCGGCGTCCATCGCCGGTTCTCGCCCGTCGGCGGCTACCGCGTCGGCGTTGTGCTCAGTTCGTGGCGCCGGCGGCGGTGCTTCTGGGGTGGGTGTCGATTCCTCCGGCGCGTCCGCGGGTTCGTCAGCAGGCGTGAGGGTCGGCTCGGTGTCAGCTCGCCACCCGGGAAGGTTCAGTTCACGCGCTGGTCTGGGGGTCCAGTGGAGGTCGCGCTCGATAATGAGCAGGCCCTTGTTGATCCGCTCGAGTTCAGGCAGGTCGATGTAGCCCCATTCGGCCATGTCAGTGTCGCCGCCGACGCAGGAGTACCCGAAGCCCTCCCCTGTGGCCGGGTCGTATTCGACGAGCCAGAAGTCGTTGCTGCCACCGAAGTAGTGCAGGTGGACGACCTTGTCGCCGTCGGCCAGCTTCTCGGTGGCGTACAGCGGCGGAATGGTGGCCGCGAGTTTGGCGGGCGGGTAGAAGGGGTGCCCTCGGCGCCGCCGATGCGTCTCTTCCAGTGCCGGCGCGCTCGTCTGCGGCGGTGTTGGCCGGGCTGCGGCCCTGCCGACCGGCACGCTTTCAGACGCTGCGGTCGGCTGCGGGTCCGAGGGGGCGCCTGAGTGTTCGGCCCGGATCTCGCCGGCAGGTGGCGCCGATGCGGGCGTTGCCCGGGTATCCGCTGCGGGAGCGGTGGGCGGCGTGGCGCGAACTCGGTCGTAGAGCGCCCTCCCGGCGGTGGCCAGGAAGGCCGGCCGGAACGGCGCGTCGTCGCTGGGGGACGCGAAGTACAGCCGTCCCAGATCGGTCATGCCGCTGTCGACGGCATCCATCATCAGATCGTCGAGATGGGTTTTCACGACCAGCGCGAAGTTGTCGTACGCGTTGGCTCGGGCCGCGTCCACGACCTGTTGGTTGGTGACGACCTGGTCGAGCTTTTCGGTGATCCACTCCCGATCCGCATCGGTCAGGACGGGGTCGGCCAGAACCTGCGGCAGCGACGGTGGGGCGCTGGCCGCTGCCTCGGTGTTCGCGTGGCTGGCGTTCTCGCCCGACCGGTCCATGCCCGGCCCGGTTCTCGGTGCCGTCGGCTGGTGGCGGGGGCCTGGCGATGTGCCCGGCCCGCCTCCGCGGCCATACACCGCCGATCCGCGGGCGCCGACACCTGGCCCGTAAGCGCGCCCGGCATCCTCCGCAGGTTCCTCGGATGCCTGTTCCTCGCCGTCGCTGTCATCGTCGCTGTCGTCGCCTGGAGCCGAGTTGGCCTCTGCCTCCGACGCGGCCGCGAAGGCGACGACCTCGATGTCGAGTTGGCGGAACCGGGCTCGCGCCTCATCCAGCGCGGCCGCGTGCCGGAACGGCTTGGCCAGGTCGTCCTCGGCGCGGCGGATCTCGGCTTCGTACCGCGTGATGTTGGCCTCGGCGTCAGACCGCACCGCTTCCAGTCTGCCCAGCCGGTTCTCGAGTCGGGCGACGATGTCGCCCTTCTTGAGGGCATCCTGTGTGATGTTCATGCCGGAGGAAGGGACGTCGGTGAGCTGCAGATATACCGCGTCCTCGTAATGGATGAGTTCCTTGCGGCCATCCCCAACGACAATCTTCGTCACGGTCGCGGTGATGGCGAAACCGCTGATCTCTCCGATCTCGACCGCCGGTCCCGACCGGCTGCGGGGATCGGCGAGGACCAGTCCCAGCACGTTCCTGAGCCGCTCGTTGGCCTCGCCTCGCTTCGTGTATCGGGTGCCGCGCACGGTGATGGCGAACGCGTCGCCGCGGGTGTCTACTCGCCGTTCGATCGCCGCGTCGACCTCGGTGATCGTCGCTCGACTGATGACGATGTCCTGCCGGTTCTTGGTGATAGTCCAGCGGAGTTGGGACTGGGAGCGGTGGTAGCCGCGCTCGAGGCGGTCGAGCCGTGTCAGTTCGACCTTCGCCTTGGCGTGGTCGACCAGGAGCGGGTTGCCGGTGGAGGCGGCCTTCATTTCCTCGTAGGACAGGGTGACGTCGCCGATGTCCTCGGTGCGGGGGCCGGCGCGCCCGGTCAGGACGCGCTCGGCGAGGGTGGCCTTGTAGGCGACCTTCTGCCATTTGAAGGCGTCCAGGGACCGCTCGGTGACGTACCGCTCGATGCGGATTTCCTCGTTCTGGTTACCCCGCCGGTCGATGCGGCCCTCACGCTGCTCGAGATCACATGGCCGGTACGGGGTGTCCAGGTGGTGCAGGACGAGCATCCGGTCCTGAGCGTTGACGCCGGTGCCGCCCTTCTCTGTGGACGAGATGAGCACGGCGGTGCGGCCGTCGCGGCAACTCGCGAACAGCTCGGCCCGGGCCCGGTCGTCCTCCGCCTCGTGGATGAACCGGATTGCCTCACGGGGGACGCCGCGGTCAACGAGCTTCTGCCGCAGCGCGCCGTACGCCGTCCACCGCGTGGGGTCTTTCTTGCTCGGGGTTCCGAGGTCGCAGAAGACCTGCTGCAGGGCGCCGGGGTTCGGGTGCGGCTCACCGTCGGGCCCGAGGTAGATCCGGTCCTTGTTGGCGTGGTAGTAGCCGGCCACCCGGTCGGCGGCCACGTCGAGTTTCTGAATCTCGTCGGTGGTCAGTCCGACCAGCCGTAGGTCAAGAGCCGCCGCCGACCCTTCGGCGACGATCTTCAGGATGTTGTCGTCGCCTTTTTCCGGTCGCTTGCCCTTGAGCTTGGCCGCGCGGTCGACCAGCTCGGCGACCTTCTCCAGCAGTGCGTCGCTGGGCGGCACGACCACCATCTCAGGCAGCCGCTGCCCGTCGGCGCGCAACGCCAGTGGCGGGCGCGCCAGGTTGAGGTCGTCCTTGGTCTTGACGTCGGCGAACACGTGCAGCGACGTGACCAGCTTGTCGAGGTTGACGAAGTCCAGGCGGGTCTTGTTGCGTAGTCCACCGCCGTCCGGCGTGACCTCGATGATCACCTTGCCTTCGGCGTAGGTGGCCAGCCACGAGTCGACGTCGATGATGCCCTGCTGTTCCATCAGGTCCGGGCGCAGGAAACGGAACTCGGTGTACATCTCGACGATCGAGTTGGCCAGCGGAGTACCGGTGGCCCGGGTGCCCCAGCGCGGGTTGTGGTCGCGCAGCCACCCGAGCTTCATGTCCATCTGGGTGGCCCGCTGGCTTCCCTTGATCGACATCCCGGGGACGTTGGAGACGGTCCGCAGGTTTTTGTCGCGGTGGGACTCGTCTCGGAAGATGTAGTCGATGCCGGTGAGCTCCCACCAGATCCCGGCGTCCTTGTCGTTGTCGAGCCGCTCCTCCAGTCGCTGCTCGCGGTTGGCCTTCTTGGTTTCCAGCCGCTTGAGGGTAAGCTCTTGGCCGTTCTCGCGGGCCTCGCTGATCTGCGCGTCGAGTTGGGCCATCTGCTCATCGATGTACGCCTGTTCGGCTTCCGCGCTCATCGGCAGCATCTCGAAGGCGCTCTCGGTGAGGATCACCGCGTCCCAGTCGCCGGTGGCCATCCGCGCGACCATCAGCCGGCGGCGGTCCTTCTCCAGATCCTCGGTCGATGCGGCGAGGATCTTGGCCTGGGGGTACAGGCGCAGGAACTCGCGAGTCCACTGGTCGAGCAGCTGGTTGGGCACGACCACCACGGGCTTGCGGACCAAGCCGAGGCGACGTAGCTCCATCGCGCCCATGATCATGGTGGCGGTCTTGCCGGCGCCGACGGCGTGGTAGAGGCCTACGGCCGGCTCGTGGATGATGCGGGCGACGCCGGCGACCTGGTGCGCGTCGGGCTTGAACGCGTGCGCCAGTCCGGGCAGGGACAGCTTCAGGTCGTCGTAGTTGCGCAGGACGTACCGCTGGAAGATGTCGTTGTAGCGGGCTACGAGCGTGGCGGCCCGGGTCGGGTCCTCCCAGACCCAGTCGGCGAACCGCTCCCGCATCTCGACGGCTTTCTCCGTGGCCGCCATGACCGCGTCGAGGTTGACCACGGTCCGCTTGGGATTGCGGCTGACGGTGTCCTTGATGACGAACTCGCGCTGCTCCAGGATGTGTTGGGCGATCTCGGCGGCCGATCTGCGGTCGGTGCCCCAGGTGGAGCGGGCCAGCACCGAGTTGTTGTTGTCGGAGTGGACGGTCCACATCCCGCCGCCGCCGTGCTCGACCTTGACGGTCGGGTCTTCGAGGATCTCCTGCAGGAACTGCTGGACGTACTCGTCACCGATCCAGGGGGCGCCCATCTTGACCGCGCCGGTGTCACTGATCTCCCCCGCGGTCAGGTCGGGCGGCACGACGTCGGTCAAAGCCTGGACGTTGACCGCGTACCGCTCGTCCTCGTCGGCGGCGTTGCGCGCGGTGGCGAGTTTGGTCTTGACGTCGCCGGACAGGTACGCCGCGGCCGGCTCGAGCCGGTTGGTGGCCGGATCGTCGTAGACCAGGGTCCCGAGGGCGCGGCGGGCCTCGTCCTCGTCGACGCCGAGCAGCCATGCCACCGTCGCCAGCCGCACCTCGCCGTACTCATCGAGGCAGATCGCCAAGGCGTCCGCCGGGGTGTCGGCGCCCAGGCGCGGCGGCCGCGGCGACACCACGCGCTGGCGGAAGATGTCGGCCTTCTCGCCGGTCTGCGTCTCCTCGTTGAAGACCTCCAACGCCCGCACGACCGGCGCGAACGGGTCATGCCGAAAGCCGCCCTGCGGAGGCCGCTTGCGGTTCATCAGCTGCTCGCCGGTCTCCTCGTCGAGCGCCGGCACCATCTTCCCGGTGTCTTTGTCCTTGCGCCGTCGCGGCGAGTCTGTGAACCGGTTGATCGGCCCGAACCTGGCCTGGTAGACGTCGTAGCGGTAGTTGAGGAGGCCCCGGAGCCGGTCGATCTGCGGGGTGTCGTCCAGCGACGCGGCTTCGGCTTCGAGTAGGCTCACGGCGGTGTCGCGCAGCCCGATCAGGGCCCGCAGTTCAGCGGACTGGGTCTTCGCCGGGGCGTAGGACTCCCACGCGCCGTCGTCGAGCCGGCTGAAGGTGCCGTCGTCGTTGGCGCGCAGGTAGCCGTCGGGACGGGTAACGGAGTCGGGAAGCTGGGCGGCGGCGCGCACCTCTACGGGCGCGCTGGAGCCAGGGCTCATGGTCAGGTCGGTGTCGCTGGCCTGCTCGGCGATCTGCGCCAGCGCGTCGCGCAGTTGGAACGGTGCCGTCGCCGGGTCGCCGCTAACGGCAACCTCGTCGCGCCGGTACAGGCCGTCGCCGACCACGATGCGACCCAGGATTCGCTCGGGGTGGTCAGTGAAGTACGAATTGATGCGCACGGTGGTGCCGTCGACGTCGAGCGGGTTGGTGTATTCCCAGTCGAATGGCGCCGCTGACCGGTCGGCTTCCCGGCGACGGAACACCAGCACGTCGGTCAGCGCGTCGGTGCCGGCGGCCCGAGCGTGGGCTTTGCTCGGCAGCCGGACGGCGCCGACCAGATCGCCCATCTGCTGCATCTCCCGGCGGGCGCCTGGGTTTGCGGCGTCCATGGTGTACGCCGAGGTGATCACCGCGACGAGACCACCCGGGCGGGTGGCCCTGAGCGCCTTGAGGATGAAGTGGTTGTGGATGGAGTGGTTGCCGAGGTTGTCGCGCTTGTCGTGCAGCCGCACGTCGCCGAACGGCACGTTGCCCACCACGGCGTCGAAGCTGCCGGTGGTCACGCGGGTGTCGGCGAAACTCTCGGCCAGGACGCGGGCCCGCGGGTGGAGCGCGGCGGCGATCGCCGCGGTGGTCGGATCGAGCTCAACGCCGGTGATCTCGGCCGCGTCCGGGGCAGCGGCGATGAAGTTGCCGGCGCCGCAGCCGGGTTCGAGCACCTGACCGCCTGCGAAGCCGAGGCGGGCCATGCCGTCCCAGACGGCTTGGACCAGGGCAAGGTCGGTGTAGTGGGCGTTGATGACGGTGCGTCGGGCAGCGGCGAGCTCACGCTCGTCGAGGAACTCACCCAACGTTTCGCGGACCCACGCGAACTTCTCGTTGTCCGGATCGAGCGCGGCGGGAACGGCGCCCCATCCCGACCAGCGGCCCAACACCGACTGCTCCTCGGCGGTGGCCGGCCGCTGATCGGCCTGAATGGCCCGCAGGGTCCGCAGGGCGGCGAGATTGGCTCGAATACGAGCCATCTCGCCCGACGGGGCTAGGTCGTCTTGGCTCCTGGGCCGGAACCCGGGGACGGCTGCAGGGACATGCTGGTCTGCGACGAGGCCTGGCGCCGGGGCGCCGCTCGAGGGCCCCATGCCCGCCCCCGCGTCGGGCGCGAGTCTGATGGCCGGATCGGTCCAGTCGGCGATCGTGGGTTCGGGGCTGGGGAGTAACGCCGGCGTGAGCGCGGAGTCGATGGCCGGTGAGGTGAGCGGCGCGACCGCCGGGTCGACGCGATAGAGCCTGGCGTGTGGCCGGCACACGGTGACCTGGTCGCCCGTGGGCAGGGTGAGCTGCAGCGTGGCCCGGTTGGTGCAGTGCGTACAGGAATGCGGGTTGGGATGAGGCAGTCGCTGTTCCGCGACAGCCGCGATTAACTCACGGTCGCTTCGTCCGTCTGAGCTGCCGTCGTCTCCGGCTGGGGCAGCATCTCCCGGAGCACCTCCATCTCGGCTTCCTGCCTGGCTCCGTTCAGCCGGCCGAGGTTGGCCATGAAGTCCCCTGTCGACGGGGTCCGGTTGGCGATCGCGTCCGCCAATTCGTCGATCTGCTGGGCTAGCGCCTCCCCCATCTCCTCGAAGAAACTCGTCGGGTTCGCGATCTGGGCGTACTGGGTCGGCAGGTGCTGCTGCCAGTACGTCTGCGCCCTGCGGCCGTACTGATTCATCCGGTTCTGGTTTCCTCTCCGCTCGGTGCAGTTGCTCGGGTTCGGCTCCCCACAGGAAGTCCAGTGAGAGCTGGTTCGGATTCTCCTCCCGGCGGCGCCGTGCCATTACAGAGCGCCCTTCATACTCGTGGTCTTCGACGCCCGTGTCGGGTCGGCTCGCCGACTGGACTTCAGGGGGTTGGTGGCGCCGGCGATCCAGGGCGTGGACGCGGCGGTCCGATTGGCGTCGATGAGGACGGCGGCCGCCCATTCAGCGGCGGTCAGGTCCGCCACGCGGACCCGGCCCAGGGCGCGGAGTCCGACGCCGATCCTGAAGTCAATGAGGATGTCGGTGGCGGCGGTGGCGATGCCCGCAAGAGCGCCGGCACGCAGCGCCTGTGTCCACACGACGCTGCTGCACGAGGACAATGCCGGGTTCGGATGGGGGTCGGTGGTGGCCTCGGCTGCGGCAAGGATGGCGGCTGGCGTGGGCGCGATGAGCGGGGTGCACCGCTCGGCCACCTCGGCTGCAGCGTCGACGAGTGCGGCGGCGCACCGGCGTGGCTCGCCGGCCGGGGTTTGCGGGGCAGCCGCGCGGGCGGATGTGTGAACCTGCCGGGTGACGCAGTGGTGTCCGGCGCGGTAGCCGGTGGTGTAGCCCACCGCCCAGATCGTGTCGACGGCCAGGATAAACCGGTCCGATGGCGCGAGGTACGAACGGCGTGACCAGTTGCCGGCCGCCACGGCGCGGGCGGTGGCGTATGCCGTGGGGAAGGTTTGCGTTGCCGTCATTGGTGTCACTCCTGCCGGCGTAGCTAGGGACAACGGGGTGGTCGTCATGGCCGCAGTCCGGCCTTGCGGAGGAAGGTGATCGGGTTTTCGGCGTTGTCGTTGCTCGCCGGTGGTGCGCTGTGGTGGACCTCGAAATGCAGATGTGGTCCCGATGAGTGGCCGGTGGAGCCGACCCAGGCGATGATTTGCCCGGCGGCGACCCGCTGGCCCTCGCGGACGTTGAGCCGCACGGCGTGGCAGTAGCGGGTGACGATCCGGCCGGCGTGGCCGAGGTTGATGCGCAGCCCGCAGCCGGGCAGGTTGAGGCTGCCGGGACGGTCGCAGTAGGCGCTGGTGCAGCCGGCGTCGAGAACGGTGCCGGCGGCGGCGGCGTAGATCGGGGTGCCGGTCTTGGCCATCAGGTCGACGCCGGCGTGCAGCCTGCCCCAGCGGTTGCCGAAGCCGCTGCCGACGCTGTAGGTGCCGGGCTTGAGGGGAAGGGTCCAGCCGCCCGGGCCGACCGGTACTCCACCAGCGTTGGGCGCGCCGTATTTCGCGAGTCGCTCACGGACCTTGCCCGGGTAGTCGTGAGCGAGGCCGGCGGCAGGCACGCCCCCGGCGGCGAGCACGCAGCCGCGGCCGCAGAAGTAGCTGGCCCAGGCCAAGTCGAGAAGGTCCCCGCGCAGGTGCTGCGCCTCCACGTTCTGGCTGGCCCATTCGGCCAGGTCGCACATGAGGTGCCCCATCGCGAGGATCGCGTCCTCGGCGTCGAAGGGGGAGTTTCGTCCGTCCTGGTCCCGGTCCCCGCCCCAGCTGGCCCAGGTGCCTTGCTGGAACTGCGCGATGCCCATGGCGTCGCCGCCGCGGCTGGCCGGGTTGTGGGCGACGGCGTCGCGGTTCCAGCCGGACTCGAGGTCAATCTGCGCGGCGATCTCGCCCGGGCCGAGCTCTGGGCACAGCGCGCCCGCCTTCAGCACCCAGCTCAGGTACTGAGGTGGGACCGGGGCGTCCGGTCGTAGGGGCGTGCCCTGGGTTGGCGGTGGTGTGGCCGTCAGGCCGCCACCGACCGCGCCGCCGATGACGAGCAGGCCCGAGCTGCAGACCATGACCACCACCAGCGCGCCGATGGCGAGGAGCATCAGGCCCCGCGGTGGGCCGGCCTCGCGGTCGCCGCTCATTGAACTGCCTGACCGAGGTCGTCAAGGTCGTAGTGGGCGACCCGCCAGCCGCCCTCGTCACGGTGCAACACGCAGAAGACGACCCAGGTCTCGGCGGGGCCGTACCATCCGTCGGCGCCGACCGGGGTGAAGGTGACCCGGGCCGCTCGGTAGGCGTCGACGGGCCCGTCTGCGGGTTGCTCATCGGCGTCGATCACGTTTGCGGCCGTCGGGTCGGTCACGGCGCGGTGGCTCTGCCAGGTCGACCACTGGGCGTCGGATCGGTCCGGCTGGGCATCGACGGCGGAGGCCAGCCGTCCTGTCGCGTACGCCATGGCCCGCTGGTGCGCGGCCCGGGCGCTCGCGTCGATACCGGTGTCGTGGCGGTACAACGCGCCCGCGAACCGCAGGCACACCTGCGTCGGGTCGCCGTAGTCGGCGCCGGGGTCGATCGGTGGGCTTACTAACGGCGTTGGCGACGGATCGGTCGCGGCCGTTGGCGGACGGTCGTCGACGCCGCCGGGACCGAGCACCAGCGCCATCGCCGCGACGACGACCACCACCGCGGTCGCGACCGCGGCCGTGACCGCGGCCGTGCGGGGCAGCGCGCGCATACCTACCTCCTTGCAAGGTCGTGATCGCCTCACGAAACCCGGCAAGGGTGGGCGGCAGCGCTACCCGCAACGCCATCAGCGCCAGCACCTACGTCGTCGCCAACTCCCCCGCTATCGACCAGCGGACATCGTCCAGGTCACGGGCTCGCCGCAGGACGGGCCAGCTACCCGGATTGAAGGAGTGCGAGATGCTGATCGCCCACATTGTCGACGCGGCACAGGCCTATCTGGCCGCGCCGGACCCCGGCGAGGCCCCCAACCCAGCGCCCGCCGAGATTCCAGGGCTGGGTCCGGTCGCCGACATGTTCCTCGGCTGGGGCAAATGGGCGCTGCTCGTCGGTGGCGTGCTGGGCATGTTCATCTGCGGCGGCATGATGATCCTCGGCCGACGTAACCGGTCCGCCACGGCGGTGGACGGCGCCACCGGCATCCCCTGGGTCCTCGGCGGGCTGACCATCGCCGCGATCGGGGCGACCGTCGTATCCACAGTGCTGTGACGCGATGACCGACGACATCGCACTGCGTGCCCGCCGCCGCACCCGCGCCATCGGGGTCGTGGCCAGCATCGTGCTGCTGACTATCACCGCCGGCGTGACCGGGCTGGTCGTCGCGCTGAATGGTCGAACCGGGGCGCCGGCCGCGGGTCAGGGCGGTCCCGGCACGGCCGGCCCCGGCGCACCGCACGTCACGACGGAACCGGCAGACCCGGTGCCGCTGTCGACGGCACCGTCCAGCACGGTGGCCTGGACCACGGTCGCGGGGGCCGGCGTGCCGGTCTCCGCGACCGCCGGCCCGGCCGACAGCGCGGGCGGCCGGGCACGCGGCTTCGCCCGGACACCATTTGGCGCGGTCCTCGCCGCGGCGCACATCAGCGTGCGGCTGAGCCCGCAGGCCGGCCCCGCGGTGTTCGAGCCGACCCTGCGCGACCAGGTCGTCGGCCCGGATGCCGCAGCCCTCGCGGACCGGGTAGAGGACGACTACCAGCAGGCGCGGGCACAGCTCGGGCTGCCACACGGCGAGCCAGCCGGCCGGCTCTACTCCACGATCCGCGGTTACCAGGTCGACGTCGAGTCCATCGACAGACCCACCGTACGGCTGCTCATCGAGGGCCCGGGCGCATCTGGCGGCTCCGTCTTGGTCTCGCTGGTCTCCGAACTGCAGTGGGTCGACGGCGACTGGGCGCTGGTCGCTCCGGCCGACGGCGACTGGTCGACGGAGACCTCGGTGGTCACCGACGCCGCAGGGTTCAAACGATTCGCGGACGGAGGCTGACATGTGCACCCCGTGGGACACGACGTGCATCGCCGCCGAGGTCGCCAACACCGTCGCCAACGGCATGTTCGCACAGGTGGGGCAGATGCTCGTCGCTGCGGCGCAGTGGCTGATCAACCTTTCCGCGAGCTGGTGGGTGATGGTGCCCTCGATCAGCTTGTACCCGGATCGCGGCAACACCGACCCCTACGCGGCCACGATCAGTTCGGTCGCGAACCTGCGGGCGCTCATCCTGCCGATCACCGTCATCATCGCGACCGGCGGCATGCTCTGGAACGGCCTGCTGATGGTGCTCTCACGCAAGCCGGCCCCGCTGGTCAACGTGCTGCGCGGCTTGTGGAACACCGCACTGTGGTCGGCCGTTGGGGTGTTCGGCACGAACCTGCTGCTTGCCGGCACCGATGGGTTCGCCACCTATGTGATCAACCTCGCGCTCGGCTCGGTCGGCGAGCCGAGCCTCGGCAAGCGACTCGGAGGTCTGCTCCTACCGGCGTTTCTCCCCGGCGGCCTGCCAGCCGGTGGCATGCCGATCGGGCTCGTCATCCTGATCAGCTTCATCGCGATGATCTGCGCCTTCATCCAGGCAATCCTCATGCTGTTCCGCGACGGCGCGGTCCTGATCCTCGCCGCGCTGACTCCGCTGGCCGCCTCCGGCAGCTTCACCAACGCCACAAACGGCTGGTTGCCCAAGGTCATGGCCTGGATGCTCACCTTGATCTTCTACAAGGACTTCGCCGCCGTCACCTACGCGGTGATGATCTGGATGACGGGCGAGAACAACTCCAATGACCCGCGCATTCTCCTGTTCGGCTTGGCGATGATGGTCGCCGCCCTGGTGGCGCTCCCGGTGCTGCTCAGGTTCTTCAACTGGACTGTCGGATCGCTCCAGAGCGGGGGCGGCGGGCTGGGCATGCTTGCCACTGCCGGCGCGGCCGGTATGCACGCCGCCGCCTCAATGCGCGGCTCTGGTGGTGGCTCGGGCGTCAATGAGCACGCCCGCTACCTCAGCGACACCTTCGACCGGGGCAATGGCTCGGGTCTCGGTCCGTCATCTGCCCCGAGCCCTGGCCCGGGGCCAATCTCTGGCACCGGCGGTGGGGCGAGACCGCCGGTGTTCCAGGGGGATGTCAGCTCCGGCAAGGTCGCCAGCGTCACGTCTGCCAGCGGCTCAGGCACGGCAGCCACGACCGGGGCCACGACGGGCGCCGCGGCTGCCGGCGCCGGCGCGGGAGCGAGCACTGGCGCCGCGACCAGCGCGGGTGTCGCGGCTTCCGCCGCGACGGGCCCGGCGGCCCCCATCGTCGCCGGCGCGGTCGTCGCGGTCGGCGCGGCCGCCAAGACATCTCGCGCCGCCGCCGACAGCGCCGCTGGCGCGATGTCCACCTCCACGAAGGACGGGTGAGGATCCGATGACGTCAACTGACGGCCAGGTACGCACGTACGGCGGGTGGCGACGCAGCCGGGGTATGGGCCTGATGGGCCTGGGCTCCGGGCAGACACTGATGGTGCTCATCGCCCTCACCGTACTGATCATCTCCGCCTCGCTGAGTCCGACCGCTCTGGCCATCGCGGCCGGGCCCGCACTGTTGATCATCGGTGGAACCGTCCTGCGTTGGGATGGTGTACCGCTGCTGCATGGAGTGCTGCAGCGGGTCCGCTGGGGGTGGGGGTCAGCACGTGGCTACACGTCGTATCGATCCGGTGTGACGGTGGCTCATGCCCAGGCTTGGCGGCTACCCGGGCTGCTGGCCCCCACCACCCTGCTCGCCGTCACCGACCCTGCCGGGGACTTCGGGCTCGTCTGGCACAAGAGAGTCGGCACGATGACGGCCACCGTTCGGACGGCGGCGACGTCGACGTGGCTGGTCGACCGGGATCAGGCGACATCGTGGGTGTCGAACTGGGGCGGGTGGCTGTCCTCGCTCGGATATCTGCCGATCGTGCGGTGGGTGACGATCACGGTGGACACCGCGCCAGCGTCCGGGTCGCGGTTGGCTGACTACGTCGCCCGGCGCGTCGCGCCGAACGCTCCAGCGTCCGCCCGGCGGGTGCTCGCACAGCTGGTCGAGACGAGCCCGGCGGCGGCCGCCGATGTCGAGACCCGGGTGACGATCACCTTCGACCCCGCCCACTCCCCTGCCCGGCCCCGCAACCTCGACGAGTCCGTCGCGGAGATCGGCCGGACCCTGCCGGGTCTGATGGACTCACTCGGCAGCTGCGGGGTGACCGTGCTGGGTCGGGCCACCGCCCAAGACCTCACCGCGACCGTGCGCACCGCCTACGACCCGCTGGCGCGTGGCGACGTGGCACGGCTGGTCAGCGACGGCGACTCGAATCCAGGCCGTTGGCTGGACTGGGACACGGCCGGGCCGGTCGCGGCCGAAGAGCACTACGACCACTACCAGCACGACTCGGGCTGGAGCGTGTCGTGGGCGTGGCACGAGGCCCCGCGGGCGCAAGTACACGCCGACGTACTGTCCCGGCTGCTCGCCCCCGGCCCCTATCCCAAGCGGGTCAGCCTGGTATACCGCCCGTTCTCCGCCGGGCAGGCGGCCAACATCGTCGAGCGGGAGGTCAACGCCGCGGCGTTCCGCGACGCATTGCGAGCGGCCCAGAAGCGCGACGAGAACGCCCGCGACCGCGCGGACAAGGACCGCGCACTGCGCGCGGCCCAGGAGGAAGCCGCCGGCTCAGGCGTCGGGCTGATGTCGATGTTCGTCACGGTCACCGTGACCGACAAGGCCGAGCTCGGTCGAGCCATCGCCGACGTCGAGTCCCGCGCCGAGGTCGCCAAGATCCGGCTGCGGCGGCTGTGGGCCAGCCAGGCCGCGGGGTTCGTGACCACCCTGCCGTGCGGAATCTGCCCACCGCAACTGGCCACCCAGTGGCCCCGCTGACCGGTGTGAGGAGCTACCGATGACCACACACGACTCCGCGGTGGACGCGCCCTCCCGCGGGCCGGTCGCCCCGTCATGGGGATTCCGCGTGCCCGGCGCCGGCCGAGTCAGCCACCTCGCGCCGGGAATGGAATACCAGGGAACGACCGTGCAGCTGTGCGGGATGTACCCCTTCGTGGCCGGATCCGGCTCACCCATGCTCGGCGTGCCCATCGGAAGGCACATGTTGTGGGGCGAGGTCCTCTGCCTCGACCCGCTGGCCTGGCTGAACGCCGGTCTGGTGACCAACCCGGGCATGTTCCTCCTCGGCCAACCAGGGGTGGGCAAGAGCTCGTTGGCAAAACGCCTCATCACGGGTCTGGTCGGATACGGCACGCAGGCCCTGGTCCTCGGCGACACCAAACCCGACTACACCCGGCTCGTCAGCCACCTGGGCGGCCAGGTGATCCGGGTCGGGCGCGGCTTGGACCGGATCAACCCGCTGGATTCCGGGCCGCTGGGACGCGCGCTGGCGCGGATGAGCGGACCGGACGCTGACCGGTTGCGCCTGGAGATCCGAGGCCGCCGGCTGTCACTGCTCCTCGCGCTGTGCACCCTCGTGCGCGCCGGCCGGGTCACCAACCCGGAGGAGGTCATTCTCGGGCGCACCGTAGACGTGCTGACCGCCCGGTTGGACCGTGAGCCCACCGTGCCCGACGTTCTCGGGCTCCTCGAAGAAGGACCGGACGAGCTGCGGGCCGCCGCCCGGGCCGGTTCGGCGGCGGAGTACCAGCGGCGGGTCGCTGAGTTGATCCCCACCCTGGCGCTGCTGTGCGAAGGCTCGCTCAAGGGCGTGTTCGACGCCGAGACCACAACCCCGATCGACCTGGACGCACCAGCGGTGTCGGTGGACATTTCCCACGTCGCCGCCGCCGGCGACCAACTCGTCGCGGCGGCGATGCTGTGCACCTGGGCGTACTCGTTCGGCGTGGTCGACGCGGCCGCCGTGCTTGCCGAGCAGGGCCTCGCGCCACGGCGGCAGTTCTTCGGCGTGATGGACGAGCTCTGGAGAGCACTACGCGGCGCCCCCGGCCTTGTCGACCACGCCGACGCCCTGACCCGGCTCAACCGTCAGCGCGGCATGGCCTCGCTCATGATCACGCACAGTCTCGACGACCTCGAAGCGTTGCCAACAGAGGAGGACCGGGCCAAGGCCAGGGGCTTCTTCGAAAGGGCCGCGATCAAGGTGATGGCGGCGCTGCCAGGGCGGGAGTTGGACCGGATCAGCCAGATCACCCGCCTGTCCGCGCCGGAGCGGGAAATGGTGTCCTCCTGGGCCGCACCGGAGGCACTGTTCGCCGGCAGCGTCCACCCCGGCCGGGGCAAATACCTGATCAAGACCGGGGAGAGGCCAGGGCTTCCGGTCGCGCTGACACTGGTCGGCGACGAGTGGGACCTGTACGACACGGACATGGCGGTACGAGGAACCGATGTGCGGTCGGTGGCCCGGGCGGGTGGTCAGCGATGAGCCTGTCCCAACACCCGGTGCAACCCCGCTCCAGCGCCGGCACCATGCCGCTGACGCCGTTCCTGCTGCTCGCCGCGGCGTGGGGGGCGATCGCGCTGGCATGGCTGGCGTGGGCCGCCGGTGCGCTGACCTCGGCGATGACGAACCAGCCCGGCGGGCCAGCCTTCGGCGCGGCATTCGTCGACGGGCTGCTCCATGGCCAATGGGCCGTGCTGTATCCGCACGTCAATCACACCGCCGTCGCAGGCGTCTACGGCGCGCTGGTGGCGGCCGCCGCGGCGCCCGTGACGGCCGGCTGGGTCATCTGGGAGCGTCGGCGCACGCACGCCGGGGACCCGCTGCCGTCGATGGCCCGTCCTCGCGAGGTTGCCGACCTCACGCCCGCCGGGGTGACCAAGCGGGCGTTGCAGCTGCGGCCCAGCCTCGGCGACACCCCGGTCAAGAAGCTCGCCGGCGCCGACCTCGGCGTCGCGCTGGGCACGATGGTGCTCCCCGGCCGGCGCGGGCCGACGCTGCGGGCCTCCTGGGAGGACGGCGTGCTCGCGGTGATGGGCCCGCGGGCCGGAAAGACGACCTCGCTGGCGGTGCCGTTGATCCTCGACGCCCCCGGCGCGGTAGTGGCGACCTCCAACCGGGCTGACGTGTGGGCAACGACCCGCGCGGCCCGGGCCCGCGTGGGCCGAAACTGGGTGTTCGACCCACAGGGCATCACCCGCACCGGACAAGGCTGGTGGTGGAACCCGCTGAGCAGCATCAGCTCGGTCGAAGACGCCTCGCGGATGGCGTCGCACTTCGTGCAGCCCATCAAGCGGGACAAGGGCGAGGACTTCTGGCTGCTCGCCGCCGAGGACCTGCTGACCAGCTTCTTCCTCGCCGCCGCGGCCAGGGGCGCCGGCATGAGCGACGTGCAGGCGTGGCTGGCCGACGCCGGCGACGACGAACCTGTCGGCCTGCTGTTCGAAGGCGGATTTCCCGAGGTGGCCCGAGCGCTGCGGGGCAGGCAGAACGGTGCGCCGGAGACCAGGGACGGCATCTACGAGACCGCCCGTACGGCGGCAAAATGCCTCCAAGACCCCCGCATCATGGCCTGGGTCAACCAACCCGGCACCGAGACAGGCCTCGACCAGTTCAACCCGGACCTGTTCCCCCTCAGCCGCGACACCCTGTACTTGCTGTCCAAGGACGGCGCCGGCTCCAGCGGACCGCTCGTGGCGGCCCTGACCGACCAGGTCATGCGCCACGGTGTGCGTCGCGCCGAAGCACGCGGCGGCCGTCTCGACCCACCCATGCTGTGCATGCTCGACGAGGCGGCGAACATCTGCCCCCTGGCCGACCTGCCGCAGCTCTACAGCCACTACGGCGGCCGCGGCATCATCCTGGTCACCATCCTGCAGACCTATCAACAGGGCACCACGGTGTGGGGCGACCGGGGCATGGGCACCCTGTGGGGAGCCGCAACCGTAAAGCTCATCGGCGCCGGCGCAGACGACCCCCGGTTCGCCGCCGACGTATCCGCTCTGGTCGGCGAGCACGACGTCGCCACGCTATCGATGACCCGCGACGGCTCCGGCACCATGTCGCGCCAAATCAGCGTCCGCCGGCAGCGCATCCTGGGCCCCGAGGACGTTCGGGCGCTCAAACGCGGCCACGCGATCCTGCTCGCCTCCGGCGCACGGCCGGCCATGCTGGAACTCAGCCCGTGGTACCGCCAGCCCGCCGCGGCCACGCTCACCGCCGAAACCGCCGCCGCGATCGCCGAAATCTCCGACGCCGCCGAGCAGGAACGACTCATCAGCGACCTGTCCGCCCAGGGAGTAAAGCTGCCTGCGCTCGCGTCCCCGACCGTCATCGAGCGCGCACCTCAGCCGAGCACTGGGACCCCGGCCGGCATTGAGCCTGCGCCGTTGCGGGAGAGCTCGGGAGCAGACGGAACCGGCGAGGCCGACAGCTCCGGCGGGCCCGTCGACTCGATCCACTCGACCACGTCGCGGATGCCGCGCTTCCGCGGCTCGGCACGGCGGCCATGAACGGACGCACCGACCCCGACCCGCGGCGACTCATCGCCGCGCACGAAATAGCCACCGAGTTCTACCGCTCCCACCTGACCGACCAACCCCGGGCACTGGCGTACCTTCGCAGCCGCGGAATCGTGGCGGCGACCGCCCAGGACACGCCGTGGACCATCGGCTACGCGCCACGCGGCTGGGTGGTTCTGCGAGAGCACCTTCGGGCTGCCGGGTTCACTGACTCGGAGTTGCTCGACGCCGGGCTGATCACCAAAACCAGCAACGGAAACCTGATCGATGTGTTCCGTGACCGGGTCATGTTCCCGATCCGCGATGCAGACGGCCAGGTCGTCGCCTTCACCGGCCGTGACGTGTCCGGACGGCCCGGCACTCCGAAGTACCGCAACACCACCAGCACAGCGATCTATTCGAAGAAGGCCGTGCTGTACGGACTCGCGGAGCAACTCCGCGACGGAGCTCAGCCCGACCTGGTCATGATCGTGGAAGGTCCCGCGGACGTGGTCGCGGTGGCCGGGCTGCGCCCGTCGCTACCCGACCGCAACCGCCCGTATGTGGCGGTCGCTCCGTGCGGCACCGCGCTGACCGCCGAGCAAGTCGCGCTGCTGGCCGACGCGGTCCCGTCCGGCACCCCGATCGCTGCCGCATTCGACGCCGACGCCGCTGGGCAGGGTGCGATCGACAAGTCCTACGAGTTGCTGCGCGACTGGTCAGGGCCGGTTGAGGCCATGTCGTTTCCGGCCGGGTCGGATCCGGCGTCACTGATCGCCGACGGGTCAATGGCCGCGGTCGCCGCTCTCGCGCTGGCTCGCACGCCGCTGGTCGACGTTGTCGCCGAGCACCGGATGACCCCGCACCTGGACCGGCTCCGTCAACGGCTCGCCGAACTCGCGCGTTTCGGTCGGGACCCGTCCTCGGAGTCGTTTCAGATACGCCTGGACGCACTGCGCGCCGTGGCGCCGCTGCTGGCCGAGGTAGGCGACCGGGATGCGGTGGCTGCGGCGCGGTTGACCCACCAGGTGACGCTACGACTGGACCTCAACCCGTTGACCGTCTTCGAGGCGATCTACCCGCCCGGGGACGACGACCTGATCGGCGATCCGGGGCAGGCCCCTGCGCCGGATGCGGCTGCGGTCGAGTCCGCCGCCGGAGCGGCCACGCCGATGAGCGGCGCCGGGTTTCCCGACCCGGAGGCCGTGGGACACCAGTACGCCCGGACCAGTTCGTCGGGCGCGGCCGCGACCTGGGTCGAACACGACCCGGGCACCGGCCACACCGCCTGGGTGATCGCCGAAGGCGCCGGCGACACCGCCGCTGACCGCGACGCCGCTGCTCTGGCCGGCGAGGTCGCCGGCCGGGTCGCGGTCCTGGTCGGCGCGCGGCGGGCCGTCGAGATCGCCCGCACGGCGGTCAATACCCACTTTGCCGCCCTCGGCGCGGCACACCAGGGCAACGCCAGCATCGTGGTGCTCACCTCGTTCGACGGCGACCGGCCGGTCGCGGGGCGCGAGAGGTTCACCGTCGCGTGGGCCGGAGATGCCCGCGCCTACGCCATGACGCCCCGATGGATAGGCCCGTTGACGATTGACCACACGCTGCGCGGGCGGGCCGGTCCCGGCGCCCCGACCCGCCCGGGGGACGGCGCGTTGACCGCATCGGTACGCGGTGGGGCCATCGGCGTCAACCGCATCGATGTGCCGGTGACGCGGATCGTGTTGTCCGGCCGGTCGCTGTCCGCCGCGACACCGGCGCAGTTGCGGGAGGCGCTGGAGCGCCAGCAGCCCGCCGCCGGTGCGGCCGCCCTCAGCCGGCTCGGGGGCCCGGCGGCGGCCGTGCTGGTGGTGCGGCCTCGCCCGGACCGTGTCCGCGACGCCATGAACGCCGCGCGGCTGGCGCGCCAGGATCAGGGGCCGACGACGGCGCCAGCGTCTGCCAGAGCGGCGTTGCGTGAGCGGCCTCGGCGGGCTGCGCTGCCCGCCGCTGCGGCGGCTCAACGCAACAGCTGAGCCACCATCAGCGGACGTTGTCGGTGGTTCGTTCAGCGTCGCTTGACCTGCGGCGCACCCTGCAGCTGAGCCGCCCGGCTTCGTGTCCGGCTCGCCCGTTCGACCGGCTCGGCCGGGCTCTGCGGGTACCACTGCCCGGCCAGCTTCGCCGGGCTCATCGGAGCACCCAGTGCGGCCGCTGCCCCCACACCGGGCCGTTCCGCCACGTCCGCGCGGGCGGCCAGGGCGCGGGTCGCGGTGCCCGCCGCGCGCAGCCCGCCGAGCAGCTCGGTGAACACAGGGTGCTCCGGGGGCGCGGTCACCCAGTGCGTGGCGCGGATCAGCTGGCCGGGTCGGCGGATCAGGCGCCGCGCTTCGGTGAGCACCCCGCCACGACCGTGAGCGCGCAGCGTCGCGTCGTGGAGTTGGTCGGCCAGATCCGGCATCCGGGAAAGGATCTGCGCCGTGCCGGTGCGCCACGCCGACCGAGCCGCCTCGTCCGCGGCCCACCGGGGCGGATCGGCCCACTGGCCGGCTGGCCGAAGCTGGCCCTGCAGCCATGTCGCCACTCCGGACATGGCAGCGGTCAACGTACTCAGGTTGCCGCGATCCGGCACGGGGCTGCGCAACTCGTTGGCGAACTCGAGTACGCCCCGCCATGGCCGGGCGGTCGTCGCGGCCAACTCGTCGAGCGCGGGTGTCCCAGTCGTGTGCGCTTGCACGTGCCCAACCGACCGGGTGATGCCCACCGCCGCGGTCGCGACGCGGACCACCTGCTGCACCGTCAGGTCGTCGCCGCGGCGGGTCAGCCACGCGCGGGCGGCGTCTACCGCTGCCACGCATTCCTGTAGTGAGGCTGGGGATGCCCACCGGTGCGGGTCGTCGACCGCGGGCCCGATGGCCAGGGCCCGGACCGGCGCCTGAGCTCCGTGACCGAGGCCGACGATGGTGCGCGCATCGTTCCGCAGCGAGCCGTTCTTCGTCTGCCAGGCGTCTTGCTCGGCGGCGGCCAGCACCCTTCCCAGCGGTGCTGGCGCCTCCTCCGGCCACAGCCAGCGGGCCAGGCGCACGTCCATGTCCGCGGCGGCGGCCGCGAGGCGCGCGACAGCGGCGAGGTTGTTCTCGCGGCCGACGCCCGCGAGAAGGGCGATGCCGTCTGCGGTGCTCGGTTGGTGGTCGTCGCCGGGTCCGGTGTATGGCCCGGTGTTGCTGATCAGGATGTCGCCGGCGATCTGTAACGCCTGGTGGGCGCTGTGCAGCGCGACCGCGACGGGCCCGATGGGTGGGATGTTCCCGACGCCCTCGCTTGCCGTGATCGAGTGTGCGGTCGCGTAGCGCAGCGCCGTCGCCAGGTTCGCCGCTGCCGTCTGGTTGCCGCCGGCCCGCTGCCGGTCCGGGACGACACCGCGTTGCGGCAGGTCGGCCTCCCGCACTCCACCGACGGCCACGACCTGCCGCTCCACACTGCGGTACAGCCGGATCCTGGCCAGGGCGGCGGATGCGCGGACGGCAGGGTCCGGCGGGCGCGGTTGGCGCAGGATGGCATGGGCGCGCGCCAGTTGCGCCGCCGCGGTTTCGAGGTAGTCGCCGTAGTCCATGTCAGGTCAGCTCCGCGACGGCGTCGTCGAGTCGGTGCGCGACCTGGGCCCAGACCAGCCGACGCCACCCCGGGCCGGCCTGGCCGCCGGCGGCGGTGGCGTACAGGTCGGCCAGTCGACGCACGGCTGTGGTGACCCCCTCCCTCAGGCCAGGGTCGCTGGCTGCCGGCAGGACAGGACGGGACGTGAGGGTGACCTGCTCGGAGAGGTCGAGACCCTCCTGGAGCTCGCCGATGGCGTCGGTCATCGCCACGGTGTAGAAGTCCCAGTCGGCGGGCATGGCCGTATCGGGGGCGACACCGGCGTACGCGGCGAGCAGCAGGGCCTGCTGCGCGTCAGGCCCGTCGAGGTTGCTCGTGCTGTTCAGCCGGTCGGTCGCGTCCATCAATGCGATGCGGTAACTGTTCATGGGCGGCACTGTCCGCCTCCTTCCGTGGTTGGGCAAGCCAGGTGTGGTCGTGCTGTGGATAAACGAAGTCGCGTCGAGGCTGTGGATAACCGCGAACGCGGTCCCCGCCGCTCAGTCCCACCAACCGTCCGGGGCCGGTTCGATGGCGGCGTCCGCCGGCGATTCGTGTTTGCCGGCTCGGTTGCCCTCCGGGTGGCGGCAGTTGCGGAACGGTCCGTCGATGCCGAGCAGGATCGGCAGGTGGTGGTCCAGATCGAGCCACCATCCGGATTTGGCTGCCGGTTCCCACCGTGCGCCCTCCCAGGTGTTCCACAACAGCGTGAGCCGGGCGATCGCTTCCGCGTGCTGCCACCACTGGGGACACCACCGGATGCGTTGGTTGCCGGGCACTCGGTGCAGGAACATCGGGGTGAAGTAGCCGCCCACCCAGGCTTCCACGCTCGGATACAGCGGCGGCTGAGCCTGCCGCTCCTCGGCCAGTTCGGCGGCGGGCGGGTCCTCGAGTACGGAGTGGGTCATCGGGTCCTCCCTGCCGTGCGCGTCGGGCTGGTGGCGGCCGGGCGTTTGCCAGCCACGTGTCCGGGCAGGGCCGCGGGGTGGTTGAGTCCCTCCGGGTACCACTCCGCGGCGAGCTGCGCGGCGTTACGGGTGCCGGCGGCGGCACTGTCACGCTCGCCGTCCGCGGTGGCGCGCTTGTGGTCGACCAGGCCGGTCGTGTGTTCGTTGACGGCGGTCGCCGGGTTGTCGGGCGTGGCCGCGTCGCTGCGGCCGTCGGCGAGGTCCTGCCCGGCTCGGGCGGCGAGGGTTTCACGCAGCGCCTGCGCGGCAGCGGCACCGCCGGCGCCGAGCTGGTCCAGTTGTTCGGCGTAGTCACGCGGGTCGACGCCGGTGGACAACCGGATCTGCTCGTCGGTGACAGCGGCGGCGAAAGCCGCTTCTCCGATCGCTACGTCGCCGGGGTGCAAGGCCGCCGCCCGGCCGCCGCCGTGGGCCCGCATCACCGGAGTGCGGGCCATCTCCTGCGCCGCGGTGCGCATCGCGTCGGCGCGTGGCACACCCGCGCTCACTCTCTGGTCGTAGAGGTCCATCGGCCGCGGATACATCTGCCGCAACCGCTCCTCGACGCGCTCGGCGGCCTCGGCGTACTCGGGCCCTTCATGCTCGCGTGCCCGCGCCGTGCGCCAGACCGTGGCGAGGTCCAACAGGTCCGCTCGAGCCAGCCAATCCGGATCGGCTGCCTGCCCGACCACCCGTTGGTCGTGCTCCACGCGCTGCCGGGCCGCGTACTGGGCCAGCTTGTCGCTCTCGCCCGCCAGCCTCTGCGCATCCCGGTCTCGTCTGTCCTCGTCGGTGTGCTGTTGCTCCTCCCGTCGTGCCCGCCGGCGCATCTCCTCGGCGGCCAGCCGAGCGCTGGCCTCCGTGAGCGTCGAGAGCACGGCGATGCCTTGGCCGACTCGCTGGCCGAGCTCAGCGGCCAGGTCGGCGTGTTGGTCTTGCCCGATCCGATCCATCTACCTCTCCCCGGGGTCGCGTCACCTGCCGCGGCCCGTGTTGGTGGACCGGGCCTGACGTCGACGATCGTGGGCGCCGGTTGGTGGAGGGGTTGACGGTGGCGTTGGCTGCGGCGTTACCCCCGTGTCCGCCACGGCCGGCGACGTCGTGCCCTGCCTGGTGCCAGCGGTGCGCAGCAGCCCGGCGGCGGCGCGGGCGGCGCGGGCCTGGTGCAGGCGTTGTTGGCTTTCGCGCATGTCGGCGAGGGCGTCGGCCAGCAGCGACATCTGCATGACCATGCGGAGTGCTTCGAACACGGCCGCGTTGTCGCTGAGTTGTCCGGCCAGTTTCATCAGCCGCGACATGGACCGCAGGCCCTCGGCGCGGCGGGTCCGCGGCAGCGGACGCCGGTACGGTTCGCGGGTGGCTCGGTCGAGCACGCGGGCCGCGCGATGCAGCGGCCCTCGCGGGTCGTCGCCTTCCATCATTCGAGCGGTGACGGTGAGGGCGTCAGCGGCCGCGTACGCGTCCGCGCCGGCGGCACCCTGGCCACCCGCGGCACGCTGGCGGATGGCCTCGGCGGCGGCGCGCACCTGCTCGGCGGCCTGCCGGTAGACCTCGGCCTGCTCGATCAGTGGCGGGGCCGCCTCGCCGGTCGAGGTCTCGTCCCAGCGGGTCCGCAGCTGGGGCAGGGTCAGGTCGGGCGCCAGCCGGCCGCCGCCGTACCAGACCGGCGTGCCATCGGCGATGGTGTGCCCATCGAGGGCGACCGCGTAGCCGGTGACCTGTCCGGGATCGGTGCTGCTGTGCCGCAGGCGGACCTGCAGGCCCGCCGCCCGAAGCAGGTCGAAGAACTCGGCGCTGGATCCGGCGGCCGCCGCGGCGAAGCGCACCTCCCGGCGCAGCCGGTTACGGGCGGGTTCGCGGCGACCGGTGCGCCGGGCCTTGTTGACCTCGGCCCGGTGGGCGCGGGTGTCGGCGGTGCGGTCGGCGGGCCCGACCCGGTGCAGACCGTAGCGCTCCTCAAGGTCCCGGGCGGTCCGCTGGCATCGCCAGCGGTCGTTGCGTCCCCACTCGGTGCGACGGTCCTGACGGACCAGGGTGGCGACGATGTGGATGTGGTCGTCGGCGTGGCGGACCGCGATCCACCGCACTGCCCGGGTGTCGCCGTGGGGCGCCAGACCGGAGCCGGCGACCATCTCCCTGGCGATGTGCGCCCACTGCTGGTCGCTCAGCGTCCGGTCGGAGGCGTGATTGCGCACGGAGGTGTGCCACACCGTGCGCTGCGGTGGGTTGCGGCCCGCCCGGACAGGCTGCTCGAGCAGATCGACCAGTTGGGTGAAATCGAGCTTGCCGCCCGGGCCCGCCACCGGCTCGAGGCGGGACAGCGGTCCGGCGCCGTCCCACGCGGCCACCAACCGGGGGTCGCGGTGTTCTTCTCGACGACCGGGCCCGTACAGGTAGCGGATGAGCCCGCCGACCCGGGTACCGCGCTTGTGGATCGATGGGATCACTGGAGCCGCCGGTCGACCATCGAGATCACCTCATCGAGGGCCTGCATCCTGCGCTCGCACATCGCGACGGCTTGTATCAACCAGTCCGGGGCCGCCCCGGTGGCGTTCAGGGCGGCCACGGCCTGGTTGAGGTTGGTGCCAATCCGACCGACGGCGACACGCGCGTCGAACAACTCGGCCTGCAGCTGCGCCAGGCCCTCGCGGCCGCGGTCGAGCGACGCGGGCGGGGTTCCCCGGGCGGCGGCCAAGCCCGCCTCGGCCAAAAACCCGGTCGGCGTCAGACCGGCGTCTTCCGCCGCCTTCTGGACGTCGGCCATCTCCTGTTCGGTGAAGCTCGGAGCGATCCGCCGCGGCCGGCCCGGATACAGGTGGGTCCGGTCACGGCCACGACCCTCCCGCACTCGAGTGTCGCCATGCGCCATGTCGCCGAGCGTTGTCGTCACCGGTTGCTGCCACCGTTAGCGGACTCGCTGACGGTCCACGAGCGCCACGCTCTTCCAGGCTCCGACCGCGCCCGGTCGGACCAGCTCCTGTTACAGGAGCTATAACTTGCTCCCCGGCCCAGCCGGGTCGATGGATGGGGGCGGCCACCGCAGTAGTGGCCAGTCTGAGAGCTCGCCGGCGGAGCCGGGCCGGTCGCCTGGTTGATCTTGACGCGCCGCGACCGGCCCCAGCCGGTCGAGCCGGGAGACGCTCCAGGCCGCTGGTGCACGGACCACAGGGGACTCACGCAGCTTCCGGATCAGGGAGTCGGCCCTGGACCGCGTGGGCGGGTTGCTCGAAGCGGTGACGCAGCACGTGGTCCTGGGGAGGCATGCCACTGCGGAGCGCTGTGTCCGCCGGGATTGACGACGCGGGAGGCGCCTGGCCTCGCGCGGCCGCGAGCGGGGGGGGCCACCAACGCGAGCGGGCCTCAGCGCGCCCGATCCAAGACGTGCTCGCGATCGTCGCCGCGGACCCGGGGTCTGAGAGTCACCGGCACACCGGCATCTGGGAAGCGAGCCGGCATTTTGCGGCTCTTGGAGGGGGTCGACGCAGGCGGCCTATAATGATACCCTTTATGTGAACGGTCGGACGAGCGAAGGAGACGACAGGTGGCGAACCCGAACTTGGCCCAGGACCTACCTCAAGCAGGCCTCGGGGCCGACGAACACAGCGCAGTGGCCCCGAAGCTCGACACCGCCGAGCCGGGAATCGCCCAAGCAGCGGAAGAGATCCGCGAGAGCTGCCTCGGCACCCCACCCCCCATCGGCGCCGAGGTCGCCACAGCGGTCCAGAAGTTGGTCGAGGCGGTCAAGGGTGACGACCGGGTCTGCGAGGACGTGGCCGAAGAGGCGAACGCGCTCTGGGCCGCGATGCAAGAGGCGACCGCAGCCGACGCCGTCTCCCACAACCTGATCCGGCTGGCGAACCTCCTGGACGGCATCTACGAGAACGAGGACCGAGGTACCCCGGTCTTCGACGCGGCCATCACCGTCGCCACGGCGTACCTGCGATGAGCCGGCCCACCACCGCTCAGCGAGAGGCGGCCCGGGCGGTCCTCACCAACGCGGGCACCTTCACCGGCCTTCAGCCGCTCACCCCTGCTGACATCGACGACCTGGTCGACGCCCAGGCACAACGCGCCGACCCCTCGCAGCCGCTATCCGGCGACGAGTTGGACGCGCTCGGCTTTGACTCAACCCTGCGCAACCAGCCACGGCGCCGGCCTACAGCGCGCTGACCGGGCGCCATCCGTGCGGCCCGGACCTTGGATCAGCCAGGGCCCGGACCGTGCGGTGCACGCCCGACCAGCCGACATCGCCCGCGAAGGGGATCTGAGGCATGACCGACCAGCCGACCGTAGCCGTGGCCCTCGTCTTCACGAGCCACTACCGCTTCGTGACGACCGGAGCCACCGAGAAAGAGGCGCGCGACGCCATGATGGCCGCCTGGCAGCGCCACTGCGACCACACCCGCGCCGAACGCGACTTCCTCGACCCTGACGAGGACATCATCGTGCTGGAGGCGCCGATCGGGAGCGCGTTCCGGGACTACTCACCGATCTAGCCGTCCACCCCAGGCACGGCATCCAGGAAGCCCACCGGCACGGAGGAGAACCATGTCCCGGACCGAACGCGTTCGCAGTGGCGCACCGCTGTCGGTGCCTCACGAGTGGGTGAGCCCGGCTGGATGCGAGCTGTGCGGGCGTTTTCATGCCGGCGTGTGCCTCAACCCGGTGACCGCGTCGCCGGCAGGACTGCTCACCGTCAGCGACGCGCTTACCCCGCTCGGGGAGGTTGTGGACGCTGCCGCCGAGCACCTGGCTGTTCGGCACAGCTACCTCGACCCGGAGGCGGACGAGTGGCCGGACTGGGTTCTCGCCGAGCTCATCGTGCTGTGGCGGGCGGGACCGTGCGAAGACTGCCCGGTCTGGAACTGGAAGGAGCTGGCCCATCACTTCATGGGCTGGTGGCAGTGTGAATACGAACGGGCGCTGCCCGTGTGGGCGTGCAGGTGCGGCGCCGTCTTCAAGGTGTGCGCCGCGTGGGATCGCGCCTGGGACCTGTACCGACCGACCGCGGACGGGCTGCTGGGCGACGCAGCCGGCGCGGTCCGGCTCGACAGCAAGGGCCGTGTCAAGCGCAGCGACGCCTGCCCGGACTGCAACCGAAGCTTCGGCGGCACCGTCGCCGAACAGGCTGACCCGCAGGGCTGCCTGTTCTGAAGGAACAAGCACCAGCCGACGACGACCGACAACAAGACGACACGGAAGCCGACGCGGCACGCCGCCGCCTGACCTGACGACGACGGCAAAGACCCGCAGCGCCCCGCAGGATGCCCGGACAGCCCGGGCTCCATCGATGACGAGGAGGACCCTCTTCATGAACGACCCGCACGCGATCATCGGCGAGTTGACGATCGCGCCGCCGATCACACCCGCCGAGATCACTGCCTTGCCCGAGCGTGACATCGACATGTGCGCCGAGGTGCGACCCCGTAGCGACGCGATGCGCAGCGGTGTCTACCTGGCGGTCGCATCCGGCACGGCGAACAACCTAGGCGTCAGCGACGGTCCGGCCGGGCACGGCATCGCGATCGCAGTCGGCACCGACGGGTGGACCGAGGGCGGTTCGGCCGACCTCGCGGCGGCAGTGCAGGAAATTGTCGACGCGTTTGGGACCACTCCCGATGGGCAGCGGCGGACCTTCGACGGGTATCTGCACGGCGAGTACACCGGCAACGGCGACCCGTTCGTCTACCGGATCGCCGTGGTCGACGGCCGCGCCCACGTCTACCTGCCCGCGACCACCTGGCCGGCCGCCGTCGACGCGAACGGCTACGAGCCGCCCCCGGGCCGCACCGATGGACAACGCGCGTTGGCCCGCCTGCCGTTCGCCGTGCGGCTGCGCATGCTGGACCGGGTCTACATGGCGATGGAGTTCGGCGACATCGACGGCGAAGGCGAGCCTGGCACCGAGTGGAACCCGGACCGCTGGCAGGACCTCGACAGGGTCTTCGCCGGCGCCGGCGTGACCTTCACCTCGACCAACAACAAGGAGGACTGATCACCGTGCCCTACCAGCCCAAGCCCGCCCGAACCGACGCCCAGCGCTCGCTGCGCGCGCTGAGGGTCGATGCCCGCACCCACCTGACCGAGCGGATCCTCGACATTGTCGAGCAGGCCCTCGACGACGACGACCCGAACCCCGGCCACGCCGCCGCGCGAGGCTGGGAGGAAATTCTCGCCGCGTTCGCTACGGCAGGCGTGCGGCTCCCGAAGCCACGCGAGGAAGGCGAGGACGAGGAGCCCTGGCGGGAGTAACCGAGCCGACCGGCTACCGCGACACCCAACCGAACGCCGCCCCCGATTGGGCGGCGTTCGGCCGTTTCTTGGCAACCGTTTTCGCAGGTTGCGTGCCGGGCCCGACTACCGTCCACAATAGATTAGGGGTATCATTATTGATGCACGGTCTGGTCGGCAACCGGACCCGCTGCACCCAGAAGTCCCTACGTGGAAGGAGCGCCATGCCCCAACTCGACACCGTCCCCGGAGTCGACCCGGTCGACGCCCTCGACTTGGCAATCGCCCGTGAGCACACCACGATCGCCCACGCGACGGACCGGGCGTTCACCCTCGCCGCCGGCCGGGCCGCGCGCCTGGTCGCGCAGGCCGTGCCGGGCGCGCAGACCATATTCTTTGCGTGGGACCTCGACGGCGACCGGCTGGGCGTGAGCCTTGAGGCGGTACGCGGCCCGGCCGGCGAGCTGCTGTGGTTCGGCGACCTGCTCGCCGACACGCCCGAGGCCCTAGCGCTGGACGCCGTGGGCGGCTCGGCCACGCGCAACCTCGGCGACCGCATCGAGATCGCCCTCGACCAGGTGATCCTGGTTCCCGCCGACCTCGACCGCTCCGCGTTCCGGCACTCCACCATGGACCCTCGCGATACTGACGATCCGCCCGCGCGCCTGGTCGCGCTGGATATTGCCTCGGCGGTCAACGCCGCGCTCGCGTACACCCCTTCACCGGGCATCGGGCGGGAGGTAGTCATCGAGGTGCCCGGGCGGCAACCCGATCGGCTCGTGGTGGTCGGCGATGACACCCTGACCGTGCTGGTCGACGGCCGCCCCGCCGTCGGGGTCGACGCCAGCGGGCCTGGACACTGGCCCGACGGTGAGACCTGGGAGCGCCTGCCGATCGGGGGTGTCACGACCGAGCGCGGCCTGCTGGTCCTGGGCATGAGCGAGGACCAGTTCCGGGGGTTGGGTCCGCTGCTCGGCCTGCGGGCGTCCTGGTTCGGGCGATGGAAGGGCGCACCCGGCGAGCTGCGTGACATCAGCCTGGACAACGGCCAATGGAGCTGCGTCACCGACGCAGGCCTCGACCAGGTGATCCAGCACGTCCGCGACCTCGGTCTGAGCTACGAGGAGACCCGCACCACCCGGTACGCCGCCGCGGCCGCCGCGCCGCACGCGGAGCTGGCCCGATGACCGCCGATCGCCAGGACGGGGCCAGCGGCCTCTACTGCTTCAGTTGGGGCAACCAGTTCTACGAGCGGTGGCGCGACGGGCGACCGGTCAGCCTGGCCGACTGCCTCGACGCCTGCTACGGCGTCTTCGCTGCCCGGATCTGGCGGATCAACACCGACGAGACACTCACCCTGGTGGTCGAGGACGCCGGCAGCGCCACCGAGATCACCCACGTGCCCACCGGCCGGCCCATCCGGCGCCGCCGACCATACGGAGCACAGCGGCCCAGCGCCCGCGCCGCTTAAGCCACGCGCGCCGAACGCCGCCCGACCGACCGCGGGCCGGGCGGCGTTTCGGCGTTCTGACGTGCCGCCTCTCCAAGTCTGAGCTGCTTCCGGCTACCGTCCACACAGGACAAGAGGTATCATTATAGGCAGGGGTTAGGGGCGGCACCCGACCTCCCGACCGGAAGTCCGCGAGCCAAGGAGTGTGCATGTCCAACCAATCCAACCCACCCGTCACCGGGGAAGCGACCGCGCCGGGGGACGCTCAACCGGCCGGCGTCGCCGTTGGCGCCACGGTCATCTCGTGGTACGACGACAGCCCCGTCATCTACGGCGGCCCGGGTGACAACCCGACGTTCACCCAGTTGAAGTTCGGGGTCGGTACGGGCGGTCTCCCCGTCCGGTATTGCGGCCCGGAGCGGGTCGCACCGGCCGAGACGCCTATCCCCGAGCGCGACAGCCGGATCGGTGTGGAGAAGCGGCCTCGGGCTGAGATGCCGTACGGGGAGTCGGGCGTCTGGCGCCTGACCCTGCCGGACATCGTGTACCCGTCCTGGCACCGGATCAAGCGTGACGCCGTCAGCGTCGGCCTGCGCCGGCTGGCCATCCTGGACTGGCACGCGGGCCGGGTCCAGACCGGACCGATCGTGCTGCCGCACACCGGCATGACCGTGCCGCACGCCCGGATGACGCTGCGCAAGCTCAAGGCGATGAACACCTCCGATGGCGAGGCGTACACGGCGGAACTGCTCTGGGACGGCACGCCGGCCGGCTCGATCGAGAACGGCGGCCAGGGCGGCCCCACCGTTTGGTACGGGTACGACCGCGACGTTCTCAACCGCGCCCAGATGGACGCGTTCGTCGCCGCCTGCCGAGACGAGCACGGCGAGACGATGCACGAGGAGTTCGTGCTGGCCTGGCTTTTCGAAGAGGCGCGCGCCGCGGGCGACGTCGCCCGGTTCGTGCGGGCCGGCACGCTGCCGGTCCGCACCTTCGCGGCCATCACCGGCGGGGATGACGAGGTGGTGGACACGTTCGCCAACGCGTACTACGGCGTGCCCGGCGCCACGGCGGACGACCGCGCGGCGGTCGCCGCTCGGATGTGGCGGCAGTGCCCGGACGCGCACGCGATCCAGGTCTGGACCGGCGAGCGGTGGGAGGCGCTGCCGCGACCGGCTGGGGCTCCGGGCCTGACCCGGGTCACTTTGCCGACCACCGGCTACATCGTGCTCCAGACCGCGCGGCGCGACGGCGGGCAGCCGACGGAGGCGACGACCTTCATCGACTCGGCTGGGCGCATGGACGACGCCGCCCCGATCGCCCACGTCACGGCGGAGGTGGCCGCACTGGCCGCCCACGCCCCGTCGAACGTCCTGCACACCGTGCGACTGGTGCACCGCACCGCTGACGGCGACCGGGAGCTGCTGGCGCCGGACCCGGTGCGCGGTGCGGGTCAACCGTTGGTCGACGAACCGACCCGCTGACCACGAGCCGCCATCGACGTTGGCGGCAGGTCACCCACGGCGACTAGCACAGCCCGCCCGGGCCGCCTCCTGCCGGTTCCGGGCGGCTTCGCCCTACCCGGCGGGCCGATGCCGGGTCATCCCCTCGCGGCAGGCGGGGGATCACGGAGCCAGGGACGGCAATCCGAGCTCCGGCCACAAGCCCGCACGCGGAGACGAGGACGTCCCATGCCCGGTGGCAGACCGGTAACCCTGACCGCGGCGGCCCGCGCCGCCCTCGACGGCGCCACCGTCGATGGCAACGCCGTGCTGCTGACCCAGCGCATCGCCGGCCCGGCCTGGGCGGCGACGAAACAGGTGCTGGAAACCGCTGGGGGCACCTACATCCCACGCAAGTCCGGATGGCTGTTTCCCGGCCCGGCCGCACCCGTCGTGCGGCGCATCCTCGCCGATGGCCAGGCGATCGCCAACCGGCACAGCGAGGGCTACGTGCCGACCCCGGCGGCGCTCGCCAGACGAGTCTGCGGGCCGGAGTTCGCCGACCTGGCGTCGCTACCGGCCGGCGCCCGGATACTCGAGCCCTCAGCCGGCGACGGCTCGCTCGTGCGCGAAATCCGGCGGGCAGGCCGCGAGTTGGACGTCCTGGCGCTGGAGCCGGACGCAGCCCGCTACGAGACGCTGCTCGACACCGGCGCAAGCTGCCGACGGACCACGCTGGAGGAGTACGCGGAGCAGCGTCCCATCCGGTTCGACGCCGTGGTGATGAACCCGCCGTTCAACATCACTGGCGCAGACTCGATCTGGATCGAGCACGTCACACTGGCCTACGGGCTGCTGGCGCCGGGCGCCCGGCTGGTCGCGATCGTCCCCGCCGGATTCACCGACCGACGGGGCCCACGGTTCCGGGCGGTGCGCGCGCTCGCCGCCGACCACGGCGGCTTCCGCCCGCTGACCTCCACGGACTTTCCCGGGATCGGAATCGGCGTGGGTGTTCTGTGGCTGGACAAGCCCCCGGCCGGCGACAACCGGCCAACCTGGCTGCTGCGCCGCTACACCGGCGACGAGGTGCCGGCGCGGGTGCAGCAGCCGCAGACCAGCCTGGGCGCGGGCCGGGCCATGCCGGTGCAGGTGCGCTACGACGCGTGGCACGGCTCGGACCGGCTCGTGCGGTTCGCCGGCCGGTGCATGCTCTGCCCCCGCCTGGTCTGGGGCTACGCCGACGGCGACAACGACGCCCGGGGTGTGTTCGGGCTGCACACCTACTGCTGGCCGCTGCTCCCGGACAGCCACGGCATGGAGGGCGACCCGGCTGTCCTGTGCGTGGAGTGCGGCAACGACGGCGACCTGGTCGACAAGGCGCTCCCGGTGGCGCGCCGGGCATGGACGCCGCCGGCCGCCGGGGCCGATACCGACGACTCCGTCGTCGACGCGCTGCCCGCCGCCACGACGCACGAGGTCGTTCCCGCTGCGCCCCGCGCCGTCCAGCTCGATCTGCTGGACCTGATCGTTGACCAACCTGGCCCTGGCTCAACAAATCCTCGCCGTCGAGAGCTACCTTCAAACCCTTAGAAGGGGTATCATTATAGAGGAAAGGGCGGGCGGCATCCGTCCTCTTCACCAGAGGTCCGAGCTTGGAGGCACCCGTGCCCGTTGATGCGGCAACCCGGCAGACGCGCTTCACCCACATCCGACCGACCCTGCTGGCGCTGCGTCAGCAGATCCGCGACGCGATCGACGCGGTTCACCCTGACGCGGCGGCCTGCCTGCCGCTGCCCGACTTCGAGCTGCCCGAGCGATACACCCTCGCCGCGCTCGCCCCCGCCCTGCATCGCGGGCTGTTCAACCGCCGCAGCGGGGTCTCCGACGCGTGGCGGCGGGCGTTCGACGCCTGCCCGCACGCCGGGCGGGAGAACGCGATCGCCGCGCGCGAGCTGACCTACCTCTGGTACCAGGTCGTCTGCCGGGCCAGGTACTACGCGGAGTCCACGCCCGGCCGGACCGACGACTTCCACTACGAGAAGGCCCGGATCCCGAAGCGGATCACCGCAGAACTCAGCCGCGTCGCCGCCGCGCCACGCACAGGCGCGACCACCTAGACCGCTCGGAAGCCGTCCGGCGGCGTGCCGACAGGGCCGCCGCCGGACGCGCAGCGTTCCGCCGACCGAACCCACGCGTCGTGCGCGACCCGGCACCGGGCTCGTACTCGACGTAGCAGCCCACACCGAATCGGCCGCCTCATCGGCCCGTACCGCCGCGTCCAAGGCCACTCGAGTCAGGGCCAGAGTCCGACGACTGGAAAGGACCCACGATCGTGCACACGACCAACCACCGAGGGCCGGGCGCGCCATCGCCGCTACCACCCGGCAGCGACCGGGTCGCCGGATGGACCAAGTCCCCGCTGGGCCTGCTCGTCCCGCCGCGACCGCGCCGGCGCTACGAGCTGCCGGTGGCGGTCGAGTTGTTCGCCGGGGCCGGTGGTTTCGGCTGCGGCCTGCACCAGGCTGGCTTCCACGTGGCCGCCGCGGTGGAGATGGACCTCATCGCGGCCACCACCTACATGGTCAACCTCGCCGTGCCCGGGGTAAAGGTGCACTTCGACCGCCCCGAGCGGGAAGAGGCATTCGAGCGGCACCTGGCCAAGGCGATGGGCCTCAAGCTCGACGGCGACGGCAATCTCGTCGCTCCCGAGGGATACGTTCACCGTGGCCCGCTGGCCGGAAGCGGCTGGATCTCCGGGTACGGCCGGCCACACGACCCGGGCAGCTACCCGAACGACTACCTCGCCGACACGAACCGTCCGCCGGCCCACCCGTACGGCTGCGAGCAGTTCTTCGTCGCCGACGTGCGGAACCTGACCGGCGCGCAGGTCCTCGACGCGCTCGGCCTGGACGTCGGCGACGTCGCGCTGGTCACCGGCGGGCCGCCGTGCCAGGGCTTCTCGATGGCCGGCGCGCGCGACGTCATGGACCCCCGCAACTCGTTGGTCTTCGAGTTCGCCCGGCTGATCTGCGAGATCAGGCCACGGGCGTTCGTCATGGAGAACGTCCCCGGCCTCGCGAGCATGGTGACACCGGAGGGAATCCCGGTCGTCGACGCCTTCAGCAAGGCCCTGGACGACGGCGGCTACGGCGAGTACGAGGCGCTGCGCCGCTCGCTGGGCATCACCCCCGGCGTGCGCGCCGGCGTCCGCGGCGCGAAGCGCGTCCGGCATGCCTCCCCCGACGGCGCCGAGCCGACCCATGGCTCCCCCGACGAGGAGCAGCAGTTGGACCTGTTCGGCCCGGACCTCGCAGTCCGGTGACGCAGCCGGCCAGGCGCAGACACGGCAACGCCCGACATCTCCGCCTGGCCCGCCCGCTATCGGTTGGTTAACAACGAAAGCACGGGCCGTGGGAGTCCGTCCACAGTAGACGAATGAAACCTAGAAGGGGTATCATTATATGCAGAGGTTGGGTCGGCACCCGCCTCGACGTTCCAGAAGTCCGTCGACAGAAGGCAGCGATGATCACCCACTATTCCGAGTTCTCCGGCCTCGGTGGCACCGACCACGGCGTCCACTTCATCGGCGACGGGTTCGGCGATCGGTTCCGCACGTGGATCGAGACGACCGACGCCGCGAACCACGACGCGGACGCCTGTGAACAGCACGAGCTGAACTTCCCCAACGCTCGGCACTACCAGCAGGACGTCACCAAGCTCGACATGACGACCATGCCGCGGGTCGACCTGTTCACCAGCTCCCCCGCTTGCCCTGGCTGGACCGATTCGAGGGGCATCAAGCGTGACTTCGACAAGGCCAACGCCGAGCAGACCGCGCTGTTCGAGATGCCCGGTGCCAAACAGGACGACCCGCAGTTGCAGCGCCGGATCAAGCAGTACAAGCGGTCGCGGCTGCTGATGAACGAGATCCCGCGCTACCTGCGCGCCATGATCGAACGCAACCCACGCGAGCCGGTGCTCATCGGCATGATGGAGAACGTCGTCCAGTGCCGTCTGTGGGCCGAGTGGGACCGCTGGATCCTCGAACTGCGCAACCTGGGCTACTACGTGCGGCTCATCGCGTTCAACGCGATGCACGCCCGCCCGGTCCGCGCGCCGTGGGCCGGACAGTCCCGCAACCGGCTGTTCGTCGGCTTCTGGCACCGCTCGCTGGGCCGCCACCCCGACTGGGACAAGTGGCTGCGGCCCAAAGCCTGGTGCGACAACTGCGTCCAGATCGTCGACGCGGTGCAGGTGTTCAAGAAGCCGGGCGTGGACATGGGCAGCTACGGCCGCCAGTACATCTACCAGTGCCCGCAACTGCGCTGCCGGGGCCGGGAGGTCTTCCCCGAGGTCGTGCCCGCGCTGAGCGCGATCGACCTGTCCAACCCGGGCGTGCGCATCGGCGACCGCGAGGCCCGAGGGATGAAGGCTCTGCAACCCGCCACCACTTCACGCATCGAGGCCGGAAAGGTCCGCCACTGGGGTCCGCTACTCGTGCCGACCGGCGCCAGCCGGCGCGGGCACGGCGACCAGGGCGCCGTACCGCTGACCACCCCGACACTCCCCCGGACCACCCGCGAGTCCGACAGCGTCGACCTGCCGCCGCTGCTGGTGCCGGTCGAGGGCCGCCCGGACAAGACGGCCGCACCGGCGACCGGCCCGATGCGCACCCAGACCACCCGCGCGGAGACCGGCGTCGCCATGCCGTTCATCACGCCGTTGCGGGGAGGCGGGTCAAAGACCGCGTCGTACCCGGTGACGCAGCCGGCCGGGACGGTCACCGCCTCGGGCAACCACCACGGCCTGGTTCTGCCGCCCGCGTTCCTGATGCGCAACAACACCGGCGGCGCCGAGATGTGCACACCCGTCGACGAACCGGCTCGCACGGTCACCACCGCGGGCCACCAGTCGCTGGTGACCTGGCAGGACGCCCTCCTGGTGCCCTACTACGGCGCCGCCGAGTCGGCGATCCCCGCCGCCGGACCGTCCGGAGCGCTGACCACCCGCGACCGGTACGGCCTAGCCCTGCCGCCACAGGAGGTCCTCACCGAGCTGCCCGACCTCGCCGACATCTACTTCCGGATGCTGCTGGACTACGAGATCGGCAAGCTGATGGGGTTCCACCCCTCCTACCGCAACGAGGCCAAGACGCAGCGCGCCCGGGTCCGCCTGTACGGCAACGCCGTCGTGGCGGCCTGCGCCGAGCTGATCGTCTCCGCGCTCGTCGAGTGCATGACCGGTGCGCAACTCGAACGCGAGTACGCGCTGGCCGCCTGAACCGTTCGACTCGGCCCGCCGACGTGCTCGCAATCGTCGGCGGCTTCGAGGACCTGAACAAGGCGCTGAGCAATTTCGCTCCGCTGTCTGACGCATGGGCTGTCGCCCGCACCGACTGACCGCTGACCTTCCGGCCGGCACGACCCGCGCGTGCCGGCACGGTGGCCACCCGGCCAGACGAGAGGAGAAGACATTGACCAACCGGATCGATTTCGACGTCCGCTTCGACCGCGCGATCTCGGCGTGGCATTCGGCCGGCGTCGCCTTTGCCGAGGTGAAGACGGAGGAGGCCGCCCGGCTGATCCGGCGGGCGTTCCCGACCGCGCGCCGAGCGGTCATCGACGTCTGGCCCGCCGACGGGAAGATGGCCTTCAACGTGTGGCTGCACCTGGTGCTCGGCCCGGACGACGAGGTTCTGTGGCACTGCGAGTCCACCGAGTTCGAGGACGGTGAGCACGAGTGCCAGACCGACGGTTGCACCCGCGACCTGCTCGACCCCACGCCCGTGCAGGACGCCATCGCCGCAGCCGAGCTGGCCCTCTTCGTCCTCGACGGCGAAAGGCACCTGCCCGCGTGCGATGACGCGCCCGGCAACTTCCCCATCGGCGACGATGACAACTTCGAATGCGCGCGTGAGCTGCACCTAGCCCACGCGCTCGGCGAATGCTTCCAGACCGACGAGCTGATTGACGCACTGACCGGCCACGGCCAGTACGCGGAGGTCGACGAGGGCGACGAGGGCCAGGGTGTCATCAACCTGGGGACGCTGCTCGAGACCGGCCAGCACCGGCTGGTCGCCGGGCCGGTTCACATCAACGACGACAACTGGCTCTGGTACCCCGGCGAGCTGAAGATCATGGCGCCGGACGGCTGGACCTGCCGTGCCGCCGAGCCATGGACCCCGCCTGCGGACATGCAGCCGGAAGCGATCGCGCAGGAGATCGCCGACCGGCTCCGGGCGATGACCTCCTCGGGGCGGCACCAGTGAAGAGATCGTTTTCGCAAGCCCTTGTCTGGGCCTGGATCTTCCTGATCTGGAACACGTTTTGCGGCACGTTGATCGGCCTGTGCCTGTGGCGGCCGCCGAACGGGTGCCGCCTCAGCTGGCAAGAAGGGATCTACTGCGCCGGTGACGCCGCCATCCCCGGCATGGCGCTGTATCTGCTCGCCTCGTTCTGCGCCGCGCTGCTCGCCGTAGCTCTGACCTGGGACCTGATGCACCGCTGGTACCTGCGGCTCCAGCAGGACGACCAGCGGTAAGCACGCCGCGCGGGCAGCGGCCGTTCACCTTCTCCCTGGTGCGCAGGACGCGAGCTGGCTGACCAAGCCGGACGCGCCGCCACTGTCGGTCTCGGCGGCGCGCCTGGCCGCTGCCGCACCGTTCGCCGAGACCGGCGCCCGGTCCTGCTGCACACCCCCACCACCCGGCTCGCCGTCCGCCGAGTTGGTCATCGCCGGCCGAGAAGCACAGGCCACGGCCCGATCCCCGCAACCACCGGGTCTGGGGTTGCACCCATACGCCCTCGCCGCACGCCGGTAACCCGCGAGCGCACCTGTCCACCCCTCCCGAGCCGGAGCCAACGACCCTCGGGCGGGGTGACCACTTCCGCTACTCAGATCCTCTCAACGCTTCCGTCCACAGTAGACACAAGGTATCATTATACAATGGACTTCGGGCGGGCCGGCCAGGCCAGCGCACCCCGTCGGCTGGACCTGCTCGGAGAGAGCCGGCATGAACCCGAATCCGCGCACCGGTCGGCACGTCACAGGACTGGCAGGTAACCCGATGACCAAGGTTCTTCCCGGGCAACTCTCCCTCTTCGATGACCTGGACGCCGAGGTAGCCCCGCTGCCCGGGCCTCAGACGGCGGCGCCGAGTCTCTACGACTCGCCTTCACGTGGCCTGGTGGCCCGTACGGCCGAGGTCGAGGCGTGGCGCGCCCGCTACGGCAACTGGAGCTCGATCCGCCGCTCGCATGCCTGGGAGGTGCACATCACCTGCCCCGACACGCCGACCGCGCGCTGCCAACCCACCGTGCTGAGCGCGGATCTGCGCTGCGACTGCCTCGACAACTGCTGCTGCGTCGGCGACCTGCTGTATCGCGGGGCGTGCCGCGGGTGCGACTGGGAGGGCGAGCCGCGCAACCAGGAGAACGCGGCCGTCGAGGACGCCTGCGACCACGCGTGGCCGGGCTGGCGCGACCTGCCGGTGGTTCCCCGCGTGCCCGAGGACCGCAAGCGCCACGGCGCCTGGGTGGACCGCGTCGCCACTCACTACCCGACGAAATGGCTCACCGACGGCGGTCCGATCCGCACCCGCCGCAGCGGCCTGGCCACCCGGCACGTGCCGGGCCGGACCCCGTTCGGCGGCTACGACCTAGCCGCCGAGGACCCCGCAGACGCGGCGGCGTCCTCCACCCCTCACGACGGCGACCCGCCCGCGCAGCGCGATAGCTGACCGCCCACCCGCTCACCCCTGCCCGACCTTCGCAGCGACGGAGGTCGGGCAGAGCTGTTTTCCCAGGCAAATTCACGTCTCATCTACCGTCCACAATAGATACAAGGTATCATTATAGGCGGAGCGAGGGTCGGCACCCGGACTCCAGACCAGAAGCCCGACCACCACCTCAGGCCCCGGCTGACCGCGTGCGTGATCACAGATCCCGCGCGGGCCGCCGGCCTCCAAGCCCTCATCGAGGAGCCGGACATGATCCCATCCGCGGCCCACACCCGGGGCGTGGCCCGATGACCGCGTCGCGCTGGTGCCAGCGCTGGCCCGAACGCGACCCATCCCAGCCAGGACAGCCGATGCCGGCCTGGTCGTACGCCGACCCCTCCGAGCGGTTCAGCCCGCGCGGCTACGAGGTCCAGCCGATCGCCGAGGCCGTCGCAAAGCCGTTCGTCACCAGTCGCCACTACCTTCGCTCGTACCCGGCCGCCGTCCACCAGTTCGGCCTGTTCCGCCACGGCGAGCTGATCGGCGTTGCGGTGTACGGAAACCCAGCGCAGGACAAGGTGCTGACCAACCCGCTGCCCGACCTGGAGCCCTACACGCAGTCGCTGGTGCTGCAACGGCTGGTGCTGGGCCCGACCGAGGGCAACGCCGAGACCTGGACGCTCGGGCAGTGTCGGGCCCTGCTGCTCGACGAGGGCCTGCACGCCGTGATCACCTTCGCCGACCCGGCCTGGGGGCACGTCGGCATCATCTACCAGGCGTTCAACTGCATCTACCTCGGCACCAGCAAGACCACGACCACCATCTGGTTGCCCGACGGCACGTGCCTCGACGAGCGCACGATGCAAAAGATCCGCGCGCAGGAGCGCGGACATGCGGCCGCGGAGCGGCGGCTGGTGTCGTTCGGGGCGCGGCCGATGCGGGCCGGAGAAAAGCCGCACGAATGGCTGCGGCAGGCCCTGCTCGACGTGAAGGTGACCCGCCGCCGCACGCCCGGCAAGCACCGCTACGCCATGCCGCTGCGTAAGGACGTCAAGGTCTACAAGCGCGACCGCAACGGCCGGGCGGTGCGGGCCCACCGCGACCCGTCCCGGTACCCCAAGCCCTCGCCAGACCTGTTCGCCGCGATGGGCGTGCCGCTGTGACCAGGCAGCCAGGCACCGGGGTCCGCGAGCTGCGCACGGCGGCGGACCTGCTGCGCACACTGGACTCCGGCTGCTACACCCTCCCGGAGCTGTACCAGCTCGCCGAGCGGGCGGGGCTGGCCGACCGGGCCGACGGACGCCGCATCATCCAGGACGGGCAGGAGCAGTACAAGCGGCGGATCCGCTCAGCCCTACAGTCCCTGCGCCGCCAGGGCCGCGCCCGTCAGGACGACGACCAGCGCGCGGCCTGGCTGATCGAGGGCACCACCGCCCGGCCGCACCGGGCGCTGCTGCTGTGGCTGTCCGGCGACCCGGGTCAGGCCGAGCTCGTGCTCGGCGCCGCGGCCACCGTGCTGGCCCAGGCCGACGAGCCGATCGACCTGATCGTGGCGGACCCGCCGTACGCGCTCGGGCGCGGCGAGCACCGCTCGGCGTACCGGCGCACCTACGGCCGCGACCACTCCCAGGTGCTCGGCGGCTACATCGACGTCGACCCGGCCGCGTACGCCGACTGGACCGCCGAATGGATCGCCGCCGCCGGCGCCGCGCTACGCCCCGGCGGCTACCTCGCCGTGATCACCGGCGCCCAGCAGGCGGCTCGAGTCCAGGTCGCCGCCGAGGACATCGCCGGCCTGACCTACGTCAACTCCATCGCCGTCAAACGGCCGTTCGGCCTCTACAGCACCCGCCGCTACGTTCACGCCCACCACCGGGTCACCCTGATGACCCGCGGCCCGCTCGACTCGCCGCAGCGGGTCTTCGACCGACCGACCGAGATGCCGCGCGGCCGGACCGGCCAGATCTACGCCGTCGACGTCTGGACCGACATCCCGGACGAGCGCCGGCCCGGCCTGCTGCGCTACGACAACGCCCTGCACCCGGCCCTGGTGTCCCGCCTGGTCCGATCCACCACCCGCCGTGGCGACCTGGTCTGCGACCCCTTCCTCGGATCCGGCACGACGCTGGTCACCTGCCTGTCCGAAGGGCGCCGCTTTCTGGGCGGCGACCTCAATCCCGAGGCCTTGCGCTTCGCGATGGGCCGGGTCCTCGCCGAGATCATCCCGGCCCTTCGCCCGCCGGTTGAGCAGCTCGCGCTCTTCGACGCTCACGAGGTGCCGGCGTGATCGTCAAGGACCTGGACGCGATCCGGCGCCGCACCATCGCCGCGTACGGTGTTGACCCGCAGCGCGCCGCGCGGCTCCTCGAGTTGATGCGCCGCCGGGGCGTGACCGAGTGGCCGCCGCCGCCGACCGTCGAGCAGCGCCGCGCCCGCTGGGACGCGCACGTCGCCCGGTACGGCCTCGGCCCCGACCGCTGGCACACCCAGTGGGGGCCGGTCACCCCCTACACCCGCAGCGAGTTCCACCCCGACCCCGCTCGCCGGATGACCTTCTACCTCGGGGTCGGGCACCCTCACCACCTGCGCCACTCCCCCGTGCCGCTATTCATCTCCGCGACCACCCTGGCCCGCTACGTGAGCCGGTACGAGCAGCAGGGCGACGACTGGCCCGTGCAGACGTTCGGCACGCCCTGGGCCGGAGACTCTGGCGCCTACGCGGCCCTGATGCTCAACACCCGCGGCCGCCGCGACCACCCCTGGTACCTGTGGCCCGCCGACTACGGCGCGATGTGGGTCCGCTTCGCCGAGGCAGTCGGTCACTCGTCCCGAGATCTGATGCCCGACTTCGTCGGCGTGCAGGACTGGCCGTGCGAACCCGCCGTGTTGAAGCGGACCGGGAAGACGGTGCGCGAGCACCAGGAACTCACCGTGGAGTCCTACCTCTACCTCGCCGAAGAGTTCCCGATGATCGACTGGCTACCGACGCTGCAGGGCTGGTGGCCGTGGGAATACGTCGAGCACGTCGAGATGTACCAGCGCGCCGGCGTCGACCTCACCGGCCGCAGGGTCGGCGTCGGCAGCATCTGCCGCCGCGGCTCCCAAAAAGGCGTGGCCCGCGTCCTGGGCACCCTCACCGAACTGGGCCTGGGCCTGGACATGCACGGCTTCGGGATTTCCCAGAACGCGTTGCGGATCGCAGGTCACCTGCTCAACAGCGCGGACAGCCAGGCATGGTCGAAGACCGCTCGCGACGAACACCTCATGCTGCCGGGCTGCAACCACCTCAGCCGGCCCGACGCCGTCACGGGCGTACGCCGCCCGACGGACTGCCGAAACTGTTTCGCCTACGCCCTGCACTGGCGCGAGGAAGCCCTAGATGCCGTCCGCGCCTGCGCGCGCGACCGCACCAACGGCCAACACCCCGCAGAGCCGGTTCATCTCGCTCCCGCGCTCCTGCGCCGCGCCCACCGGTCGCGACTGAACCCGGATCAACTCTTGCTCTTCGGCCAGTAATCGACGCCGCCCCCAGTCGGCCGCGACCAACCCGACCTGCTCACCGCGGCGGCTGTGGCCGCGGACCCACGAGGTACGGGTGGTCGCGGTACGTTTCCCGCCCGCTGCGCTTCGAAGCCGACCCAGTCGCCGTCGCCGCCCGACTGGCCGCCATTGCCGACGACCCGGACTGGCCCGTCCCGCTGCGCGCCGAGGCGCAGGCCGCCATCGGCGAGACGCTCGAAGTCGACACGATCGCGAGCGCGCTCAAGGCTCGGATCAAGGCGCGGGCCAACCAGCCCGCCACGCCGGACAGCGGCCATGCCGCGCTCCGGCGCGACTCGCGCCGTGAACCAACCGAACGCGGGTGAGGTGGCGTTCGTGGCCCTCCCACCACACGCCCACCTTCATCCCGAGGACCAGCCACAAGAAGGTCCTTGGCAGACGAGGTGCCAAGGGGCGGCTGACCTGGCTGCGGCGCAGCCAGGTCAGCCGCC
>NZ_BONE01000027.1 GCF_016862555.1 Asanoa siamensis | reverse complement strand
ATGACGCGGTTGGGACGGTGAGCAAGACAGCGACGGTAGGCGCTAGGTCGGTGAGGGCCTGCCGGAACAGGGCGGCGGGTTCGCTGGGGTCGGTGAGGGGTTGGTCGATGAGGATCAGGTGGGGGCGGCGGAGCAGGATGACGGCCAGGTCGAGCATCCGCTTCCACGGCGGTGCCAGCCGATCGGACTCGGCGTCGGCAAAAGCGTGTAGGCCGCAGCGGTTGAGCACGTCGGCGATTTGTTCGCGGCCAGTCATGGCGCTGGTTTGTCGGCGGTAGAGGATCTGCCACCGGACCGCAGCCTCGAGGACGCCGGTGACGGTGCGCTGAGGGTGCCAGCGCGGCGTCACGCGGAGGTGGCCGACGTTCTGCCGGGTGAGCTGCGAGACGGGCCGCCCGGTGACCGGCTGCCCACCGAGGTGGACCTGTCCATGGTCGGGGTAGGTGGTCCCGGCGATGATCTCCAGAAGGACCGTCCCCGCCTTGTCCGGGACGACCACAGCATGGCGGTGCCCGGCGTCGACGGTCAACGACACGTCGAGCAGCCCGTACCTCGGTGCGCGCACCCCGGTGACCCGTAGCAGCGGAACCTCCTGCCGCGGGTGCGGATCCGCGATGGAGCCGTCCCGTTCTCGATGCGGCCTACGCCGGTCGGACCAGCGGTCACCGCTGCCGGCCGGCGGCGTTGGAGTCACGGGCCGGTTGTGCCGGATAGGTGGTGTCATCTCCGACCCCCTCCTGGAGCCGAGCCGGCCGACTCCCCGCCACACGGGTTCGCGATCCCCAGCGGCGGGAGGGTCAGTACGAAGCGGTCGGCGCGGTCAGCGCCGTCGGAGGTGAGGAAGCCGCGGCGTTGCATGCGGGTGAGCAGGTTGTCCAGCCCCGCGGGACGTAAGTGGGCGGCAGCGGTCAGGCGGCGCTTGGTGGCGGCGTTGAGCAGCACGGCGCGGCTGCCAGGCCCGCGGACGTGAAGGGCTAGGACACGCGCGAGTTCGTAGAGGCGCCCGCCGTGTGTGTCGCCCCAGATCCGGGCCAGCCACACCCCCACGAACGCGTGCACCGGCAGCGCGCCGGTCGGGTCGACCACCTCGACCGGCACCGCCGCCTCAATCTCCCGCTCCGGCAGTTCGGCAATCTGACCTGGCTGATGCGTGCCGGTCGGGTCGGTGATGACCGCGCATGCCCAGCCGGTCGTGATCGGGTGGAGCAGCACAACGAGCGCCCCGCATACCGGCACGTAGCGGATGGCTCCAGCATGAGGCGCGGGCGGGAGGGGATTCGTCTCCTGCCGTGTCCCCGGCGCGGCGTGACGGGTGATCGTGGTCATCGGTGATCACCTCCGACGGCCGCTGGCGCGCTGGGGCGGAGTTGGCGGGGTACCCGCCGCCCATTGACGTTGACGGCCTGGCCGTTCACCCGGCCCGGTTCGGGCGTCGGCGTGTGGTCGGCGAGTTCGGCCAGGAACGTGGTGACGCGGTCACGGGTCACACCCGGGGCGCAGACGATGTGGCTACGCCCGCCGTGGTCGGCCAGCCCCCACCGGCCGCGGATGTCGTGGGGTGGGGTGGCGAGGGTGACGGTCATCGCATGTGGGTTGCGCCAGGCCGGCCAGCCCTGTTCACCGAGTGCGGTGTGCAGATGCGCGGCCAGGTCGCGGGCGTTGACGGCGCGGGCGGTCAGCCCGTCGCGGCCGAAGATGGTCAGGGCGTACCAGACCGCGAGGGCGGCGTGTCCATTACGGGACGTGGAGATCGTCGCGTCCGGGGCGCCGGTGTACGACACGACCGGTGCACGGGCCCGCAGGCTGGCTCTGACGATGACGGCGGCGCAGGGCATGGGTGTGGCCAAGAATTTGTGCCCGGAGACGAAGATGCAGTCGGCGCCGTCCGCGAAATCGAAACCCGGCCGCTCGGTCGGGTCGAGAGTGGCGAGGGGGATGCCGGACAGGGCGGCGTCGACCAGGACGAGCCGCCGCTCGCTGGGCACGGCGAGCTCGTCGAGGATGGTGGTGATCCGGCGTACGTCGTCGACGGCTTCGCTGAAGGTGCTGCCGGCGTTCGCGACCACCACGATCGGCCGGTCCCGCCGGGCCGCGACCTGGTCGGCAAAGTCGTCATAGTCCAACTCCCCACGCGGGTCGGTGCGCAGGACCACCGACCGCAGGCGGGCGAGGCGGGCCGCCTTTGAGATGGCGGGATGGGCTGCGGCGCTGTGCAACACGACCGCGTTCGGGTGCAGGCGCGCGGCGAGGTCGAGGCCGTAGAGGGCGGCCTCAGACGCGTTGCCGGCCACATACCCCCACCTGTCATCCGCGGGAGCGTGGAACAGGTCGGCGATGATGCCGATGGCGTCGCGTTCGACGTCCTTGGTGTGGAACGGGTACAGGCCATCGACGAACGGGTCACCGAGGTTGTTCAACAACCCCCGCGTGAAGATCTCAGCGAGGGGACTCCAGTCCACGTCGCATGCGGCGGGGAACCCGAGTGCGTCGCCGATGCCGTCGAGGCGGCCGGTTAGCCTGGCCAGCCGGGCGGACACCACCCCGCCCGCGGCGGCGCTGGGGCTAAACATGGTGGAGGCCTTCGGCCAGGACAGCGTTGAGGGCGGTCAGCCACTGCCACACGGCCGGATTCTCCGCCCCGTGGGCGTCGCTGGTCGCGATGTCTGCGGCGGTGGTGGCATGCCGCTGCCGCACGCCCGAGACATCGCGAACCGCGTGACTCGACCAAATTCGGGTCTGTGCGAACTCCTGGCGGGCGAGGCGGTCGATCAGGATCATCGACCCGTCAACCAGATGGGCGTAGCAGCGTCCGGGAACGTCCATGTCGGACTGTGCGGTCTTCTGGACCTGCTCCCACGACCCGTCCGGGGTGTCCAGGGACGTCACCCCAAGCCCCGCGTAGCGGGCGGCGGGTGAGCGACGGTCGGACCAGGAGAACAGCACCTCGTCCGGATCCCGGCGGGCGGTGAGATGGTCCTTGAACAGGGGGCCGAGTTCGTAGAGCAGCATCGGTAGTCGCGGTTCGTCGCCGGCGGGGAACAGTCGGGCGGCGACGCGTAGCTCGCAGGTGGCGGGGAATCCTGATGGTGGTTCGGCGAAGAAGAACACCAGCACGTGCGGGCCGAGCGGGTCCCGACGCCGCCGACCCCAGCTCGTGACCGTCTGGTTCCAGTTCATCGACACCAACCGGTTAACAACCTTGTTCCGCAGGTCCGGCAACGCGTCATCCCACGCCGACCGCGACGACGACACCACCGTGGGTGCGAACACCTCGCTCGACCCGACGCCGTACCCGACATCGGCGCCGTCGCGTACACCGGACGGCTGCGCTACCGCGTAAGCGGGAGGCGGCTCCAATCCATGCTTGGATGGCGTTGGCCACCACGGCTGCCGGCCGTCACCCGGGTCAATGTCCGGTCCACCGTCACCCGCCGACCCTGGGGTGCGTGTACGTGGCGGCTCCCACAAGGGCTGGGGAATCCGGGCCGAGCCCTGCTGGCCGGCGGGTGGTGCGGTTGCGGCGTGCCGGGCGTGCCAGTGCTGGTATTCCGACGGTGGATACGTCATGACAGTGGGGGCGCCTTCCATCACAGCCTCACCTCCGAGAGCCGCTGGTCCGGCATCACCAGCGGATGCGGCCGCCCTCGCCCGATCCCCTCCCACACCTTCGGTCGGAACGCGCGGACCAGCGCGGCCCAGCACAGGGCGGCCAACACGAATCCGGCCACGATCAGGGGGATGGCGAGGGTGGTGGCCAGGGAGCCGTCGGTGCCCAGCAGGGTTTCCATGCGGACGGTCATCATCGCCAGCACCGCTATCCCCGCCACGATCCCCGCCAAGGGTGCGATCCGGCGGGTCCACAAGCTCTCGTTGCCGCCGCCGCCCCGGCGGAACCACACCACCGCCGCCCACGACGCCGCGACCAGCAGGACGAGCACGACGAAGCCGGCCAGGGCTGCGAGCCAGGAGAACACCGTCGTGATCGGATCCGCCCCGGCCACCGCGAACACCCCGACCACGAGCGCGGCCAGGATGCTTTGGACCAGCGACGCGGCGACCGGGGCGTCGCGCCTGGACTTCTTGCCGGTGCCGGTCCGGGCAAGCACGGCGGGCAGCAGCCCGTCGCGGGCCAACCCGAACAGATACCGGGCCACCGTCGCGTGGAACGAGAGCATCGCCGCGAACACGCTGGTGAACAGCAGCACCTTCCCGAGCGCTGCGACCAAAGCGCCGAACACCCCGAACGCCTCAGCCAGGACCGTGAACGGCAGACCGGGATCGGCCTGCGCCGCCTCCTGGATCCGGCCGGGGCCGGTGGCGACGATCATCGCCCACGCCGACAGCGCGTACACCGGTCCCAACACCAGCAGTGCCGCGAACGTCGCCCGGCCCACCGCGCGATCGGATCGGGCTTCTTCCGAGTAGGCCTGACCGGACTCGTAGCCGAGGAAGCCGGCGATGCCGAGCACGAACACCGCGCCGACATCGCCGGTGAACAACTGCGAGGGCAGGAACGGCGCCGCCGAGACCACCCCGTCGGCCGGGTGGGTGAACGCGGCCACGATGAACAACACAATGACGCCGAACTCCGCGACCAGGAACGTCGCCAGCACGCTCGCGCCGATGTCCACCCGCAGCACGCCCAGCACCCCGATCGCCGCACACACCACCGCACCCCATATCCACCAGGCGCCGCCGAACTCGGCGGCGAGGGTGGCGCCGAGGAACCCGTAGAGGGCGAGCTGGACGGCGTTGTAACCCACCACCGCCAACAAGCCGCCGGCCACACCCCACGCCCGGCCCAGCCCGTGCGCCAACAACCCGAAGAACGGCGCCGCATGCCCGACACGCCGGGCCATCGCCACATACCCCGTCGTCAACAAGCCCAGACCGGCGGTCAGCAGCAGGTAGGACAGCGGCACCCCCACCACACCTGCGGTGGCGAAGGTGGTCACGATCCCCGCCATCAGCACCGTCGTCGGTGCCGACGCCGACACCGCATAAAACCAGAGACCACCAGCACCAACGGAGCGCCGGGCCAAGCCACCATGGATGCTCATGCACGAGCCCTCAAAACATGCGATGGCCGGGTGGGGCAGTCGACCGAACGGCATTCCAGGCGGCGGCCATGCAGAACGAAATCCCGACGGCTGACCTCAACCAAGGCATAGCTCCGAGGACGCAGCGGACCCAATCTCCAATACGCTCGATCTCGCTTCATCGCCCGAAGCGCGCGTCCTTGCGTGCGCCGAAAACAGCCGAGGTCATGCGTACCGTCAGGCCAGTCTCGTCGTATCGCTAAACCTGCAGTCCAATCCGGCCGATGCGGATGGAGCAGCACAAAGATTCTCCGCCAAACATTGCTTCGGTCGGTGTCGCTGACAGTCGTCTTCACGGTAGGCCCATTCCTCACTCGCCCCACCCGGTGGGTTTGTTAGCCCGGGTCGAGAACGGCATGACACGCATCGTCGGCGTGTTTAGGTCCCTTTCAACCTCCAGGCTGCATGTCGCATCGGAGGCGGTTCGGCACGGAAACGGGGCGCTCAGGCGCATCTCCAGCCGACGTCAGCGGCGCCGTCTACCAGTGGACTGGTGGACGGACGACCAGCGTGGCCTCCGCAGGCTCGTGCTCTGCGCCCGACGAGACGCCCACAGGCACGAGACACGGATTGATGCTCCACCCCTGAAAATCACTGTGCCCCTCTCGCGTACTTCCGGGCGGGTGCGCAGCAGCGAACGCGGTCACTCGCACCTAGTCTCAAGGTCTCACCTAGTCTTGCAGTGAAGACTAGATCCAGACAAGTTGTCTGACGAATGTTTCTCGCCCGAGACGGTCCGTGGCACACTGCTTGGGTGCCGAACTGGCCTACCCTGAGGCGACGACGCCTTGCGCGGGAGCTGAGCAACCTGCGCGAGTCCATCGGCATGACCATCGAGGACGCTGCGCGCCGCGCCGGAATCTCTCCTTCGCATCTGTCGCGCGTTGAGCGAGCGCTCGTAGGCGTCCGCGTCCCTGTAGTCAAGGCGCTGTTGACGACGTACGGGACCAGTGCGGCAACGGTCGCCAGCCTGGTAGAGGTCGCGGAGTCGGCCAGCCAACGAGGCTGGTGGCATCGATACGCTGGCAGCATCCCCGATGAGTACGCGACCTACATCGGGTTCGAGTCCGACGCCGCCCGCATCTGGAACTTCGAGCTGATCTCGGTTCCAGGACTGATGCAGACGGAGGGCTACACACGAGCCGTGCTTCAAGGCGGGGTAGCAAGACTCACCGAGGAAGAGATCGAACGGCGCGTCGAGGTTCGCATGCGGCGGCAAACGCTGCTGCGCCGGGAAGACGCGCCCGCGGTTTGGGTCGTACTTGACGAGGCCGCCATCCGGCGCCGCGTCGGCAGCCCATTGACGATGGCCGAGCAGCTAAGCCAGCTTGCCGACATCGCCGAGACGCCTCGTGTCGACGTGCAGGTGATCCCCTTCTCGGCAGGAGCGCATCCGGGGACGCCGGGCGCGTTCGTAGTCCTGGGATTCACCGATCCACACGATCGCGAGATCGTCTACATCGAAACGATGGCCGGGGATCTCTATCCTGAAGGGGATGCCGAAACCAGCCGTGCGGTTCAAGCGTTCGATCGACTCAGAGCGATGGCCCTCAGCCCCGACGACTCGGCATCAATGATTCGAGATGCGGCAGAGGAGCTCACGTGACCGACTTCAGCCAAGCGGTATGGCGTAAGAGCACGAAAACTCAGCAAGCTGGCCAATGCGTTGAGGTGGCGAAAGTAGGCGATGTCGTCGGGGTTCGGGATTCGAAGGATCCAGGTGGCCCCGTCCTCGTGTTCACTCCCCGCGAGTTCGCTGCGTTCCTCGACGGCGCCGCCAAGGGCGAGTTCAACGACTTGGTTTAGACAGGACCACAGCGCACGCTCTCTGTTATGTGGGCTCATTGATCGCCGGACGCCCAGCGAAAGGCCTTGGTGCTGGGCGTCCGTAGCCGGCGTGACCCTCGCGGGTGAAAGTCAGCGTTCGTCGAACTCGCCGCCAGTTGCGGCTTCGAGAAACGCGCGCCACTCACTGCGCGAGAACCGCAAGATGGCGCCATCGGGGTTCTTGGAATCGCGGACAGCGACGGCACCTGGCAGCGACGCGACCTCCACACAGTCCCCGTTCAAGCTCTGGGAACTCTTGCGCCAGGTCAGGTCCTCGGACGTTTCGGACATCTGCGCTTCCCTTCGTAGCCGTAGTTTGAGCCTGCCACAGAGGCGGCACGTGAGACTAGTCTTCATCCTCGACTAAACTAGATCGACAGATGGCGAGAGATGGGACGATTCGATGCAGATGGACGAGCTGGAGCGACTGCTGCGGAGCGTCGAGCGTTCGGTGTTTCGTCTGGAGACGCTGAACGCCTACAACGCACCCGGCGAGACCGAACTGTTCGGCGCCTTCATCGCTGGCCACCCCTTGCCCCGACGCCATCCTGACACCGACCCGTGGCTGCGCATGGTTGCGGACAGTGTCAGTGCGAGCCGACATTGGAGCCGAGTCCACCTCTTGGACCGCCCTTTGTCCGACTACCTTCGCTTCGAACTGCTCGGCTATCACGGCAACGTCGCCGCCGGCGAGGAAGTATGGATCGCCGAAAGGCCGGCAACGCCAAGCCGCCTGGCCGAGCTGACGCACGACTTCTGGCTGCTCGACGAGACTCAGGCCATCGTTGTTGACTACGACGAAAGCGGGAGGCGCGTAGCAATGGAGCCGGCTACCGATACGAGCCTCTTTATCGACCAGCGCGACCTCGCATTGGCCAGCGCGACGCCGCTCGCCGAGTACCTGCCAACCGTGCTCGAGGAACTGCGTAGATCCTGGTGAGCGCATCCGATGAGCGTGGTGCCCTGGCGGCGCGGCTTCGAGCGCTCCGCGAGGATGCCGGGCTTTCAACCACTCGCCTCGCCGTTGAGCTTGGGTGGTCGCAGTCCAAGGTCTCCAAGATCGAGAACCAGCGAACAAAGCCTTCCGTCGCCGATGTCCGCGCCTGGGCTGCCAAGACCGGCGCGCCCCAGGACGTGACCACGGAACTGCTCAACATCGCGGAGTCCATTCAGGTCGCGTCAATCATTTGGGACCGAACGCTCGGCGGTGGCCGCGCGGAGCATCAGCGCACTCTGGGACGCCTTCTGCACGAGGCAAAGACGATGCAAGTGTTTCAGCACGCCGCAGTGCCCGGCCTCCTTCAAACCGCTGACTACGCGCGCAGCGTCCTCGATTTGGCCGATGTATTTAGGATCGGCGACACCGCGCGCGCGGCGGCCGCTCGCATCGAGCGTCAGACAGCCTTGTACGACCTCAACCGACAATACGAGTTCGTGATTACTGAGGCGGCGTTGAGGTTCCGCCCTGTAGCGGCAGAAGCAATGGCAGCTCAATACGATAAAGTTCTATCGGTTTTGACACTTCCTAACGTGGAAGTCTCCATCCTACAAACAGGGGCTACGCCGTCAGCCGTTCAAGCACATGGATTTGTTATTTTGACACTTTCTGACGATTCAAGGTACGTAACGGTCGAGACCTATACTCGCGAATTAACCCTGACGGATCCCGAGGAGGCGAGTCAGTACTCGACCATTTTCTCGTCTCTTCTTGCTGATGCTAAAAGGGGCGACGAAGCCCGGGAATTACCGGTTTCCCTGAGGACTGACGCTCTCGCGAAGTGACGCCTTACGGCAATTCAACAGGGGCGCCTCCGTGACGTAGCGTACGACCAGGTAAAAGCCGGTGCGCACCCCGCCAACTGCATCTGAGTTGCGCTCGGTTTCATTTGCCGCAAACCTCCTTGCCGACTTTTCGGAATTCGGCCAAGTGCGCATCAATTTACCCCCTGTCGAACATGTCCGAGCACGTCAACGGAAGGAAGCGGCGATTGCCCACGCTACAAACAGGGTTGGACCGAATGGAAGCGCAATCCCTCTACGCCGAGTACGCAGGACAGACATCCATCCCCAGATGCCTTGCGCGATCCAGGCTCCGGTGATTGCCGTAAGCGCGATTTTCCAATCGAGCCACCCGAGGGTGAACGCGACCGCCCCGGCAAGATGGACGTCTCCGAGTCCCAGTTGGCCAGGTAATGCCAGCGCCGCGAGCAGCATGCTCATCGAAACCAGGGTTCCGCACGTGACCGCTTGGATTAGATGGGTCGTGACTCCGAGGCGGATCGATTCAATGAGGAAGAGGGCCGCGCACGTTGACCAGAGGACGCCGGTTGCGAGGTGGGGCAAGCGCCGTAATCGGAGGTCGACGTAGGACAGTCCGACGCCGAGAACGCTGAATAGCCAGTAGCCCGGGGTCACGATGTTCCAGCCGATGGCATGACACACGGCGAACGCGACACCCGCAGTTGTCAGCGCGCAGCCGACGGTTGCCGCCTTTGGTGTGCCCGTGTGCCGCCATCGCACCGGGACTGTGCCGGTGCGTGGCGCCCCGTGCGCTGTCGCCGCGACCGGCAACGCGGCGACGAAGCCGCTGACCGCCGCGGCGAGAGCCGCGATGCTGGCTAGGTCTGCCACTGGCCGTGGGAGTCCTGACGGTTAACAGGGTGTTCTTGGTCCCATCCCTCGATCTGCTTAAGGGCGAGCGTCAGGCGTCGCCCGCTGGCGGTGAGGGCGTACTGCTTCGGCACCTGGGCCGTACGGTGCTCGATGAGGCCTTGTTCGATGAGGGCCTTGAGGGTGTGCTGGAAGGTTCTGGAGTGGACGGGCTTCTCGGCGGCGCCGTAAAGCCTGTTGAAGAGGTCGGTGTAGCGCAGCGGGCCGGTTAGCAGGAGCTCCAGGATCTCCGGACCCCAGGTGCGTTCGACTGCGCGATGGACGCGTTGCAACATGCTCTTCACCGCGACTCACCTCCCCGTCGTGGGCGCGTCGAGGTACCGATCGAGCGATCATTGTATTGCTCTGGGTGAGGATCGGCCATCCGATTGCGATCAAGAAACAGTGTCGACGTATTGTCGCAATTGAGCCTTACTGACTAATAAGCCAGAACACCGTGGTTGATGGAGAAGGCCGGGATAGTCGGCCGACCGCCCTCGCGAGTCGCTGGGCGCTCGATCCGGCGGCACGGTCAACCTCGTAGTGGACACGCGCCAGGTCGGGCCTCCAGCGCTTCAGAGAAACCTCAAGAGAAGCGGGTCACGCCCAGGCAACGGCGAGCGGTGGTCGTCAGGATTCCATCTGCGTCCCACGCGCCTCGGCCCGCAGGCACGGTGCGATCGACACCTCTTCGACCCTGGACCGAGGCCCGCCAACGAACTCTACGAAGAGCGCTGGAGGCGCTCGAACATGGACCGTTCGCAAAAAGTCTGATCTTTTTTCGTTCCGCCCCCGTCACCTGCGGAACATGGTGGACTGTCGGTTTTACGACACTTCATTATGGGTATTTGATCCGGCTATGTCCAGGTATCGGCATTCAAGTAAGACGAAACCACGCGCGCGCGTTAACACTCGAAAACGCGCGTACCTGAAGGAAAGCGCAGTTGCCACCCTCGATAGTTACGGACTAGACACTTTGGGTGACCTTCATTCCTACGCGAACAAGGTCCCCCATTCCGTGCGTGAAGCGTCGCGCACGGGAGATCGTCGACCGAGGGACGGGCTCGTGAACCGGTGCACGGAGATGGTCGGGCTCACCGGCCTCCTGATGGTGTTAGTGGCCTGCGGTTCCCGCACGCCCGGTGCGACGCCGACGCAGAGCCTTCCGCTGTCGGCGTCATCCTCGAGCAGTGCGGCCGAGCACGATGCCTTGGTCGCCTACCGCGGGATGTGGTCGGCGTTCGTCGAGGCGGGTAAGACCTCGGATCCGGATGCGCCGGATCTCCGGAAGTACGCCTCTGACGACGCGTTGAAGCTGATCGTGAGTGGATTGGTGACGAACCGCGACCAGCGCAAGGTGATCCTTGGCGACCTCGCGATCGACCCGAAGATCACCGCCGTAAAGCCGGCCGGCAAGCCGGTCGAGGTAAGCGTGCTGGACTGCGTCAACGACGAGAAGTGGCTAGAACACAAGGCGTCCGGCGGCCTGGTTGACGACGTTCCCGGAGGCAAACATCGGACTACCGCCACGGTGAAGCTCACGGCCGATGGATGGAAGGTCAGCCGCTTCGACCTTGGGAACGAGTCATGCTGAAGGTTGCGCTGCGCCTGATAGTTGCCATGACCGTGGCCGTGAGCGCGCTGGCGGCGGCTCCGTCGATGGCATTTGCTGGTGGTGGTACTGGCTCGGTGAACTGCGACAAGGACAGCTCGCAGCCTGGTTGTAACGCCACGGTGGGGACACCGGGTCGACCAGGAGCGAGCACCGGGGGCACCGGTGGTCGCGGCGGTGATGGGAAGTGCCGTAACCCGCAGGGTGTGGAGATCCCGTGTCAGCGCGATGGTGGTTGGGCTGGCGCCGATGGCTGCTACTACAAGCCGGCCGACCTGTCGCAGTCCACGATTGACGCGTTGGGTGGGCAGCCCACTGGTGCGGGCGGCTGGTATCAGCGCACGTGCTACAGCGACGCCACAGGGACGACGCGGGCCCTCGGACGACCGGTGTGGATCGCGGGAGCGCCACCGGTGGTGTCGCCCGCGGTGTTGGCTCGCCAGGCTCGGGCGCGGCTGGTCCTGCCGGAGGTGGTCGTTCAGCTCAACCCGGCGGGCAAGCAGTTAACCAACCTGCCGACGTGGCTGGCCATGGACCCCTCATCGTGGGCCGCGAAGTCCGCTACCGCGTCGGTGCCGGGGGTGTCGGTGACGGCGACGGCAAGGCCGGTGCAGGCGTCGTGGGCAATGGGTAACGGCGCGACGAAGGTGTGCACCGGTCCGGGAACCCCGTGGACATCGGGCACGGACCCGGCGCTGCCTTCACCTGACTGCTCGTACACCTACACCCGTTCGTCGGCGAGCGCGCCGGGCGGCGTGTTCACCGTGACGGTCACGGTGGCGTGGGAGGTGACATGGGCCGGCGCCGGTGAGTCCGGGACGGTGCCGGGGCTGACGACAACGGCGGGTGTGCCGGTAACGGTGCAGGAGTCGCAGGCCGTCGTCACGAACTGACGTTCGCACCGTAGCGGCGCCATCAACGTGGAGGTAGTCATGTCGGTGGGTGCCGTGCGCCCAAGAACGGGTGTGGAGGATCCAACGGGCGCGCGGCCGCGTGCCGGGCGGGGGCCGTGGCGGGCCGCTCGTCGCCGCCGCCGGATGCCGTTCGTCGCGCTCGGCGGGCTGCTGGTGATCGTGTGCGTCCTAGCCTATGCCTACGGGGCGGTCGCCCTGGGTAACCGGGTCCAGGTGCTCGCGGTCGCGCGTGCGGTCGCTGCGGGGCAGGCGTTCACGGCGGCGGACCTGCGGCCGGTGTCGGCCGCGCAGGACGCAAGCGTCCAACTCGTCCCGGCGACGCAGGCTGCGCAGGTGATTGGCCGCTCGGCGGTGGTGCCGTTGCTGCCCGGGACGCTGCTGACTCCGGCGGTGGTCGGGGATGCGGCGTTCCCTCCGGCGGGCAAGGTGACCGCGTCGGTGGCGGTGAAACCTGGCCAGTATCCGCAGGGTCTCGCGTCTGGCGCTCGGGTGAGCGTGTATGTGGCGGCTCCTGCCGGCGTTGGTGCGCAACCGGCGCCGGCGGCCAGCTCCGCCCCGTCCTTGTCCACGCCGACACGGTTGCCAGCGGTCGTCCTCGCCGTGGATCTCGCCGGTGACGGCCAGGGCGCCACGGTCATCACGTTGCTGCTGGACGCCTCCGACGCTGGCCGGTTGGCCGGGGCTCCGGCTGGCGGGGTGGTGCTGATGCAGACCGCTCCTGACGGGAGCTGAGGATGCCGCTGCTGGCGATGTGTTCGTTGAAGGGCGCACCGGGGGTGACCACCGCCGCCCTCGGGTTGGCCGCGGTCGCCGACACCTCGGCGCGGGTGGTGTTGGTGGAGTGCGACCCGGCGGGCGGTGACTTGATGCTGCGGCACGGCCTGGCGGCCAAGCCGAACCTGGTGGACCTCGCCTCGGCCGCCCGGGGCACCGGCGGCGACCCGGCCGTGTATGAGGCCGTGGCGCAGGAGCTGGCGCTCGATGACCGGGCCGTGCCGGTCGTGGTGGCCCCGGCGGGCGGTGCGCAGAGCCGGGCGGCGCTGCCGGAGCTCACCCGCGCCGGCCAACTCGTCCTCATCCCGCCGGACCGGCTCGTGGTGGCCGACTGCGGCCGGTTCGAGGTGTCGTCCCCGGCACGGCCGGTCCTCGCCCTCGCCGATGTGGTGGTGGTCCAGGTCCGGGCGACCGCCGATGGTCTGGCCCACATCCGGGAGCACCTCGGCGAGCTGCTCGACGTGGTGACCGGCCGCCTGGTGGTGCTCCTGGGCCATGGCGGGCTCTACGGCGAGGCCGACGTCGCCGACGTCCTCGGCCAGTACGTGGCCGAGGAGTTGATGGCCCCGGACGCTCACGTGACCGTGCGCGGCCCGTTGCCCGAGGACCGGCGAGCGGCGGCGCTGCTGTCCGGTGGCCTGGTCGCGGGACGGCGCTGGCAGCGGCTGCCGCTGCTGCGGGCGCTGCACGGCATCGCTGGGGAGCTGGCTCCGCTGCTGATGACCGCCCGGCACGACGAGGACGCCGGAACTCGGACGGAGACGCGGGGATGAGTACCCCTTTCGGCCCACAGTCGACCGTCATCGTGCCGGTCAACGGGCACCGCCACGACCACCCCGTTGCACTGGAGCCGGGCTTCGATGTGGCCGTGGTCCGCCAGATCCGCCGCGAGGTCGCCGAACGGCTGACCCGCGCGAACCGTGCCCAGGAGGCCGCGACCAGCACGCCGATACCCGCCAAAGAGCGGGAGGCGTTGACCCGCCGGTTGATCAACGAGGCCCTCGACGCGTACGCGACGGCGGAGATGCAGGCCGGACGCCCGCCGCTTCACCCGCAGGTCGAGTCACGGGTCGCGCGGACCGTCGCCGACGCGCTGCTCGGCGCGGGCGGATTGGAGCCCTGGCTGAACAATCCGCAGGTGGAGGACATCGTCGCCAACGGCTGTGACCGGGTCTTCATTCGCTTCGACGACGGTCGGATCGAGCAGGTCGACCCGATCGCGGACTCCGACGCCGAGATGGTGGACCTGATCCGGATGTTGGCCGCCCGCACAGGCAACGACGAGCGCCGGTGGGACCGGGCCGCGCCACTGCTGAACCTTCAACTTGAGGACGGCAGCCGGTTGAACGCGGTCCTCGATGTGGTGCGGCGGCCGTCGCTGTCGATCCGGCGGCACCGCTACATGACGATGACGCTGCCCGAGCTCGTCGAGTTGGGCGCGATCGACACCGCCCTCGCCGAGCTGTTCGGCGCGGCCGTCCGTGCCCGGCTCAACACGGTGGTGGGCGGCCCGACCGGTGCGGGGAAGACGACGTTCCTGCGCGGGCTGGCCTCGGCCATCCCGGCGTGGGAGCGCCTGGTCACGATCGAGGACACGTACGAACTCGGCTTCGACAAGGACCCCGCGCACCCGAACGTGGCGGCGATGCAGACCCGGGATGCCAACGTGGAAGGCGAAGGCGCGATCGACATGGCCACGCTGTTCGGCAACGCGCTGCGGATGGTCCCGTCGCGGGTGTTCGTCGGCGAGGTGCGCGGGCGTGAGGTGGTGCCGCTGCTCAACGCGATGAGCCAAGGCAACGACGGCTCCATGTCGACCATCCACGCCTCGTCGTCCGCCGGCGTCTTCCGCAAGCTCGCCCTCTACGCCGCCGCGGCCCCGGAACGCCTCGACCCGGCCGTGACCAACATGCACATCGCCGAAGGGCTGCACCTGGTGGTCCAGTTGCGGCTCACTGAGACCGGCCGCCGGTTCGTCACCAGCGTCCGGGAAGTCGTGGAATCCGACGGGCTGCAGGTCGCCTCAAACGAGATCTTCCGGCCTGGCCCGGACGAGCGCGCGGTCCCCGGGGCGTCCGTGTCGACCGCGCTGCTCGAGCGGCTCGTCTTCCACGGGTTCGACCCGGCGTTGCTGCAACGCCGCCACGGCTGGTGGGACACCACCGCCACGGGCACGGACGGGACCGGCACGCGGCCGGGAAGGGGGCGGACGGCATGACGTTGACGGTGCCCCTGGCCGCGCTGCTGGGGCTGGGAACGGCGTTCGGGCTGGTGCTGGTCACCATCGGGCTTACCGGGCGGGAGAATCGCCCGGCGGGGCTCGAAACCGAGGCGTCGTGGTGGTCGAGGCTGGCCACCGGTCGCACGCCGGTGGACCGGCGACGGCTGGCCGTGTGCGTGGCGGTCGGTGTCGTGGTGGCCGTGGTGACCCGTTGGCCGGTCGCGGCGCTGCTGTCGGCCGGGGCGGCGTGGGTGCTGCCGGACCTGCTCGGCCCGGACCGGGGCCACGCCCGCCGGGTCGCCCGGATAGAAGCCATCGCCACGTGGACCGAGGCGCTGCGGGACAACCTGTCCGGCGCGGCCGGGGTGGAGCAGGCGATCGGGGCCAGCGCGATCGAGTCGCCTGAACCAATCCGCGAGGAGGTGTCTCGGCTGGCGTTGCGGCTGCAACGTGGCTGGCGGCTGGAAGACGCGTTGCGGGGCTTCGCCGCCGAGCTGGCCGACCCGACGGCCGACCTAGTGGTGATCGGGCTCATCATGGCCGCGAAGGGCAGCGCCGGGCAGCTCGGCGAGGTCCTGGGCGAGCTGGCCGCCTCGGCGCGGGCGAAGGTCGCCTCAAGGCAGCGGGTTGCCGCCAGCCGCAAACGTAACCGCACCTCGGTGCGGGTCGTGGTCGGCGCGACCCTCGTCATGGCGGTCGTGTTGACGCTGCTCAACGGCGGCTTTCTTGCCCCGTTCGACACCGCGACCGGGCAGTTCGTCCTCCTCGTCGGTGTCGGCGGGTGTTTCGGGTTCGCGTTCTTCTGGCTGGCCCGGCTGATGCGCGACACGGACACCAGCAGGATCCTCGCCGCTGCTGCCGACACCCCGGCCGAGCGGCAGGTGATGCCGTCATGACCGGCCTCGTCTTGTTCGCCGGGCTCGGCACCGGCCTGGGTCTGTGGCTGATCCTCGTCGGCTGGTTCCCGCGGCCGCCGCGCTTGGACAAGGTCCTCGACGCCCCGACCGGCCTGGTCCCGCTCGTCGATGCGGCCACCGAACCGGCCGCCGGTTGGACCGCCCGATGGGGCCGCCCGGCGGTGCGGTGGCTACGCCGCGCCGGGCTGCCGCTCGCCGCGACCCGCCGCGACCTCGCCACCATCGACAAACCCATTGATGTGCACCTCGCCGAACAGGCCACCGCCGCCCTCTTCGGGGTGCTGCTGCCACCGGTCACCGCCACGGTGCTCGCCTTCGGCGGCATCGGCACCGGCCTTGTAGTGCCGGTCGTCGCGTCGCTGGTCCTCGGGGCGGCCGGGTTCCTCGCCCCGGAGTTCTCCGTCCGCGGCGACGCCGCGAAGCACCGGGCGGCGTTCCGCGACGCCCTGAGCTCGTTCCTGGACCTCGTGGTCATCAGCCTCGCATCCGGGGCCGGCGTGGACCAAGCGTTGGACGAGGCCGCCCAGATCGGCTCCGGCCCGGCCTACACCGAGCTGCGCTACGCCCTCGCGGAGGCGCGGCTGGCCCGGATACCACCGTGGGACATCCTCGCCGTCCTCGGCCGCCGCGTCGCCGTGCCGGAGTTGCAGCAGCTCGCCGCCAGCGTCGGCATGGCCGGAACCGAAGGCGCCCGAGTCCGCGCCTCGCTGCGGTCCCGGGCCGTGTCGCTGCGCGACCGGCAACTCACCGACGCCGAAGGCGAAGCCAACGCCGCAACCGAACGCATGGCCCTGCCCATCGTCGCCCTCTTCGCCGGGTTCCTGATCTTCATCGGGTACCCCGCCGTCTCCGCCGTGCTGAGCGGCCTATGACACCTCGATTCCGGGACATCGGACCCCGATCGCAAAGGCGCCGCCCCGGCGCCGCTGCCGCACAACGACACCGAAGGAGGCACCACCCCATGTCCGCACTGCTGAGCTACCTCACCGCCGAGCTGCGGCACCGCTGGCAGCTCGTCCGCGACACCAAGGACGGCGGCTACACCACCGAGTCCGTGGTCGTCACCGCCGTCCTGATCACGATCGCGCTCACCGTCATCGCGATCATCGGCGTCAAGCTGGTCAACAAGGCCAACTCCCTCAACCTGGGTTGAGCGGTGGGTGTCGATATCATCAGAGTCCGCCGGACCGGTCGCCGTCCCCCGTCGGCGGCCGGTCCGGCCCTGCGGCTGCGCGCCCGATGGAGGCGCGTGGCCGCCCGCCCCGACGCGGGCGCGGCCACCACCGAGCTGGTCATCGCCATGCCGCTGCTCCTGCTGATGATCCTGTTTGTTGTCCAGGCCGGAGTCTGGATGCACGCCACCCACGTAGCGCAGGCCGCCGCGACCCGCGCGGCGAGTACCGCCGCCGCCTACCAGGGCACCGCCGCCGCCGGCCAAGCCGCAGGAGCGGAAACCCTCGCCGCGATCGGCAGCGGCGTACTCAAGACACCGGCGGTCTCGGTCACTCGCACCGCCACCGAGGTCCAGGGCGAAGTGACCGGCACCGCCGCGACCGTCGTCCCCGGCATGAACTGGAGCGTCCGGGCGGTCGTCGTGCGGCCCGTCGAACGTTTCGCGCCTGACCTGACAACGGCCGGAGGATCACCATGAACCGCAGGCTCCGGGCAGGGCTGGCGGCGCGGTGGAGACACGTCGCCGCGACCGGCGACGCCGGGTCCAGCACCGTCGAGGTCACCCTCCTCGCCCCGCTCCTCGTCGGTCTGCTCCTGTTCGTCGTGCTGTGCGGGCGGCTCGTCGCGGTACAGCTCGACGTCGACGCCGCCGCTAGCGGCGCGGCCCGCACCGGCTCCATCGCCCGCACCGAAGCAGCCGCCCGCATTCAAGCCGAGCAGACCGCCCGCGACACCCTCGCCGCACGCAGCCTGTCCTGCCCCGACGCCACCGTGACCGTGACCACCGGCGGTCTTCGTCCCGGCGGCGCGGTCACCGTGTCCGTGTCGTGTCGAGTTCCTTTGGCCGATCTGGTCCTGCTCGGTGTTCCCGGCAGCCGGGTGGTGACCTCGACCGCGACCTCACCGGTCGACCAGTGGCGCGGCACGGCACTGAGCCTTAGCACGCCGTCGACAAGGGAGCGACCGTGATCGCCACCGTTTCCGAGCCGTCCAGAGTCCCGCCGTGGGCAGGCAGAACAGTCAGCCGAGCGCGCCTCGGAGCGAGGACCGTCGCGGCGTGGGTACAGCGCCGCACCGGCGGAGGCGACGCCGGGCACGTCACGCCATTCGTGGTGATCCTCATGGTGGCGTTGCTAGCGGTGGCCGGGCTCGTCCTCGACGGCGGCCTCGCGCTGTCGGCCAAGGTGCAGGCCCTCGACGTCGCACAAGCCGCGGCCCGAGCCGGGGCCCAGCAGCTCGACCTCATGCAGTACCGCACCAACAACGTGGCGGTCCTCGACCCGGCCCGCGCCAGCGCCGCAGCCCGGACCTGGCTCGCCACCACCGGAGTCGACGGGGACGCCACCGCGACCACCACGACCGTCACGGTGACGGTGCGGCGCACCAGCGACACCCAGCTCCTACAACTCATCGGTGTCGGACAACTCCACGTCTCCGCCACCGCCACCGCGACCGCCGTCCAAGGCATCACGGCACCAAACCTGTAGCCGCCACGAACCCTCCCGAACGGAGCGCCCGAGATGCTGCGAGTCCTCGCCATCGGCGGCCGGCTGCTGCGCGCCCTGGCCGCACTCGTGGTCCTCGCCGGGTTCACCGGCGGCGTGCCATGGCTGCTCGTACGGCTCATCGGCTGGCCCCTCGACTGGATCGGCTGGACCCAGCCCGGCACCCTGCCCGGCCTCGACGACCTCACCACCGCCCTGACCACGTCCTGGTACGACGACAAGATCCTCGCCCTGCTCGCTACCCTCGGCTGGATCCTGTGGCTGCTGTTCTGCCGCGACGTCATCGTCGAAGCGATTGAGGCGTCCTCCGGCGCATCCCACCGCGACCGCCCCCACCGCCCATCCCTGGCAGGTGGACCGATCCGGTGGGTCGCCGCTGTCCTCGTCGGCGCGATCGTCGGCGCAGTGCTCTTCGACGCCGCCCGCGTCGTTGCCGGCAGCACGACGAGCACGGCGGCAGCCGACGCCGCCGCCCGTCGCCCGGCCGTGCCCGTTGCCGCCGCACAAACGGCCGCGCCGATGGTTCAAAGCGACCCGACGTTGTTCGTCAGAGTGTCATCCCCTGCCGTGGCCCCGGCAACCACGGCGACCGCCCTGCCGCTCACCGCTCGACACGACGGCTCAGGCATCCCCGAGTGGGCGCGTGACGCGCCCGGCGGCGCGCACCACGTCGTACGCGGCGACAACCTGTGGGACCTCGCCGCCGAACATCTCGGCGACCCGCACCGCTGGCGCGAGATCTACACACTCAACCGCGGCCACGTTCAAGCCAACGGCTACGCCCTCACCGACCCCGACGAGATCCATGTCGGATGGGTGCTCGCCCTACCGTCCCATGGCGCCGCGCCGGCGCCCGCCAATCCAGCCGACGACAAAGCAGCCCCGAGCGGCTCAGCCAACGGCGGGAACCCCGCTAGCAATCCGGGCGCCGAACCGGCACCAACCAGCGAGGAAAGCCCCGCCCCGTCCACCCCGCCATCTACGCCCGCGACGAGCACGACACTTCAACCGAGCATCTCGCCGCCAGGCGCGCAACTGCCGGAATCATCGGCGCCGGCCGCGCCCGCCGGCGAGAGCTCGACCGAACCCTCCGGGGACGAGCCGGACAACGCGCCGCCGTCCAGTGACCACGATGACGAGGGCGGAATCACGCTGCCGCCTGACGGCTGGGTGAGTCTGGGACTGGCGGCCACGATCGCCGCCGTCGCGGCCTTGCTTCGCTTGCAGCGACGCCGCCGAGCCCGATTGACGCTCCGGCCTCTGGCAACCATCGAGCCCCAACCAGCGCCGGTGGCGCCGTCGCTCCTGCGGGTCGACACGATCGGCGGCCATCACCTCGGTTCGGACCTTGGCGACGGTGCCACACCAGCGGTGCCGGCCCCGATCGGGGTGGACATCGACGGCGCGGAGGTCAGCCTGTTCGAGCTGCCCGGCCTCGGCATCGCCGTCCATGGCGACGGCGCCGAGCCGACCGCCCGCGCCATCCTCGCCGCAGTGCTCGCCACCGGTGCGGGCGAGCCGGCCGACACCCGCCCCGTGGTGGTCACCACCGCCGGCCTGCTGACCCGACTCCTGCCCGAGGGCACTCCGGCGACGGGTCTGGATCCGGACGGCACCGCCTTCGACGGCGAACGGTTGATCGTCCTCGCGGACACCGCGACGGCGGTCACGCACTTCGAAGCCGAGATGGTCACCCGGCGTCGGCTGCTGGACACCTTCGACATAGACACCATCACAGCCCTCAACGCCCGCACCGACCACGCCGAAACGCAACCGCCCTACGTGCTCCTGATCGAGGCCAGCAGCCGGCACGCCGCCCGCGTGGACGCCGTCGCCGCGCATCGCGCCGCCCTTGACCTGCACCCGGTCATCCTCGGTGACCTCGACCGTGACGACCGCGCCGGAATCCCCGCCATGCAGGTCGACGCGGACGGCACGGTCACCGACGACGAGTCGTACCCGGCGGCCCGGCTGTCCACCCTCGGTGCGGACGACCTGGCCGCCGTGCTCGCCATGCTCACCGACGTCCTCGCCCGACCTGAGGCTGGCACAGACGTCGACGACCCGCCAGCCGAGCCGGTATCGGCCGCGGCGGAAACCGAGGCGGCCGAGCCGGTGCCCGTCCAGGCCAGCGACACATCGGCGCTGGTGCAGCTGCGGGTGCTCGGCCCGGTCACCGTCGCCACCGACGCCGGCCCGATCGCGACCGGGATGCGCAACGGCTCGTACACCGCCCTCGCGCTGCTCGCCGCTCACCCCGCCGGGCGCACCCTCGACCAGCTCGCCGCCGCGCTGCACCCCGACACCGAGACCAATGTGGCCGTCAAGCGGGTCCGGACCGACATCACCTCCGCGCGCCGAGTCCTGCGCACCGCCACCGGCCACGACGAGCCGATGTTCATCGTCCACGACCCCGCCACCGGCCGATACCGGATCGACCCCGCCACCGTGGCCGTCGACCTGTGGCAGATGCTCACCGCCATCGACCGGGCCACCAACGAAACCGACGACGCCAAGGCGCTCGCTACCCTCCGCCAGGCGGTCGAGCTGTACGGCGGAGACTTCGCCGACGGGCACGACCACATCTGGGCGACCGACTACGCCACCACCTACCGCCACCAGATCCTCACCGTGTACGCGCGGATCGCCGAGTTCCTCGAGACAGAGCAGCCCGACCAGGCCGTTGCCGCGTTGGAGCGCGCGGTGGACCTCGACCCATTCAACGAGGAGCTATATCAGCGGATCATCCGTATTCACGGCCGCCAGCACCGACCCGACGCCGTCCGGCGCACACTACGGCGCCTGGAGGAGCAACTCGCTGACCTCGGCGATGCCGAACCCTCGCACGCAACTCGACGCATCGCCGAACGGCAACTGCGAAAGCCCGCCATGCACGCCGAATCCTAGACGTCACTCGAATGGGTTGCTCCCAGCCACAAACCGGAGCGACAGCGGCCCATTGACAACCTAGGGTGAGCGGGTGACGAACACAAGGCAGATCCTCGTTGCCTTCGGAGCCGAACGTCCTCCTGCGCTAGGCAATATTTGGCGTATCACTGCCAAGAAGACCGACTTCTACATTGATCCCGTAAGGGAGGAGGATGCGTTTCACCTCTCCGTCCATGGTCGCAACGATGTCCACCGTAACGGCCACAGGTTCCAGATAACGGCTGTCCGGAAGAACGTTAATGCTGCGCGAGCGAGGGGTGAGTGCATTGAGCACCGCCTCCCGCGAAAAGGTTTTGCCTTTGACGGCGAGCAACTCGGGCCGGACGTCTTTCGTGTCGCACGCATCCGTTGGCTGTGGGACCTGCAACGGCACCGCTTCCGCGAGACCGCTGCCGTGCCGCTGCCGGACTTACAGGACTATCAGTCAGCGCGGCGACTGTCGTGGCAATTAGAACCCAACGAGGCCATAGACATCGACTTCGTAGTTTCCTATAACGAGCCATACTGGCCGGACGGCACGAACTCCCTGCGCGATCGTGCCCGCCTCGAACCGCTACTCAATGAGGCCGGCATGTGGCTGACGGCCACTGCATATCGACGTTCCCAAACGATGTCGCCCACGCCGGTAGGCACGGTCTTCCCCCTCCCCCGGAACGGCGATGAAGCCACTCGGATCACGCAGGGAGGGCACAGTGACAGCGGCGCCGGGACCATCTACTGGTTTGTAGAGGGAATCGCCGCCCGTCAAGCCGTCGAGTCGCTCCGGTCAAACTTGTCGGTGGAGCCATCGGTTTAGTTCCGAATCCATTCGATCCGGCCGGAGATTCCTGCGAAGGACGACGCTTCTTATGCCCGGAGGCAATCCGGGTCATTGGGGATTCCGTCCAGCCATGCCCGGAGAATGGGCAGGCTTGATCGGCCGGTGGAGGTGGGCGTGGATGGATACCGGGTGCCCGCCTGGGTGCCTACGCCGATCACCGCTGGAGGACTGGAGATGACTGACTCGAAGGCCGCACGCCGCACGATCGAAGTCGAAGGTGACGTGTACGACGTGCTCGAACGGACCGCTTCCGCCCGAGACACGGACATCAATGGCGCGTTGCGCTACTTGATCGAGGCTCCGACGCCTCGGGCCCTCGTGGCTGACGAGGACGAGGACTAGCACCTCGGCCGGCAGGCGTCACAGGTTCGCGCTATGCGTGGCCGGTGGCGCCTGCGCTGCTCGGTGGGAGGGTGTTGATCGTGGCTGCGGCGAGGAGGCGTTGCGCGGTGCGCTGGGAGATGCCGAGGCGCCGGGCCAGCTTGACGCCGAGGCCGCGTCGGTCGCTGGCAGTGTCGTCGGCCTCGGCCAGCAGTTCGGCGGCGGCGGCGAGGCGGGAGTCGCCGTCGTACGGGTGCGGTTTGCGGGGACCGGTGGCGCCGGGGGGTCGGCCGGTGGACTGGCGACCGGTGCGGGCGTCGGCGAACGCCCACACGGTGCGCCGATACCAGCGGCGGCGGATCCGGCCGCTCTGCAACTCTTCTTCGCGGTCGGGCCGCTCGAGCAGGGTCTTGGGTAGGTTGCGGTACGAGCTGTAACCGAGGATCTTCGCGGCCGTGCCGGAGCCAACGAGTTCGTGCGGATCACCGCGGCGGTCGATCTTCGTCAGCTCGGCGCGTTTCGCGGTCAGGTGCGCAACGTGGAAGGTCTCGATGTCGTCGAGCCAGAAATACTCGCCGCCGTCGTGGTGGAAGCCTGCGGGGAAGCCGAAACGGGCACGGTGGCGGTGCCAGTGGTTGACGGTGGAGTACGCCACACCGGTGTGCGCCGCGACGCCGGGACGGTCGAGGGCGCTCCGTCCGCCGATCATGCGAGTCGCCACGCCACCCATCCTCTCCCAACAGATCGAGTGCACCTGTGCTGCGCTGGCGGACCGCAAGGTTGAGACCTCGTCTCGCCCGCACTGTCGCCTTTGCCGAGGGCGGCGAGACTCGTTGGCATCGTAGGATCGGCGCACGCCCGACCCGGGTGAACGCGGCCGTGTGGTCCGCAGGCGCCCCGGAGTGGGCGAGGTGGCCGGTCGGGGTCGCAACACACCCTCGGGTGTGCCCGCCGGCCACCGAACCTCCCTGCGGAGCTACACGCGTGGGCGCAGCAACCGCCAGGCCACCTGCGCCATCCGGTCGATGCGTAGTGCGGCAAGCCTGGCCCGCGTGGCGGGCCGCAACGCGTTGTAGACGGTAAGGATCGCGGTGGCGGTGGTCGCGTCCACGACCACCCCGTCGAACTTGCGGAAAGCGCCGCCCTGCGCCTGGCGCAGCACCTCGATCACGCGCGGGTCACCTGCTGTCGCGTCGTCGGGGAGTGCCTCGATCCATGCCTGGTCCGGGCAGTCAGGGCAGGTGACGAGATGCGGGTCCTCGGTGACGCGGGTGACCTGCCCGTCGTTGGCCCCGCATACCGGTCCGGGGTCGTGGACCGCCTTCGCGTGCATGTAGGCGGGCATTAGTGTCCGCCTTCGGCCGTGCTCTCGCCGTCCGGCCGTGCCAGGGAAGCCGGTGCGAGGTGCACCCCGAGCCGCAGGGCCGCGAGGTCGACCAGCCTGACCAGGAGACTCGCGGTTCCGATGCTGAGGTCGGCGTCGAAGTCATGGGCGATCCGGCAGGCGCCGCGTAGTGCGATGAAGGCGGTGGTGAAGGCGGCCTCCAACGCCGCGCGGTCGTCCATCCGCGTGCAGCGGGCGACCTGCGCGGCCGGGTAGGTGCGTGTTGTCCCGTTGGGGAACCGCAGAGTGTAGCCACGCGGGTCGGTGGTGTATGGGACGTTGGCGTCGAGGTCGGTGACGGTGCCGAGGCGGTACTCGATGGCGTCGCTCGGCTTGGCGACCCGCGCCGTGTCGCCAAGCTCCATAGGCCGGTACATGGGTACTCCGTTCACGTGGTGTGGAGGTGGCTAAGCCGTGCTTGCTGGAGGTTCCGGCCACACGCCAAGGGGGTGGCCAGGCTCGATCCGGCCGCGGCCGGGGGCAAGGGTGTCGAAGACGGTCGAGTAGGTGCCGTGGAGCTGGCCGCGGACTTGCACGAGACGTTTGCCGCGCGTGAGTTTCGCCGGCAGCACCTCGACGACCCTGGAGATCAATCCGAGCAGGTCGCGTGCCTCGATAAGCTCCGCGCACTCGGGGCACGCGGACCAGCGTTCGCCCCACGCCTGGGTGAGCCCGTCACCGGTTTCCACTCGCCGAGTCCGGGCCGCGTGGTGCTGGTCGCGGTAGTCGTTGGAGCCGACGATCCGGGCGGTGACCGTGCGGGTGGTCGTGCGTTGGTCGGCGCACCGGTAGCTCCACGCGGCACCGGGCGCCGAGCAGAAGTCACACTCGATCAGAGGGTCGTTGAGTTCGGTGACTGCCACCGGGTCGGGCCGGTGGTCCACGGTGCTGCCCCGCGCCTCGATCGCGTGGGTGTACGTGAGCCCGAACGAGCTGGTGTGGGTGTTCAGGGCACGGCGGCAGCGCCGACAGAACGCCTGCTCGGGCGGGATCATGACGTGTCTCCGTCCCGATGTCCGGAGGCGCCGTCGAGGTGGCTGTCAAGTAGGCGAACGAGGTGTTCGACGCGGTCCAGTTCGTCGGCGAATCTCTGCCGCGCGGCCCGGTAGCCAGCCGGGGTGGGCTCCACCTCGCGCCACCGGTCGGCGGCCTTGCGCAGGCAGTGACGCAGGAACGCGACATCCTCCACAGCAAGCAGCAGCGGCACCGTCTCGCCGGGCACGAGGAGCAGGGTGTACTCAGCGTTGGTGAGGTAGCGGTCGCCAGCTTGGGCGTAGACCGTGAAGCGGCTGTCGCTGGCGGGAAGCCGGAACACGAAGGCGTGCGCGGGCACGAGGTCGGCGAAGTAGCTCGCCGCGCACACGGCGACAACCGGTTCGCGTCCTCGATCGGCGTGGTTCATGGTTGTCCGCCTCTGGTCTCGTCGGCGGGCGCAACGTTCGCTGCCGGGTTCGGGGGTAAGGCGAGGAGGATGGCGGCGATGGCGCCGCCAGCCTTGTCGTCGGTGATGGCGGCGCAGGCGATGAGCGCGGCTCCACCGGCGAGGGCCTGCGCGGGGGTGTAGCAGACGAGGATGCCTCGGCGGCCGTGGTCGAAGGTGGCGCGGACCTCGACTTGTCCCCGGACGTGGGTGCACACCGGGAGTTCGTCGTCGGGCATCGGTTGCACGGTGGCCGGTAGGGCGTCGCGCAGCGCGGCGCGTAGCCCTTCCCGCCGTTGGTTTGTCTGCTCGGGCGCCTTGGCCGCCTCGGTGTCGTACCCGACAAGGTCGGTGAGCATGTGATCGGCGAGGACGCCGAGCCGCTCGGCGTTCGCGGCGGCGACCGCGGACCGGCTCGCGTGGTCGAGCAGAGCGTCCGCTGGTTCAGGGTTCACGAGATCTCCTCCGTTGCTTCGGACGAGGGATCCGGGTGCCGGTCCGTGCGGAGTGAAAGGCCGCACGGACCGGCACCGGTTCACGGCGTGTGGGGTGTGTGCGGCGGCGGGTCGGCTCGGCTCGTCGGATTCGTCGAATCGGTCGAAGCCGAAGCGGGGTGGAGCGTCGGGGTGGTCGCGGGCAGATGCGGCAGGCCGGACTCGACCCGTTGCCCGGCGCGGTCGAGGCCGATCGCGGCGTACGCGGTGAGGTGCGCACCGACCGCGAACGCCTCGGCGCCGGTGAACCGCATGACGAGCGGGCGTGCGTTGTGGTCGCAGGCATGGATCTCGACCTGCCCGTTGGGCAGCGGCCGGACCGGACGGAACGCCTCGATGTCGACCGTGTCCACCACGGTGGCCTCCACGGAGGCAACGACCTCCGTCCACCGGGTGTTGGCCTTGCCAAGCCAGTGCTCGGCGTGGCGAAGGTGGTGCGCGTGTTCCTCCGCATCGCCGGCGTGCTGGGACAAGGCTCGGGCCACGCTGGCGCGGGCGTACTCGCTGCACAGCTCGTTGATGGCCGCTACCAGTTCGGTCGCGGTCATGGGAATCTCGGGCATGAGGGGCTCCGCGGTCGAGTCGGATCGCGTCGTGTCGAGTCGAGTCGCGCCCGGTGGGGGCGCTGGCATGGTCTCGGCGACCACACCCCGGGCGGGGCCTGCCGCCGCATTGAGCCGGGCCGGTGCCGGGCCGGGTGGGCGGCGAGGGCCGCGTTGCTGCGGCGGACGCGTGCCCGGCGTGCCTGATGCGGTGCGCCGGTCGTCGGTGGGCCGTGCGGCCGTCATGGTCGCGCCCGCCGGTGGCGGGGCCGGTCGCCGCGTGCGGCGGTGCCGGCCCCGGTACCGGTCGCTCATCACACGGCCAGCAGCTCGAACGCGCGGGCCTTCAGGTCGGCGCCGGTGCCCGACAGCGCCCGCGTGGCCCGCACGAGGTCGGTCTTCGCGGGGGCGAAGTGGTCGACGTACTCGATGATGGCCTGGTAGCCGGCCCACCGAGTGCCCTTGATCGCCTTCTGCGTGTCGGCGTCGCGGATGAGGTACCGCAACGTGTTGGTGCGCTGCTTGGCGTTGTTCTTCGCGGTGTCGGAGGCGTCGTCGGCCACCGGCCAGACCTGCGCGACAATCTTCTCGAACTCGCCCATCGTCAGCGACTCATTGATCATCTTTTCGGCTTCGGTCTGGAAGTCGTTGAACACGCGCCACATCAGGCCGAGGGCCTGCCGGGCCTCGGCGATCTTGTTGGTGACGTTCGAGGTGTGCCGGAACGTGTAGGAGGCGCGGGACTGCTGGTAGGCCATCCGTTGGGTGTTCGCGCAGACGATCCGGACCGGGGTTGCGTCCAGCCGCAGGGAGGCGGTGCCGTCGTGCGAGGTGGTCGCGGCTAGATAGAGGTCGATGGCGTCGGTGCCGGCGATCCACATCGCTTTGGGCAGCTTCATGGTCACGAACACGGAGCGGCCTTTGCGCATGGAGCCCGCGGTCTCGAAGTGTGCGCCGGATTCGTCGACGAGCAGGTTGAGGGTTTCGGCGACCTGCTCGTTCTGGACAACCTGATAGTCGTCGCCGACTACACCGAGGTACTCGGTGGCGCCGGTGACCGGATTGGTCCGTACCGTCATGTACTTGTCGGGGCAGTCGACCTTCGTCACGCCGCGTTCGGTGATCTCGATGCCCTGAATGGCGATCTTGCGGACTTCCCAGCCACCGAGCCACGCCTCGCTCATGACCTCCTGTGCGGTCATGCACGAGTCGGTGACGGTGCCGAGCTGGTGCCAGGCGGACAGCCGCGCGGAGGCGAACGCCGTCTGTCCGTTGGCGAGGGTTTCGAGTTCGTGTGCCACGGGGGCACCCCTTTCTGGTTGTGTGGGTTCTGGCGGGCGGCGGGCCGGGGGTCGCAAGCCCCGGCCGCGCCGTCACAAATAATGTTGCCTACCTCGATAGGTCGATCAAGGCGTTCGACTGGAGTCGATCGAGGTTTCCGCGGCCAATCTGACGCCGCCCCGCGCGGCGTGGCCCTACCGGCTGTCGGTGGACGGCTGTAGGCGCCCGTCCGTGCCGTACACGTAGGTGTGGACGGTTCTGAACGGGGCCGGTAGGTACGTGGTGAACCCGTGTTCAGCGATGAACCGCGTCCGGTAGGCGCGGGTGATGCCCAACAGCCACCGGTCGGGTTTGTCGCCGTGCGATCCGGGCGGGATGATGCCCGCGCCGGGCCGGTCAGCGCGGGCGCGGCGGTGCCGACCGATCGCGACATAGGGACACAGCGACAGTGCGGCGGTCATGCACTCGGGATGGCCGGGCGGGTCTGCGTATCGCATCAGCGCGGCGGCCCTCGGACCACCGAGGAACGCGACCCAATAGCCCATCGGCTCGTCGCACAACGAGCACCGACGCTCGGCCGCGAGGCGGGTCGCAACGGTGGTGTTGATCGTGGTGAAGTCCACGTGCGACCCGCCGCCGGACGGGTCGGGGTGGACGTTGACCGGCGGGATGGGCAAGCCGCGCCGGTCGTCGTGGGGACGCGCGGCCAGCGACGGCGGGATAGCCGCCGCCCCCACGGGTGGCGTCGGCGGGCGCGTCACGACGGTTCGCGGTGGGGCGCGGTCCGGGTGTCGCTGATGACGAGGCGAGGGTTGCCGGTGCGCGCCAGCGGCACCACGGTTTCCCATTGCGTCGCGCTCAGCGTGTAGACGCTGGCGTCGAGTCCGGCCGCCTCCATCACAGCGTGTTGGATGCCGGCGCTGTCGGGGTGGTCGAACACGGCCACCATGTCGCCTCCGGCGACCACGTACACGCGGGCGTCATCGACCGGTGCCGACAGCGTGGCGGTACAAGAGTGTTCGGCCAGCCAACGGCCAACGACCTCGGCCGGATCGCGGGACAGCGTGCCGGTGTCGTACGCCTCGTCATCGAGCCATGCAAGGTGGTCAGCGACCGTCCAATCAGGATGAATGAGCCAACTCTGCCGGACGGCCTGCCACAAGGTCAGTCGCGCCGGTGTACCGACCGGCTCGGCCGGTTGCGACCCGTCCGGGCCGGGCACCGGACACAACGGGGTGCCGTCGAGGTGCGACGCGGCCGGGCGTGGGACGAACGCGGCGAGGGGCCATTCGCGCGGCGGCACCGGTCGGGCCGGTTCCCCGCATTCGGGGCAGCGCAGCGACCCCGTGGCGAACGTCGGGCCGTCTGCGGGGCGGGCGGTGTGGTCGTGAGGGGTGGTCATCGTGTCGTCCTTCCGTGCGGGTTGCGGGCGCAAGGGCTACGGGGCCGGGCCTGTGCCCGGCCCCGGTGGGTGGCGATGTCAGGCCGCAACCGGCACGGTGTCGGTGTCGGTCGCTTCGTCGGCGGGGGCGGTGGCGACGACCGCCGGGGTCATGAACGCGCGCACCTCGGCCGTCGGGGCGGGCGGGTTATCAACCAGGGCGTACGTTTCGGGTGCCTCGCGGGTCAGCATCAGCACACCGGCGATCGTCAGCTTCTCCATGGCGTTGCGGACCGCGCCAGGGCTCCGGCCGCCCAACTCCCGACCGACCATGCCGGGGGTCAGTTCGTGACGCGCGCCGAGGTCGCGCATGAACGCCTCGACCCGGTGTCGCAACTCGTTCTTGCCGAGCTTCACCGACCCGTCGCCGTTGATCTCACCGCCGGTGCGGCCCGCCCCGGAAGCGCGCCGCGCGGAAGGGCGGCGGACCTTGCGGGTGTGCCCGCACGTCGGGCACGTCGTGTGCGTGGGGGCGTTCGCGGGGTCCACCGTGGCGAGGTCACCATCCCCGATCACCCACAACTCCGTACCGTCCTCGTCGGTCGGCAGGCGACGGGCAGCACCGGCAACCTCCATCGCCGCGAGGATGACATCGCCCATCGCGACCGACAGACCACTCTCACCGATCGCCGCGTCGGCAGTGATGCCGTCCGGGTGTCCACCCAGGACACCCGCCATGATCAACACCTTCAGGTCCGGCTGGCGCGGCGCAACCGGCGCACCGGACACCGGCACTACGGGCAACGCCGCCTCGGCCTCCCCGTCCCCGGCGCCATCGCGGGGCGCCTCGTCAAGCGTCGCGTCGGCGGTGTCCGGCGCGTCGGCGGCGTGGGTCGCCTCGTCGGTCGGGCCGGTGGTGTCCGTGTCACTGGGCGCCTCGTCGGCGGTGTCCGACGCGTCGGCGGGCGTCGACTCGTCGGTCGGCTCGATGGTGGCCGGGTGCCAAAGGTCGGGACTCTTGCGGTTGCCGTTGGCGGGGCCGGGGGTGCGGGCGGCGGTGCCGGCCGCTTCCATCGCGGCGACGGCCTTAGCGGCGGTCGACTGGCCCACCCCGGCCTCGGTGGCGAGGTCACGCACGGTGATCCCGTCCGGGTGGTTGGCCAGGATCGCGGCGACGGTTTCGGCTGCGGTCGGCGCGGCGGTGGTGTTCGTGGACATGGTGGATAAACCTCCGTACACATAGGGGTCGGCATTCGCGATTCCGCGTGCGCGTGATGCGCTGTTGTTTGGCGGTTTCGCGGGGCGGTTTTTGTTGCCCACGTCTATGGACGCTCGATGCACCAATGGTTGTCAACCCCGTCGCCCAAGACTCTTTATTCGGCGGGCCGCACCCGGCCGTCAATCTCGATTCGGGAACCGCCACCGGAATGCAAAGCGCCATTTGACGGCCCCTATTTGGCCGCTGTGACACGTCCGCCGCGCCTCCCTATTGCCGCTTAGGGTGGCCAGGCAGAAGGGCGCACAGGCCGCGCTTTCGCTGCCGGATCTCTTGGTCTCTCTAGGGAGCGAATGCGCCTGCGCGCCCGGCATGCCGGGCGCGCAGCGTCCTCGAGCTGGCGGATGGCCTATTCGTGGAGTGTGGAATATCACTTCACGACTTTCACAGGCGCACGCCCTTTTTCTGCATGAACGGAACAGGGTTCACTGCATTATCCTCGGTGGCCGGATAGCCTTCGTGGATCTCGTAATGCAAATGGGGACCGGAGGAGTTTCCGGAGGTGCCCACATTGCCGATCGGCTGCCCGGCGATCACGGTCTGTCCCACCCAGACGGACGGCTGTCTGACCATGTGGCAGTACCGCGACGTGACGTCGCCGGCGTGCCGGATGTCCACGTACCACCCGCATCCGCCGAGGCCGGGGTAGCCGTCACGGTCGCACGGCATCGGCGCGCCTGTGGGGTCCCATGAGTCCCCGGCGATGTTGCACCGCACGCGCACCACGACACCGCCGGACGCGGCCCGGATGACCGTTCCCCGTGCGGCCATGATGTCGACACCGTCGTGACCGGGCCGGTCGGGCGTACGGAATCCGGAACCGGCCGTCCCCGCGACTGGGCGAGTCCACCCGGAGGCGCTGATCTGCGCGCCGTCACACACCGGCAGCGTGCCGCCGGTGTACGCGGCGACGATCTGCGTTGCCCGCGCCTCGTGTTTGGCGTACGCGTCGGGGAACGCGGAGCGTTGCACGCGCTGTGCCGCGTCGGTGAGCGGTAGCCGTTCCCACCCGGGCACCCGCAACAACGCCTCGTAGAACTTCCCCGCGGCGTACTCGGGGTTCATGATCTGTGCCGGGGTTCCCCATCCTTGCGACGGCCGCTGTTGAAACAGCCCCAACGAGTCATGATCGTTGGCCGGGCCGAGGTTGCCGTGATTGATCAACGAGGACTCCTGGAGCGCGGTCGCGACCGCGATCACCCACCCGCGCACCGGTACCCGCATCCGCTCACCCACGGTCACGATCACCGCTGCGTTGCGGGCCTGGTCAGGCGACAGCCCGCCGGGGGTCGCGCCGGGGGCGGTGACCACGCCGGGGCACGTGGTCCCGCCGCTTCCGCCTCCGAACACCGACGAGACGACTCCGGCCGTTGCGGCGGTGAGCAGCAACAGCGCGACGGCAACACCGATCGCGACCCATTCGGCTAGCCGTCCCACGAGGTGCCACCGTCCCCGGCGGACGCGGGTAGCTCGGCCAGCGTCACCCGGTCGCGGTCCCCGACCATGCGCCACACCGCCCCCGTCGGGCCGCCGGAGTCGACAGCGGCCGTCGCCGCCCGCACGCCGTCCGGCACCCCATCGCAGGTGAGGAGCGTGTGGAGATGCGATTCCCGGGCGGCGGTGGGCAGCCAGAACAGCACTGGGTACGCGCGACGCGGCGGGAGCGCGGCGTAGCCGGTCAGCTTGCCCGCGACCCGGCCGAGCGTCTCCGTGCCGAGATCGACCTCAAGCCAGAACGGCACCACCCGGCCGCCGGCCCGCGCGTCGTCGGCCCACACCCCGTGACCGTCCGGGCGGACGAGGCCGCCGCACGCCTCCCGGCAGCGCGCCTCATTCCACCATCGCGCCAACCGCACGGCGGGATTGGCACGCGCGTACGCGGACAGCGCGACGAAAAACCCGTTCACCGCGACGAGGTGCGCCAGCGTCGGGGACATCGCCAGCCGGGCCGCAGCGTCGCGCACAGCGGCCGGACGGGGCAGCGCATCGCCGCGTCCGGCCGCCAGCAGAGCCGCGCCGACCGGCCCGAGGGTCCACCGCCAGCCCTGCGAACCGGGCCGCTGGTAGTGCCGGAACCGGTCAAGGACGCCTCGGTCGTGGAGGGTGTTGAGCCGGTTGCGGGCACGGCCGACCGAGCCGAAGACCAGGTCGACGAGCTGAGCCGTGGTGAGCGTTCGGTGCTGGTCGAGCAGGTCCAGGATGAGCCGGTCTCGTGGGGTGAGCCGGGCGAGCTCGCCAGCCACGACGGACGCCGTCAGGCGCAGGCTGTTGCCACCGGCAGATGTATGGGTAGGAGGGATATCTCTTATCAGTCGGTTCCGGTCCACCAGTCCTCCTCACCGCTGTCGACGTGCGGATATGTCGTGTTCAAAGGGGCGTGCTCACCCGAGTGTTCGGACTCGTTAGAACCCTCGTTTGATCGCTCGTAAGAGGTCTCGTTAGACCACTCGCCCTCTACGGCGAAGGTGTTGCGGCCCACCAAAGCCGGCACCGACTGGTCGAGTGGTGACGATGATTCGGTGCTGGCGGGGGCGGTGACGGTTTCGCCGAGTAGTCGCCGGCGTTGCGGCATCGCGAGTCCGGTGTGCTCCCGGGCCGCGCGGCGCAGTTCCTCGGCTCGGCCCCGCACAGCCCGCGGCGCAGGCTCGGTGTCCACGGTGACCGGAGGCACGACCCGCCCGTTCGCCACCGGGCGGAGAACGACCTCGTAGCCGCCGAGGCGGATCAGGTCCCCGTCATCGAGGTAGGGCCGCAGGTGCCGCGCCTGGTCGATCGCGTCACGTGGCGCCAGGGCGAAGAAGATTTTGTTGCGCGCGTTCGCGTCGATGGCCTCGACCATCTCCCCGGAGAGCTGCCCGAGGTACTGATGGGCGAGCAGCCAGGAGACGTGCAGGCCGCGGGACTCCGCGAGGGCGTCATCGATGCCGATCGGCAGGTGCAGGAAGTTGTGGCACTCGTCCAGCAGGATGGTGGCGTCCGGTCGGTCGTGCTCGGCGATGCGGGCACGCGCGGTGGTCGCTTGCCACAGTCCGGCCAGCAGCAGCGACCCGACCAGGCGGGTGCCGTCCTCACCGATGACGCCTTTGGGTAGCCGGCACAGCAGCACGCCGCCGTCGAGGATGTCCGCGAACGAGAACGTGGTCTGCGGCACCCCGAACAGCGACATCGCGAGTGGGTGCGCGAGGACCAGCCGCAGTCGGGACAGCAGCGGGGCGACCAGGCTCGAGCGGGCCGCGGTGGGCAACTCGTTGAACCCGTCCCAGAACTCGCCCAGGGTATTGCCCTCCCACGCGTTCAAGGACCTCGTTACGGCGTTGACCCACCCGGCCCGCCAGGCTGAGTCGGACAGCAGCCGGGGCAGTTGGGCCAGGGTGGCGCCCGGCAGGTGGGCGAGGGTGAGCAGCCCGTGGTAGCAGATGTCGGCGGTGCGGTGTCCCCACCACCGCGACCACACCTTGGCCATCACCGCTGTGAGGTTGGCCGCCACGTCGTGCGGGGTGCCGCCCACAGCCGGGTCGAGCAGGTTGATCGCCGGGGGCGCGGACCGCTCATCGGGGTCGATGAGGACCAGCCGGTCACCGCACGAGGTGGGCAGCCGGGCGAGCAGGTCTCGGACGAGGTCCCCTTTGGCGGGGTCGAACGCGGCCACGCCCCGCCCGGCCTCGACATCGTCGAGGATCATCCGCATCAGCAGCGTCGTCTTGCCGGTGCCGGTCGGGCCGAGGCAGTGCACGTGGTAGCGGCAGTCGGGCAGGGAGATTCCCACCCGCATACTCGGGCCGGCGTTAGCGACGCCGACGACCTTGCCGCCCAGCCCGTGCCGCTGGTCGAGCGGCACCAGGTTCAGCCTGGGACCGTTTAGGCGGACGGCGGGCGCATCGGAGTTCGTGTCCATGGTGGTCACGGCGCGCTCCACACGGCCGGCCCGTCACCGGTGTCCGCCGCCCTCGCCGGTCCGGTGTCGCGGGCGGCAGCGCGGGTGCGGAAGACGTCGCGGGTGGCGGCGCGGCGGCGGGACGCGGCGGCGGGCAGCCCGAACGCGGCCGGCTCGGCCGGCAGCCCGGCCAGGGCGGCGGCTTCGGTGACCGAGACCAGGCTCATCCGGGCCTCGGGCACCCAACGGTCCGCCGCCGCAGTGGCACCTCGACGCAGCCGGCGGCGGGTGAAGTGCGGCGAGAGCAGCCCGAACCCCGAGGTGATGTCGGCGGCTGCCGAACGCGCGGCGGCCGGGGTGGGGCCGGTCGCGGTGGCGTGGACGGCGATGAGCAGGTGCGGGGCATCGGCGAACTTCGCCCGCGCCCGGCGGGCCAGCTCAGTCAGGTAGGGGTCGGTCGGCAGGGTGCGCCGCGTGGCGGTCGAGGAGCCGGGCGTGACGGCGCCGAGCACGCCGAGGATCAGCGCCCGCAGCCCGTCAGCGAGCAGGATGGGGACTCGGGCGGTGCCTCGTGGTCGGCGGGCACGCTGCGGGTTGGTCATCGCGCGGCGCAAGGCCCGCAGCCGGTGGGCCGGTGCCCGGCTGAGGTGGACTTGCAGCAGGCCGCCGCCGGTGCGGCCCGCCGAGGCGAGGCCGTCGTAGACGGCGCGGAGCCGGTCGTCTTCCGGTGCCGTGTCGATACCTCGCCGCGTCGGCGGGGCGTCCTCGACCAAGGGCAGCCATTCGGGCTGCGTCGGCCAGACGGCGAGCGCGGCGACCGCGCCGGTGGGTGCGGCGGGCGGCGCGGTCTGTTCGGCGCGGACACCGGGCCAGCCGCGTTGCAGCAGCCGCACGACGGCGGTCGGGTTGACGCCTGGTGGCAGCCACAGCCCGCACCGCATCCCGTCCGGGTCGGCTGCGACCTCCCACACCAGGCGGGCCGGGCGCAGCGCGCCCCGACGTGGCGCGGGCAGTGCGGTGGCCAGCAGCCGCCACAGGCCGATCGTCGCGGCCGGGGTGGCGGTGACCGGCGGGGTGACCTGGAGCCAGCGGGCACCGGCGGCGTGCGCCCGCCACATCCGCCGCCGCCACGCCACCCACCCGACCCGTGCGGCGATCAGCGCCGCGAGTATGACGAGCAGCAGCGGCCACCGGTCGAGGATGAGGTGCCAGGCCGCGCCGGTGGCGTCGTCGCCCCAGGTGCCGCACATCAGCTCCCCCAGTACGGAACCGGGCATGCCGTCTTTGCCGGGAACACACACAGCCGGCGACGGATCCGGCGGAGTGGCCGGGGACGGGGACGGACCTGGACTGGGGAGGGCAGGGATAAAGGCAGAAACCATCGAGAGCTCCAGCTCAGCGGTATGCGGGAAGAGGGCGCCGGCTCAGCGGCGGCGGGCGGCGGCACCGGCGAGCGGACCGGTCACGATCGCCTCGTGTTCCTCGGCGGAGGCGTGGCTGTGGAAGGCCACGCGAGCGGACCCGGCGACCAGGAGGGCGTCACCGCGCTGGCAGGACAGTAGGAACGCGCGCTCGCCGTCGGTGAGCCCGAACGCGTCGGCCACCTCGTCAATCGCTTGCGGCGCCTGCCGCAGCAGCACCTGCGTCGCGGCGTTCGAGACGACGGCGCGGCCGGTCTTGGTCGCGAGGACATCGGCGGCGTCCTGGGTCACCACGGTCAGGCCGACGCCGTATTTGCGGGCCGACTTGGCGAGGGTCTCCAGGAACACCCCGCCCCGCCCGGCGGACAGCAACTTCCATGCCTCGTCCACCAGCACCATCCGCAGCACGTCCGGGCGGTCGCCGGAGGCGGTAGCGCCGCGCACGGTCCGCCAGATCGTGTCCAACGTCAGAAGCGTGCCGACCGGATGGAGCTGCTCGGGCAGGTCTTTGAGTGCCCACACAACGAGGTGTCCGTGCGGTGTGACCGTGCTGGGCCCGTCGAAGAGGCCGCGCATGCTGCCGGCCACATAGGGATGCAGCCGGGCCGCGACCCGCCGCCCGGCGTCGTCGGTGGCCTCCAGCGCGGCCATTACGTCGGCGAGCAGCGGCGCCGGCCGTCGCCAGGTGCGCGGGTCGGTGGTGATGCCCTTGGCCCGGTACGCGGCGAGGACTGCTATATCGAGGGAACGGGCCTCGTCGCCGGGCAGCGGCAGGCTCACGGCCGTGTCGCCGGTCCCCATCACGGTCACGAGGGTGTGCATGAACCGTGCCCGGTCGTTGAGGCCGTCCGGGTCGCCCGGTGGCAGATCGAGTGGGTTGATCCGCACGCCCGGCGCGCCGGGCCGGATGACGACGCCGCCGGCCTTCGCGGCCACCTGGAGGTATTCGTCCTCGGGGTCGACCACATGCGCTTCCACGCCGAGGCACAGGTTGCGCCACAGGTCGAGCTTGGCCAGGTACGACTTTCCCTCACCCGAGCGCGCGAGGATGACGGCGTTGTAGTTGGACTGCGCCCACCGGTCCCACACCACGACCCCTGCCGAGTGCAGGTTCAGCCCGTAGAACACGCCCATGCCGCTGTCGATCGCGGTGTCGGGCAGGTCGGGGCTGGCGAACGGAAAGCTCGCGGCGAGGGCGTCGGTGTCGAAGACCCGCGTCATCCGCAGGGCGTCGAAGGCCAGCGGGAGGCTGGTGACCCATGCCTGCAGCTGCCGCCACGTCATCGGCGCGGTATCCAACAGCAGGCTCGCGGCCAGCGACCGGACCTCCGTAACCCGGTCCGCCAGCTCGTCCTCGGTGCTGGCGCGAACGGTCAGGTAGGTGCCGACGCGGAACAGTCGGGATTCGCCCCGGGCGATACGGGACGCCATCTCGGCGGCATCCGCCGCGGCCGCGTCCAGCTCGGGGTCATCGAGTCGGCCGCTGGCCGCGTCGGTGCGCCGGCTCGACTCGAACCGGCCGCGCTGCTTGCGCAGCCGCTGCGAGGCCACCGCCGGCGGGATCGGCTCGATGTGGAAGCACAGGTCGACCAGACCGGGGTAGGACAGGATCGGCTCTGCCCACCCCGCACCCACCTCGGCCGGATAGCCCACCACGGCGAGCGTCGTGGTGTAGGTGTCGCCGACCCGGGCGCTCCTGCCGCCGACCTCGACCGCATCCGGCGATCCGGGAAACACCATCACCGTGTCCGATGTGGCATCTGATATTTCGCTGCGCCGCAGCGGCAGCAGAGCGGAGAACAGGCTCACCACACATCACCTTCATCAGTTGTGGCGTGGGTGAGAGGGCCAGACGGAGCCGTGGGGTCGAGGCTCGCCGCGAGCCGGATCGCGGTGTCCTGCCCGTCCAGCACCTGGGCCGGGACTTCGCAGGCGCCCAGGGCGCGAGCCGCCTGCGCGACCTGGTGAGCTGTGTGGTGCGGGCCGCGCCGGCTGCGCACGGCGACGGTGACCTGCCGGTGCAGCAGCTCGCGCTGGGTCGCGAGGTCGTCGAGGAACGCGGCGTGCGCGCGGGCGGCCTCGTCCAGCGCCGGATGCCGCAGCTCCGGCGCCGCCGCCAGGTACCGGTCGGCGAGGTACGTCAGGTCGACCCGCTGCGCCCGCACGACGATCTGGGTCGGCCCGTCGAGGCTGTGCAGCCAACGGGCGAAACCGCCGACGAGACCATTTTGCTCGGCGGCCGTGCGCAGCCCGAACGCCAGCGTCGACGCGGCGACCAGGCCGGTAGTGCCGTCCGGACCGAGGTCGATCAGCCCGTCCGACGTGATGCCCCTGGCGGGCAGCCGCAGCGGAGCAGGCAGCGGAAGCCGGTCGCCCGGCCCGGCGGTGGTGGCGATCCACGCCGGGCCCGACGCCACCGGACCTTCGGCCGGCACGAGCCGGTGTGGGCTGCGCCGGTGCCGCAACGCCGCCCAGATCCAGGCGTCGAAGCCGGCACCATCGCGGCGACCGACCGCGAGCAGGAACGCCATAGCCGCGACAGGGACCGCACCGGCGAGAAACACCAGCGGGTGCACCACGGTAGCCACGGCGCTCCACGCCGCGTACAGCGCCAGGCCGGCTACGGCGAGGATCAATAACTGGCGCCCCGTCAGCCCGAACGCGAGGCGGTCCGGCCGCTCGATGTCCGCGGCTACCCGAGCGCGAAGCGGCGCCTCGTCGGTACGGCGGTTCACCGCTCACCCCGCCTTCCGGACGTCCGCGACCCGGACGCCCGGGTTGGTGCCGGGGACGGCGGAATCCGCGAAGGCGACCGGGACGAGCCGGGAGCAGCGGGGCGGACCGCCGGTGCCGCAGGCATCGCCGGGGACGGTCCGCTCATCCCGGTCGGTGGGGACGGTAGGCCGGACCGGGATGGGGTCGGCGCCCGTCGTGCGGGCGCGGGCGACGGGACGGCCGTGGTCGTGCGTGCCGCTGGCGCGGCCCGTGACGCCCGGGCCGGGGCCGTCCGGGCGGGCGGCGGGCTGGCCGGTGTCCTTTTGCCAGCGGCTGCTCGCCCGGCAGCGCTGGCCCGCCGCGCCGCTGTGGGCCGGCTGGCGGGGATCGCGCCGCTGCGGGTCACGGCGCGAGAGCTACCGCCCGGTGCCGAGGAGAACACCGGCGCGACCGGGGCCGGTGGGCGCCGAGGAGCGCCATGCGCGGTTGGCGCAGCCGAAAACGTGACGGCCACGGCACGGCCCGGCGGCGCCGAACTCGACGTGGCCGATCCGGCGTCGCTGAAGGCGACCCGTGCCGCCAGGCCGGCCGGGGACGCAGCAGTCGGCTCGGCCGCCGAGGGGTGGGAGAACCGTGCCGCCGGCAGGCTGGCGGACGGGGGCGAGCTCCCTGTCGGGGCGGAGCTTCCCGCCGGGGTCGGCGGGGAACTGAACGTCGGCGGGCCGTTGGTCCCGGACGGGGACGACAGAGGCGTGTGCACGGCCGGGAAATGACTGAACGGCGCCGGTCCCACCGGGGACGGCCGGGCCGGGGACGAACGCGCCGGAGACGAGCGGGCGAGGCGGGCTCCGCCGGTGTGGGGCGGGGACCGGCGGGGACCCGACGAGCGGGGCGTCGTCGCCCGTGCGCCCGCCGCCACGCGCGCCGATCCGGCGGCTCGGGCCGCGCCGGCACCGCGCATGAGCCCCGTCGCCGCACCCAGCGTCTTGATCGTCAGGTACGTATGCACGAGCTGGCCGATGATGCCCCGGCCGCCGCGCTGACCGAGCGGACCAAGGACGAACCGCCGCGTCCAACCCGGCACCTTTATCAAGATCCAGAGCATGGTGAGGCAGACCAGGATGGACAGCAGCCCGTCGCCGGTCGGCAAGCCGAGCACGGTCGGTGCGGTCGGGGTGAGGAAGACCTTCACCGTGGCCATGACCACGATCGCCTGACCGAGCTGCATGCCGAGGCATGCGGCGAAGGCACGCCACCAGGTGTGGGCGATGCTCTCGGTCAGCGGGCTGGCGTGGCAGATCAACGCGGCCGGGGCGATGCCGATGAGCACGATCAGTGCCGCGAGCCGCAGCACGAACGTGAACTCGAGGACCAGGCACATCACGATCACGGCGATGACCAGCAGCGCCAGCATGAAGGCGTGGCCTCGCATGGCCTCGTCAACGATCTGCCGGATCGCGCTCGCGGCGGTCGGCCCGTCGATCGTGTTGCCGGCGATGGCCACGGTGAGCGCGTTGGTCACCTCGATCGCCTTCTGCGCGAGGATCAGGCTGCAATTGGCGAGCACCACGCCTACGGCGAGGCGGGGTAGGACCTGCTTGAGCCCGTAGCGGGTTTGCAAGGTCTCCCGCGAGCTGACCAGGAACCCGCCCGCGACGATGAACAGGATGAAGATCCCGTTCGCGACGACCAGGCTCGTCGTCCAGATGGCCGTGACCTGGTTGTTGCCGGTCAGGTCCGGGGTGGACAGCCACGACTCACCCAGGGCTTCGATCACGGGCTGCAATGCTTGGTCAGCGGCCCACACGACGAGGTCCACGACGGCCTTGCGGATCTGACCGCCGACGTCGTACCAGGCCGGATCGTCGTCCAGGCCCGATGGGCTCGGGGTTCTGGGTGTCGGTTGCGGGATGGGGGCCGGTGTCCCGGTCGCGGGCGTGGACGGCGCCGGGTCCAGCGCGGGCGGTCGCGAGCCCGGGTCCGGCACGCCCGGCTCGGTCGTCGGGGCGCCGGGCGCGGTCGGCGCCGGGCCGGGAGCCGGGCTCGGGTCGGCCAGCGCTGGCCCGACCCACAGCAGGGCCAGACCAGCACAGACCGCGATACCCAACAGCAGCAGCGGAGCCGCGCGCCGGGACGGCCGGCGTGGTCGCGGTGAGCGGGCGGCCATCACGCCACCCACTCGCCGACGATGGTGAGCAGCAACGGCGCGAGCAGGGCACCGGCGTAGCCGATCGCGGCGCTGCGAAGCGCCAACTTGCCCTTCTCGACCTCGCCGGGTTCACCACTGGTGTAGCGGAAGAACCCCACCGTCAGGCACAGCGTCGCCCAGGCGGCGAGGATCCCCATCATCCAGATGCGGATGTTGCCGACAACTTCTGCGATCGAATCGACGGCCAGCATCACCGGGGCGGGCTCGGCCGCGTAGGCGGCGTGCGGCGTGGCGACGACCGCCAGCGCCACCGCGGCGGTACCGAGTACGGCTGCGGACCCGGCGCGGGCCGGGCGACGCGGGTATCGACGCTGGTCAGACCCGATGGGCCGACCGTGTCGCTCGGTCGCGAGGCGGCGGCGATCGGCCGCCTCGTGACGGGCAGACCAAACGGATCTCATGGACTGGGCACCTCCGGTGCGGCACTCCCCCGGGCCGCCCCTTGCACAGGGCTCTGCCGGGGGCTGGCGCGCGTTGTCGCTCGGCGAAGGCGGGACCAGGGACGATGCGCGAGAGGTGACCTCTGCCGACCAACGCGGCCGTCCTCCTCACCAGAAAGGCGATGGGGGCCAGGACCGTACGGAGTGTCAGCGCCGTCAGCGGATCAGGTCGGTGGGTCACCGGCGCGGAGAAAGTCCCGCACTTGGAGATACAGATTCGGGGCCCGTCTTGGACATCTGGCCGGGAAAGAGCAGCTCAGACGCGTTGTGGCTGGTCCGCCCCGGGGGTCGTCGTGGCTTCGCTGATCACGGCTGTGTCGGTGTCGGTCAAAGCCCCGGACTGGATCGCCGCGACGAGGCGCTCCTCGGCGCGAGCGCGGGCCTTGGAGACCGCCCAGTAGGTCTTGCCGTGGCGGTGGGCGTATTCAGCGACCGACGTGTCCTCCAGCCGAGTGGCGCCGATCAAGTCGGCCTCGGCGGCGGTGATGACACCGGCTGTGACCGCGCAGGCCAGGACGAAATCCGGGTGCCCGGACGGTGCCGGCGGCGGCGCGGAGCCGGGCGCATTGCCGGTCACGTCGGCGCGGCGCGGCTCGCTGGCCCGCAGCGCCGCGCGGGCGGTCACCAGGGCGGCGCTGCACAGCCGCTGCACGACTCGCGGGCCGGCGGGCCTGACCTGCCGCAACGCAGCCAGGAAGCCGGTCAGCACCTCGGCCTGCACATCGCCGCTGTGGACACGGGACAGCCGCCGAGCGGCGGCGCGCAGGCCCGGCAGAGCCACACCCGCGGCACCGACCACCCAGGCCGGGCCGCTCGTGCGGGCACGCTCGATCAGCAGCCGCCACACCGTGTCGCTCGCGCGGTAGCTGCATGACGGGTGCATCAGGATCGCGGCCAGCTCGTGCAACGGGATCCGCCGGGCCGGTAGGCCGTGGCCGATCTCGGCACCGTCGATGGACAGCGGCTCCGGCCCGGCCGTGAGCAGCCGGAACGTGGTCTCCGCGACGTCCAGCGGCGCGTCACCACGCACGATCGGCGATACCGGCGATCCGGCGGCGGGCATGGTCGAGCGAATGCGCTCAGGCATGAGGAATCCCCCGAAGGTGGGCGATGGAGTGCCGGCGACCGACGGGGGCCGTCCGGCGGGACGTCATCCATCCCGCCACCTCGGTTGAACAGACCATGAACAAGATCGGCCAAGCGGGGGGTTGAACAACCTCGGCGCTGCGCCCTGCCAACCACGTCGACGCGTCCGAGGTCAACCCTCCGGAGACTCACGTCGTGCGTTGCTGTTCAACCCGGCGGCGTGCGTGTTCAAGCCGAGCGCCTCCACCGCCGAGGCGATAGCCGGCACCACCCTGCGGCGAGGTTGAACATCGATGTGGTGTCCCGCGCCTACTGGCACCGACCAGCCGCGAGCGGGACACCTTGAGCCGAGATCGTGTTCAACCCTCCTGCGGCTTGTTCAAGGCCGCGCGGCCCGTGTTCAAGGCGGCGCGGCCCGCCATGCGATCTTGTTCAACCACCGCGCTGATCTTGTTCAAGCTCTGAAGTGACCTTGTTCAAGGCCCACCGCCGGAATAGCGATCTTGTTCAAGGGAGTGGCCCCGCTTCGCCGGGGCCACAGCACGCGCAGCGTCTCCTCCCGAGGCACGCCCGACCGCGCTGACCAGGGTGTTCAACCCTCCAACGATCTTGTTCAAGGCGCTGCCGAGGGGCGGGGTCTCGACGGGCACGCGACGGCTGGCCGATCTCGCGTTGTCCAAAACAGCCCCGAAATCTGTATCCCTAAGTGTCAGCGCTTTCAGCGGACGCGGCCCACACGCCGATGCCGCACTCGCACCACACCGACCCGGACGCCCGCGCGCAGCGGGTACCCATCGGGTTGTTCCTCCCCGGACCGCGCGGCGCCAGCCTGCCGCCGATAGCCTCGCCGGACTTGCCCGACTGGCAGGGCCTCTCCGCGCTGGGCGTCGCGCAACTGATCGGCCGCTACACCCGCCCCGGCGACACCGTGCTCGCCCTCGACGCGCACCCGGCTATCGCCGCCGCCTGCGGCTACCTGGACCGGGCCACGGGCGAGATCGCCGGCAACCCGCAGCGCATTCCCGCGCCCGCCCACCGTGCCGCGCTGCTGCTGGCCCCGCTGCCCCGACCCGGACTCGACAGCGCCGACCTGCACGGCCTGGTCGCCGCGTTCCAGCAGTGGCGGCCGACGCTGCGCCCTGGCGGGTTCCTTCTCGTGGCGCTCACCGTCCGGCCGCCGGCCGCGGGCTCCATCAGTGAGCGCAGCACGGTCATCACCGCCGCCCGCGCGGCCGGGTTCCTCTACCACCAGCACCTGCCGATCGTGCTGGCCCCACTGCCCGACCAGGAGCCCCGCACCGACCCGAGTCGCGAGCTGTCACACCCGATGAGCCTGCCCGGCGGCCGGCACAGAGTCACCCACCGGGACCTGCTCGCCTTCGCCGTCACCACGACGCCAAGCAAGGAGGCCAACCGTGGCTGACCACCAGCAGCCCACGCCCGCCACCAGCGACAGCGACGACTCGTCCGGGAACCTTCCACCCGGCTCGGTCTGGCTGACCGGACAGACGCCCTCCCGGCAACTGCGCACCGGCCGCTATATGCCGGACGCCATCAAGCACCCCGGCAAAATGCTGCCAACGATCAGTCGCTACGCCATCCACACCTACACCTCACCCGGCGACATCGTGCTGGACCCGATGGCCGGCATCGGCACCACCGTGGTCGAGGCCATGCACCTCGGCCGACACGGCATCGGCATCGAATACGAGCCCCGGTGGGCTGACCTCGCCGCCGCGAACATCCGCCTCGCCGAACGTCACGGCGCCACCGGGCGCGGCAACATCTACGCCGGAGACGCCCGCCGGGTCCTGCCCGTCCTGCCCGACAACGTCCAAGGGCAAGCCGCCCTCATCATCACCTCGCCCCCCTACGGCGCCTCAGTGCACGGCCGTTCCGTCACCCCCGGCCGCACGAAGGGCAAAGTTCACAGGATCCACGACAGCTACGGCCGCGATCCCGACAACCTCGCCCACCGCAGCCACGGCGAGCTCGCGGCCGGCTTCACCGAAATCCTCACCGCCTCCATGGGCCTGCTGCGGCCCGGCGGGCACCTCCTCATCACCGCGCGCCCGTACCGCCGCGACGGCGAACTCATCGACATCCCCGGCATGGCTGAGGCCGCCGGCATCCACGCCGGTTTCCACCTCGTCGAGAACTGCATCGCGCTCATCTGCGCCGTCCACAACGGCCAGGCGATACGACGCGCCTCCTTCTTCCAGCAGAAGAACGTCGGCGAAGCCATCGCCGCCGGCGACCCGCAATGGCTCGTACAGCACGAAGACGCGGTGATCCTCCGGGCACCGAAGTTCGCCGCGAGTTTCGGTGAACCCGAGCGTCCACGTGCGACGGTGCGAAGTCCTCACGAAGATCAGCTCCCGACACTCCCACCGCTGGTCGAGGTCTCATCCGGTGGGCCCGCCGCTAGAGGTGTGGCATGACCGGCCGTCAGCCGAAGGTCCCAGACGCCCATTCGACTTGGTCGTCAGGGCCAGTCACGCTCTACACCGGCGACGCTCGAGACGTACTCGCCAACATGTCGGACGCGTCCGTGGACTGCATCGTGACGTCTCCGCCGTACTGGGGGCTGCGCTCCTACGACACCGGGCAGTGGTGCGGTGGTCGCAGCGGCTGCGGTCACACGGCCGCTTCGGATCCGACGACGGCGGCTCAGCCGCGCTCGTGCCCGGCCTGCGGAGCGACGTGGGTCGACGGTCAATACGGCCAGGAGGCGACCGTCAGCGAGTACGTCGACCACCTCGTGGGGGTGTTCGACCAGGCCCGCCGCGTTCTGCACCCGCAGGGCACGCTGTGGCTCAACCTCGGCGACTCCTACGCCGGCACCGGCGGCCGCAACGCCCGGCCGCACGGCCCGAACAGCATCATCCGGGGCAGCTACCAGCGGCGGCAGTGGTCACCTGGCGCCGTCTCTGGCCTCACGGCGAAGAACCTCGTTGGCATCCCCTGGCGCGTCGCTCTCGCCCTCCAAACCCAAGGCTGGATCTTGAGGAATGCGGCGGTCTGGGCGAAGACCAACGCACAGCCCTCGCCCGTCCGGGATCGCCTTACCACCACGTACGAGATGGTCTTCCTCTTCACCCGCGGCCAGCGCTACTTCTTCGACCTCGACGCCATCCGCATCCCGGTCAAATATCCCCACGACCGGCGTCGCCGTTCCGCAACCGGCAGCACACGAGGTCACGACCCGAGCAGAACGCCGGGCAAAAACCCCGGCGACGTCTGGGCGTTCCCGACCCGACCGCTTCGCGAGGCGCACTTCGCCGCCTACCCGATCGAGATCCCGTTGCGGTGCATCGCGTCCGGATGCCGCCCAGGCGGCACCGTCCTCGACCCGTTCAGCGGCGCCGCCACCACCGGGATCGCCGCACTCCAACTCGGACGCCAGTACATCGGCATCGACTTGAGCGCGAAGTACGCAAGGATCGCCGAACATCGACTGCACGGTCACCTCAACCGGCCCGAGCCCGGCACGGCCGCACATGCCTAGGCCGGCCGGAAAGATCAGGTGCACAACACCGCCCATCCGAGTCCCGGCTGAAACACGCGACGCGGGCCGAGAAAAGGCATGTGGTACCCAGAACCTCACCTGCCCCGGGCACGACGAGCTGATCGACGGGTCCATCCGGGTTCTCGCCGACTGCGTCCCTCAGCCCCGACGGCGCGGCGTCGCGCCCCCCAGCCGGCTTGATCACTCCACCCCCTTACGCATGGATCGACGTCCACAACCGGCGCCCCGCGCGAACGCGGGCGGTAGCGCCACCGGACACCCGGCCCACCCGGGCCGGGACGCTGAAAGGACACCCGATCCGTGCCCGCCCTACCTACGCCCCACGCCGGGGTCCGGGACGAACGACAACCGGCCGTTTGCCGACCCCGACGCAACCCCGCAGGCAGGCCCGTCCGATGCGGCAGGCCAGCGATGACCACGCCGACCACCGCCGCAGAATGGCGGCCCGACCCGCTCCTGACCATCGATGATGTCGCAGCCTGGCTCGGCAAGCCGAAGAACACCCTCTACGCCTGGCACAGCCGAGGCAAAGGACCCCGCGCCATCCGAGTCGGCAACACCCTGCGCTACCGGCGCAGCGAGGTCGAACACTGGCTCGACACCCAGACCGACCCGGAGCGCTGAACCATGGCCCGACCACCGCTCCCGATCGGCACCTGGGGCAACATCCGCACCAAGCAACTCGGACCCAACCGGCACTGCGCCCGAGCCCGATACCGCGACCACGATGGCAAAACGCGCGACGTCGAGGCCACAGATACCACGGGCCCAGCCGCCATCCGCGCGCTCAAGATCAAACTACGAGACCGGGTAACCCCTAACGACGACGAGATCACCAGGGAGACACACGTCAGCACACTCGCCACGATCTGGCTGGCCGAGATCGTGGCGGAGGAGCGGGTGTCGCCACAAACCATCAGCCGGTACGAAATCAGCGTGCGCGTATCGATCGTCCCTGCGCTCGGCCTGCTCCGCATTCGCGAGGCCGGCGCAGGGCGTATCGATAAGTTCCTCCGCAAAGTCGCCGTTGACCGTCCATCAGCAGCCAGGGGAGCCAAGGTCGTCCTTGGTCAGATGTTCGCTCTGGCAGTACGCCGTGGCGCGTTGACGACCAACCCAGTGCGCGAGACCAGCCGGCTACCTAACCCGCGCAAAAATGTGGTAGCCCTCAAACACGAGCAACTCGAAAGCGTCCGCTCCGCCATCCGGAACTGGCAGCAACCCACGCTAGGGAAGTCCGGGCCCCGGCCAACCGGCGACCTAGCTGACATCATCGATCTGCTGCTCGCCACCGGCGCCCGCATCGGTGAGGTTCTGGCCGTGCGGTGGCAGGACATAGATCTCGCCGCCCAACGCCCGACCCTCACTATCAGCGGCACAATCGTCTACCTCAAAAGCAAGGGCTTCTTTCGCCAGGACTGGACCAAGTCCGACGCCGGCTTCCGGACCATTTTTCTGCCCCAGTTTGCCGTGGCGATGCTCATGGCGCGCAAGGTCACCGCCGCCAGCAACCTCAATGACGCCATCTTCGCATCGCGACGTGGCACGTGGCTGTCGCCACAGAACGTCCGCCGGCAGTGGCGTCAGGCGCGCACTGACACAGGTCTCGAATGGGTAACGCCACACACTTTCCGCAAGACCGTCGCCACCCTTATCGACAGTGAGGCCGACGCCGACAGCGCCGCCGCCCAGCTCGGGCATGCAAGCAAGGAGATCACCAAGAAGCACTACATCGTCAAACCCGCTCTCGCACCGGACAGCTCGCAGATACTTGAGCGACTCGGCGCGGACCGGCCGACTGACGCCCTAGACCGCCGAGACCGCGGGAGACGGCGAGCGGCCTAGGTGGTCAGGCCACTAATCCGCGGCACCCCAATCCGATGGGCGATCCCGAATCTGATCGCCGCCAGGCGTTTTCGGGGGGTTTCCAGGGGGCGACTCAGAACCATATAGATAAACATAAGGCCCTGACTGGCATCGCTGCTGGTCAGGGCCTTTTCGTGAGCCGCCTGACGGAATCGAACCGTCGACCTACGCATTACGAGTGCGTCGCTCTGACCGACTGAGCTAAGGCGGCGTGCCGGCGTGCGGCCCGCCAAGCATACGGCACCGTTGTCGGTGTCACGCCACCGGTCGTACTCCCGATCGACGGGTGTGCCGCGCCTGTCCGGCGCCGCTAGGCTCCGCACGTGACGGATGATGCCACCGTTTCGCCCCCCGTCCAGCGCCTCCCGCAGACCGAGGCCATGCCCACCCGGCGGCCCCGACCGCGGAGCATGGATCCGATCGAGCTCGGCTTCAAGCCCCGCCCGGCGGTCCCGTGGCTCGGGCCGTTGCTGTTGCTGAGCACCGGCGTACGCACGCTGCTGGCCATCCTGTTCGGTGCCTACCTCGACAAGCGCGAGCTGCAGAACGCCCTGTCCGGCGACGTGCACGAGGAGCCCGGCACCGACGGCGAGCTGTGGCTCGACTATGTCGCCGACCTCGGTGACGGCTTCAACTCGACCTACTCGGTCGCCTACCTGCTCGCGCAGCCCGAGATCGAGATCGACGGCCGGACGCTGCCCCGCGGCCAGGTGCTGGTGATGGGCGGCGACCAGGTCTATCCGACCGCGAGCGCGCCCGCCTACGAGGACCGCTGCAAGGGCCCCTACACGGCCGCGCTGCCCTGCCCGCCCGACGGAGCGCCGCAGCCGACGCTCTACGCGGTGCCCGGCAACCACGACTGGTACGACGGCCTGACCGCGTTCCTGCGCCTCTTCGCCCGGCAGCGTGACGCCTCGCTGGGCGGCTGGCGCACCAAGCAGTCCCGCTCCTACTTCGCCGTCCGCCTGCCGGCCGACTGGTGGCTGCTGGCGCTCGACGAGCAGTTCGGCGCGTACGTCGACGACCCGCAGCTCAACTACTTCGAGGCCGCGGCCCGCCAGTTCGGCCCGGACGCCAAGATCATCCTCGCGGTGCCCGAGCCGTCGTGGGTCAAGGCGGCGATCGAGAAGAGCCCCGAGGCGTACGACGCGGTCGACTACTTCATCCGCACGATCATCGCGCCGACCGGGGCGCGGGTCCGGCTGATGCTCTCCGGCGACCTGCACCACTACGCCCGTTACAGCGGCGCCGACCGCGAGTTGGTCACCTGCGGCGGCGGGGGCGCCTATCTCTACCCGACCCACCAGCTACCCACCGAGATCCCGGTGCCGCCGCCGGACACGCTGGCCCGCAAGTCCAGCCAGTCGCGGCCGTACGCGCTGGCGGCCACCTACCCCGACGCGGCGACGTCGCGCCGCCTCGGCTGGGGCATCTTCGGCCGGCTGCCCACCCGCAACGCCGGCTTCACCACGCTGATCGGCGGCCTGCAGACGATGCTGATGCTGGCCATGGCCGGCATCGCCACCCAGCAGCGCGACGAGACGGGGCTGCGGCTCTTCAGCATCCCGCTGGTCGCGATCCTGGTGGTCACCCTGCTCGGGGCCGCGTTCTTCGCGAAGCCGCCGACCGCGACCGGCGGCCGCTCCTGGCGGCACATCATCCTCGGCGGCGGACACGGGCTGGCCCAGGTGGCGCTGGCCGTGCTCGGCACCTGGCTGTGGCTGATGACCCCGTTCCCGGACTGGCCGTGGCCGTTCTCGCTGCTGATCGCGATCGCCCTCTACGGGCCGCTGGCCGGCCTGGTCGGCTCCCAGGTGGTCGCGCTCTACCTGCTGATCGCCTGCCGGTTCGGGGTCAACGTCAACGAGTTGTACGCGGGCCAGGGCATCGACGACGTCAAGAGCTTCCTGCGCCTGCACGTCGCGGCCGACGGCGCACTGACGGTCTACCCGGTGGCGATCGACCGCATCTGCCGCGAATGGCGCCCGAACCCGGCGGCCCCCGGCGACCGTCCCTGGTTGGAGCCGGCGCAGTCGCTGACGGTCCGCGCGGCCGACCAACCGTTCGTGCTCCGGTAGGTCAGTTGCTGTTGTACTGCGCGTCGTGGGCCTTGCGCGGGCCGCAGACGCTGGCCCGGCTGCACGAGCAGCGGGAGCCGTCGGCGTCGAGCCGGACCACGACCGAGTCGCGCGGCACGCTGTGTGCGACCACCCGGCCGTCACCCTCCGGGGTGCTGACCCGGGCGCCCACCGCGGGCGCGCTGGCCTGGAAGCTCTGGTAGAGCGGGTGCTCGTACTTCAGGCAGCACATCAGCCGCCCGCAGGCGCCCGAGATGCGCAGCGGGTTGAGCGGCAGGTCCTGGTCCTTGGCCATCCGGATCGTGACCGGCTCGAAGTCGGTGAGGAACGTGGCGCAGCACAGGTCACGCCCGCACGAGCCGATGCCGCCCTGCACCCGCGCGGAGTCACGGGCCGAGAGTTGCCGCAACTCGACCCGGCAGTGCAGGGTCGCGCCGAGGTCCCGCACGAGTGAGCGGAAGTCGACCCGGTGCGGCGCCGTGAAGTAGATCGTGGTGCGGGCGCTCGCGCCGGACGCGTCGAGCACGTGATCGACCGCGACCACCTTCATCGGCAGCGCGTGCTCGCGGATCAGCTTCTTGGCCGCCGCCTTGGCCTCGGCCTTGCGTCGCCGCTGCGTCTCGTCGCGCTTGAGGTCGGCGTCGGTGGCCATGCCGGCCAGCTTCGGAAAACCTGACGTTTCCTCGTCGACCCACTGCGCGGCCCAGACGCACTCCGCCACCTCGGTGCCGTCGTCGGTCGGCACGAGGACCCGGTCGCCGACCGCAGGGGTCAGGCCGCCCGGATCAAGGTAGTAGAGGCGGCCGTAACGGTTGAAACTGACCGCGCACAGCATGCCCATAGCCGTCACCTTACGTCGGCCGGTGTGGCGTACACGACCATGCGACTTTTGGACGAATTGCACTGACCGTACGAATGGGACAGCGTTCGTCGCCGCAACCGCCCTCCCGGGTCGTCGTTGGCCGTGGTGCGTGAGGCTTCGGGGGTCGGCACACTCGGGTCGTGCCGACCCCCGATTCGTATCGATGTCCGCAGCCGGACGGCTGAAAGCGGCGTCGATCCCGCGACAAGCGGAACCGGCAGGCGTTGAGTGGAGCCACAAGCCTGCGGGGGGTGCAGGAAAGGCCACGGCGTCGCAGCCGGAGCGGATGCTCCTGAGCGCGACGCCGTCGCCATTCGTGAAACATGCACGCGTACGCGAGAATGCGTCGATGACCGACGCTCCAGCCTGGCGGGCCTGGGTCCGCTTCCCGTTCGACAACTGGCCGAGCCGGATCTACCTGCTCCTCGTGGCGGCCGCGGTCGCCTACTACGCGATCGACTCGACCGTCACCCGCCCGGACGCCTCGTTCGCGTCGATCTACATGCTGATCCTGACCGCGCCGATCTCGCTGCTGGCCACCCTCAAGCTGGTCGGGGTCGTGATCGGCGCGCTGGTCAACGCCACCGTCATCGGCGCGCTGGCGCACCTAGGCCGGGCGCGGGCCCGGGCGTAGCTCGACGCAGCACTCCCCCGGACGCGGCGCCAGCACGGCGTCGACGCCGGTCGCCTCGAGGCCGGCGAGGACGCCGCCCAGGTAGGCGTGGTTGATCCCGCAGACCAGATCCGGCTCGCGCGCGGCGAGCTGATGGAACGGGCAGTTGCGCAGCCGCACCTCGCCCGACGCGGTGCGGGCCGGCTCGAACCCGGCACGGTCGAGCGTCGCCTCGGTCAGCGTCAGCGACCGCTCCGGGCCCAGCCGGCCCGGACGGATGCGCGCGCGCTCACCCGCACCCCACTCCCGGCCCCGCTCGCGCGCCGTGCGCAGGGCCGCCGCCCGGGCGTCCTCTCCGGGCTGCTGGGTGACGACCGCGTCGACCAGGATCTCGGCGATCAGGTCGGGGCGCCGCTCCGGGATGCTGACCCGGATGTCGACCTCGGCCAGCTCGTAGACCTTCGGCCGGCGACCGACCCTGGGCAGGCCGCCGGGGCCTTCGCGGCCCGCGCGCAGCAGGCCCGCCGCGACGAGCTTGTCGAGGTGGAAGGCGGCCAGCTTGGCCGAGATGCCGACGGCGGCGGCCGCCTCCTCGCGGGTCACCGGCCGGCGGACGCGGCGCACGAAACCGAACAACCCGCGGCGCTGCGCGTCGGCAAGCACCGCGACGGCCTCGACGGGGGTGTTGTTCACCTGTCCATGATAACGCCAAATTTCGCTGGCGAAACCCATACCTGTTGACTCGATCCTTGAATAAGGCTAAGACTGGTTAGTGAAATAGAGGAGAGGATGTCATCGTGTCGATCGAGGTCCAGCCGCTGGAGCGAGTGGCCCATGAGCGCGCCGGCATCGACCTCGTCGCCGCCGAGCAGGCCGCCGGCGAGTTCCTGCGGGCGCTCGGGATAGACACCGACAGCGAGAGCATGCGGCGCACGCCGTGGCGCATGGCCAACGCGTACGCCGAGTTGTTCAGCCCTCGGCCCTTCGACCTCACCACGTTCCCCAATGACGAGGGTTACGACGAGTTGGTGCTCGCCCGCGCCATCCCGGTGCGCTCGATCTGCGAGCACCACCTGCTGCCGTTCGTCGGTGTCGCCCACGTCGGCTACCTGCCGGGGCAGCGGATCCTCGGGCTGTCCAAGCTCGCCCGGATCGTCGAGCATTTCGCCTACCGCCCGCAGGTGCAGGAACGGCTGACCAAGCAGGTCGCCGACTGGCTGCGCGACCACCTCGACCCGAAGGGCGTCGGGGTGGTCATCGAGGCCGAGCACACCTGCATGACACTGCGCGGCGTGCGGGCCGAGGGCTCGTCGACCATCACCTCCACGCTGCTGGGGTCGCTGCGCGACGACCCCCGGTCCCGCGGCGAGTTCCTCGCGCTCACCATGCCGGGAGGACGGGCATGACCAGTGCGTACGTGATCGTCGGAGCGGGCCTGGCCGGCGCCAAGGCGGCGGAGACCCTGCGGGCGCGGGGCTACGGCGGGCCGCTGGTGCTGATCGGCGACGAACGGGAGCGGCCCTACGAGCGGCCGCCGCTGTCCAAGGGCTACCTGCAGGGCAAACACGAGCGGTCGAAGATCTACGTCCACAGTGCATCGTGGTACGCGTCGCACGACGTCACGCTGCGGCTCGGCACGCGGGTCACCGCGCTCGACCCGGCCGCACACACGGTGACGCTCGACGACGGGACCCGGCTCGACTACGCGAAGCTGCTGCTGACCACGGGTTCGTCGCCGCGGCCGCTGCCGGTGCCGGGTGCCGACCTGGCCGGCGTGCACTACCTGCGGCGGGTCGAGGAGAGCGACCGGCTCAAGGAGGCGTTCCGGCCCGACGCGCGGGTCGTGGTGATCGGCGCGGGTTGGATCGGGTTGGAGGCGGCCGCGGCCGCGCAGGCGGCCGGGGCGCAGGTCACGGTGCTGGAGGCCGCGGAGTTGCCGTTGCTGCGGGTGCTCGGGCCCGAGGTGGCCCAGGTCTTCGCCGACCTGCACCGCGCGCACGGCGTCGACCTGCGGCTGGGTGTGGAGGTCGTCGAGATCGCGGAGCACGCGGGGCGGGTGTCCGGCGGGCGACTCGGCGACGGGTCGTTCGTCGGGGCCGACGAGGTGCTGGTCGGCATCGGCATCACGCCCAACACGGGGCTCGCGTCCGACGCGGGTCTGACGGTCGACGACGGCGTGGTAACCGACGAGCACCTGCGCACGTCGGCCGCGGACGTCTACGCGGCGGGCGACGTCGCCAACGCCCGTCACCCGTTCCTGGGCCGGCACATCCGGGTCGAACACTGGGCCAACGCGCTCAACCAGCCCCAGACGGCGGCCCGGTCGATGCTCGGCGAGGACGTGCCTTACGACCGGTTGCCCTACTTCTACACCGACCAGTACGACCTGGGCATGGAATACACAGGCTACGTGGAGCCGGACGGCTACGACCGCGTCGTCTTCCGCGGCGACGTCGGCAAGCGGGAGTTCATCGCGTTCTGGCTCGCCGGGGGCCGGGTCGTGGCCGGCATGAACGTGAACGTGTGGGACGTCGTCTCGCCGATCCAGGAGATGATCCGCTCCCGCGCCGTCGTCGACCCCGCCCGTCTGGCCGACCCGGACACGCCGCTGGCCGCCGTCACATCGTGACGACGAGCTTGCCCGTGGTGTGCCGGCGGGCGAAGTCCACACAGGCCTGTGCGCCGTCGGCGAGCAGGTGGCGGCGGCCGATCGTGGCGGGCAGGTCGAGCGCGCCGACTTCACGCATGCCGCCGTACACGCCGTCCATGTCGAGCACGAACCGCAGGGTGACGTCGGGGCGGTCGATCCAGGCCTGCTCGGGTACGGGGTACGTGATGGTCAGGAGCCGGCCGCCCGGGCGGACGGCCCGTGCGACCGCGGTGAGCCGGTCGCTCGGCAGGGTCAGGTTGAGGGCCAGGTCGACGTCGGTGGGGTAGCCGGCTTCGGCGTACCCGATGGTCTCTTTCGCACCGAGCGCGCGCAGGATCGCCTCGTCGGCCTCGGTGGCGGTGGCGACGACCCGGGCGCCGGCGCGGGCGAGCAGGGGGAGCACGGCGGTGCCGACCCCGCCCGTGGCGCCGACGACGAGCACGGTCTCACCCGGCCGCACGTCGGCGACGGCCATCAGCGCGCGAGCGGTGAGGCCGACGGTCGGCAGCGCGGCGGCGCTCTCGACGTCGAGCGCGGGTGGCCGGTGCGCGAGGAACGGGGTGTCGGCCTCGAAGACGGCGTACTCGGCCAGTGACCCGGTGCTCAGCGACGGCCGGTCGGTGCCGGCCATCGCCCGCAGCGCGCGGGGCACGGCCTGACCGAAGATCTCGTCGCCGGTCCCGTAGCCGGTCACCCCGGGCCCGACCTCGGTGACCGTGCCGGCGAAGTCGTTGCCGGGCACGTGCGGGAACGTGAGCGGGACGGTGTCGCGAAAGTCGCCGCTAGGCAGCCGCACGTCGGCGGGATTGATCGAGGCGGCGGCGATTCTTACCTGGATCTGCCCGGGCCCGGGCGTGGGCACCGCCACGTCGGCCACGGTGTAGCTCTCGGGCGGGCCGTATTCATTGGCGACGACTGCTCTCATGGCTGCTGCCCCTCTAAGCGGACCGGGCGGTCAGGTTATTTGGACGCTAGCAATAACCGGACCGGGCGGTCAACTTTGCTACGGTGACTGGCGTGACCCCGCCGCGCCCTCTTCGCGCCGATGCCGCCCGCAACAGGGACGCGCTGCTGGCCGCGGCCGCCGACGAGTTCGCGGAACGGGGCCTGGAGGCGTCGGTGGCCGACATCGCCCGCCGGGCGGGGGTCGGCAAGGGCACGGTGTTCCGGCACTTCGCCACGAAGGACGACCTGCTGGCCGCGATCGTGATCGACCGGATGGACGCGCTGGACGCGGTGGGCCAAGATTTGCTGACTGCGGACGATGCGGCCACGGCCCTCCACGAGTTCCTGACGGCGGCGGCCCACCAACGACAGCAACGCGATCTATCGTTCCTGCAGTCGGCCGGCGACGTCAGCCCGGAGGTCACCCGCACCCGCACCCGCCTGTACGCCACGATCGACCACCTGGTGGCCCGCGCCCGCACGCAGAAAGCAATCCGCCCGGACATCACGGGCGCGGACGTGATCCTGCTGATGTGCGCACCGAACTACGTGGTGAGCTACGTCCCGGAGGCCCCGCCGGACCTCTGGCAGCGCTACCTGGCCATTATCTTCGACGGCCTCCGCCCGGCGGCTGCCCATCCCCTGCCCCACCCACCGCCGTCGCTTGACCTGAGCGACACAGCCACCTGACGACGGCGGGTCAAGCAGCGGCTGGCCGCCGCCTTCACCTTCGCCGGCCCGCGACGGGCGCAGGCAGGGCTGCCTATCAGGCGCCGCCTCGCGACTGGCTCGCCATCCGCGGAGCGCAGGCGGACGCCTGGGCTGCAAGCTCGGTAGGCCGGCCGGGCTGACGCCGCGCCATCGCGACCGGTCCGCCCTTCCGCGGAGCTCGGGCCGAACGCCTTGGCCGCGAGATCGGTAGCCCGGCCGAGCTGACGCCGCGCCCATTGCGACCGTCCGCCCTTCCGCGGAGCCCGGCCGGAAGGCCTTGAGCAGTGCGCTCAGTAGCCCAGCCGGGTGACGCGTTCGTAGTTCGCAGGTAGCGGCGGCGCGCCGGACCTGCCGCGGTCGCCGGCGAGGAGCGGTTGGCGAAGTGTTTCGCCGTCGCTGATCGCGGTGTCGAGGGTGGACAGCACCCGCGTCGCGATGGTTGCCGCCGCGCGGGCGGCGTTGTCCGTGCCGAGCACGACCGCGACCGCGTCGGCCGAGACCAGCGTCTCGGCCAGGACGACGGCCAGGCGCTCCCGCGTGCGCTCGATCCAGGCCGCGGCCTCGTCGGCGAAGCGACCGGTCGCGGCCAGCGCCTCACCGGCAGCCGCCGCGTCGGCGCCCAGCCGCGCGGCGCGGGCGGCATAGGACTCACCCGCCGGTCCTTCCCAGGCCACCGGCGCGATCACGGCCGACCGCACGTCGGTGCACGTCGCGGCCCGAGCCCGCAACACCCCGCCCGCCTCGGCCAGCGGCGCCGCGCGCAAGGTGCCGGTCAGCGCGGCCACCGCCTCGCCCGGCAACGCCCGCATGCGGCGCAGCAACGGCCAGACCGGGTCGTCGTCGGGCGCGCCGACCCGGGCGAGCAGGTCGTCGACCCGCGCGAGCAGATCACCCGCAGGCCCCGCGAGATGGTCGAGCGCATCGCTCATGCCCCACCCACCTCACCACTACGCCGGGCGGAGTCGTCCTCCGCGCCGGCATAACCGCCACCAGCCGTGCGCAAGGTGGCGGCCGTGTCGGTCAGCCGCGCGGCAAGCGCATCCACCGTGCGCGCCCGCTCACCCACCTCGGCCGACCACCGCGCGTGCAGGTCGCGACCCAGCACACCGAGCCGCCCCGGCAGGTCGGCCCCGAACGCTCCCGGCCCCGGATCCACCGCCGCTAGCCCACCGCCCAACCCGGCGGCCAACTCATCAAGGTCACGCGCCACCCGACCCAGCGGAGCGGTCATCACACCTCCCACCCGCGGCAAACCAGCGACCAAGCCGCTGACCCACGACCGGATGGCGAGGTCACGGCTCCAGCCGCGAGATCAAGCCCGCCGCCGCCACGGCCCCGCGGCGGCGTCATGACTCGCCCAGCGGCGGGTAGTCGGCGAACGTCTCGGCGCGTAGCTTGTCGCGCGCCCAGCGCGCCGCGTCGGCCGCCGCCGCGATCGTGGTGGTCAAGGAGACAGAAAGGTCGCGGTTGCCGCGACCCTGCAGGTTGCCCACCACCCGTACCTCCGTCACCTCGCCCGCTGCCGTCACGACCACCTCGACCAACCCGTCCGGCGAGCGGACCGTCACCTCGGTCGCGCGCGCCGCGCGGTCGAACTCGTCGCGCAGCGACTCGATGCGGCGGTAGCGCGCGATCGCCTCTTCGACCCACGCCTCGTCGATCTCTCGCGGCATGCGGCTCCCTCACCGACCGTGTCGCGACCACCACCACACGTCGTCCAGGCATCGAACCGTACCGCTGCCGCACACGCAGCGAAAGTCCGCCTGTGGATAACTAGTTCCAGAGGGAAAGCATCATCGCCTCGACGGCGATGCGGGGCTTTACGTTGGCCTCGATGGCCGTGCGGCACTCCAGGACCGCCTCCAGGCGGCGGAGGGCGTCGTCCGGGCTCCATTTGCGGGCCGCGGCCTCCGCCAGCGATGTCGCGTCCGTGTGGACCGGGGCCACCGGCGCCGCCATCGTGCGGACCAGGACGTCGCGGTAGAAACCCGCCAGGTCCACCAGCGCGCGGTCCAGCGCGTCGCGCTGCGCCCGCGTCGCCCGGGACTTCTGCCGCTTCTCCAGGTCCTTGAGCTGCCCGGCGGCGCCGCGGATGGCGCCCGAGGCGCCGCGGCCCGTGCCGCCTGCGCCGAGCGCGGTCTCCAGCGCGGTGCGTTCGGCCGTGTCCGCCTCGGCGACCGCCGCCTCCGCCTCGGCCTCGGCCGCCTCGATCAGCGCCGACGCGGCGTCGAAGCAGGCGCCGACGCCGGTCAACCGGCGGGGCACGGCGAGCACGGCCTCGCGCCGGCGGCGGGCGTCGGCGTCGCGGGCCAGCCGGCGGGCCCGGCCGACGTGGCCCTGCGCGGCCGCGCCGGCCCAGGCCGCCGTGTCGGCCTCGACGCCGTCGCGGGACACCAGCACCGAGGCGACCGCCGCGGCGGGCGGCTGGCGCAGGGTGACCACCCGGCAGCGGGACCGGATCGTCACGGAGATGTCGTCGGGGTGGGTCGACGGGGTGCAGAGCAGGAACACCGTCCGCGGCGGCGGCTCCTCGATCGCCTTGAGCAGCGCGTTGCCGGCCTGTTCGGTGAGCCGGTCGGCGTCCTCGATGACGACCACCTGCCAGCGCCCGCCGGTGGGTGCGCTGGCGGCGCGCAGCACCAGCGCGCGCATCTCGTTGACGCCGATCGACAGCCCGTCGGGTGTGACCATCCGCACATCGGCGTGGGTGCCGCCGAGCGTGGTGCGGCAGCCGGTGCACTCGCCGCAGCCGACGCCGGTGGCGCACTGCAGCGCCGCGGCGAGGGCGCGGGCCGCGACCGAGCGGCCCGAGCCGGGCGGCCCGGTGAAGATCCACGCGTGCGTCATCGCCGAGCCGGTGCCCGAGCCGTCGAGGATGGCCACCGCACCCGCCGCCGCACGGCGCAGGATGTCGACGGCCTCCTCCTGGCCCACCAGGTCGGCGAAGACGTCAGCCACGTGGTTCCAACTCCCGGTCCGGCGGCGGTGGCGGGGTGCGCTGCGCGGCGGCCAGCCGCGCGGACGGCCTGTCGTCATCCGCCCCGGAGTCCGAAGAATCCGAAGAATCCGAAGAGTTCGAATCCGCGGGCTCGCCACGCTGCGCCGCGTCGACGATCGAGGCTATCTCCTGCTGGGAGAGTTCCGGCTCCGTCGACGTGTCGGGCTGCTTGGCCGGCCCCGGATGCTCCGGCCCGGGGTCGCCCAGCATCGGGGTCACCCGGTCGAAGACCGCGAGCGCGAGTTCGTCCCGCGGCCGGGTCGCGTCGAGCACCAGGTAGCGGCGCGGGTCGGCGGCGGCCAGGTCGAGGAACGCGTACCGGACCCGTTCGTGGAACGGCAGCGCCTCGGTCTCGAGCCGGTCGTGCACACCCCGCTCGGCCGCCCGGGACAGGCCGACCGTGGGTTCGACGTCGAGCAGCACCACCAGGTCGGGCTTGAGGCCCCCGGTCGCCCACGAGGAGAGCCAGGACACCTCCTCGACCGGGAGGGTACGACCAGCGCCCTGATAGGCCAGCGAGGAGTCGACATAGCGGTCGCTGACGACCACCGCCCCGCGGGCCAGCGCCGGCCGGACGACGGTCGCCACGTGGTGGGCCCGGTCGGCCGCGTAGAGCAGCGCCTCGGCGCGCGGCGACAGATCGGTGTCCTGCGAGAGGACCATGGACCGGATCCGCTGGCCGACGTCGGTGGCGCCGGGCTCGCGGGTCACCACGACGTCGCGCCCCTCGGCCCGCAGCGAATCGGCCAGCGCCGCGACCTGGGTCGACTTGCCGCTGCCCTCGCCGCCTTCGAAGACCACGAAGACGCCGCGCCAGGCCGACGGCTCGGCGGGCGAGAGCGGCCGGCCGCGCATCGAGCCCCACAGGTCGGCCAGGACGCCGACGCCGGGCTTGTCGTCCATCTGCTTGAACGCGCTGATCCCGGAGAGGATGCCGGCGACGCCCGCGGCCAGCAGGAGCAGCCGGGTCGAGGAGATCGAGATGCCGAGCGAGGCGACGTCGAGCGTGCGCGAGCCGCCGACGCCGACCAGCAGGCTGGACAGCGCGATCGCGATCATCAGCACCACCCGGGTGCCGGTCTGCACGACCGCGAACACCCGGCCGCGCACCTCGTCGGCGACCTCGACGCCGAGCAGCGTGATGCCGGCGAGGAACGCCATGCCGGCGCCGGCGCCGACCAGCACCGCGCCGACGATCGCCATCGACAGGTGGATCGAGGCGGCGAGCACGATCACCGAGGCGGCCGCGAGCACGATGCTCATGCCGAACCAGCGCCGCCGGGAGAGGTCCTTGATGATCGCCGGGCCGAGCCCGATGCCGACCGAGAGACCGACGAACAGGAACGCGAAGAGCAGGTAGAACGCGGCGTCACCGGCGTCGAGCGACTGGGTGAAGAACCGGGCGGTGCCGATCACCACGCCGCCGCCGGCGAACGCGCCGAAGATGCCGAGCACGAGGCCGCGTACGAGTGGGGAGTTGCCGATGAACTTCCAGCCGTCGACGAACTGGCGCAACATGCTGGTGTTCTCGCGGTCCTGCGGCGAGGTGCGGCCGCTGATCTCCTTGATGCCGTAGAACACCACGATCGCGGTGGCCAGCCGGGAAAACGCGTTGAACCAGAGCGCGAGTTGAGCGGGCTCGGCCCAGTCGGCCGGTGCCGAACCGGTGATGCCCCGGACGCTGGCGTCGAGGGCGGCCAGGCCGACGGCCGCGAGCACGGGCGTCAGGCCGTACGTCGTGATCAGGGTCAGCTGGTTGGAGACCTCGAGCCGGGCCTTGGGGATCAGGTTGGGAACCGCGGCCTCCTTGGCCGGGATCCAGATCAGCGTGATCGCCTCGATGATGAAGGTGGCGATCGCCGCCCAGCCCACCACCACCGCGCCGGAGAACCCGAGGAGCGCGACCAGCGGGATCGACGCGAACAGCACGAACCGCAGCAGGTCGCAGATGACCATCGTGTAGCGCCGGTCGAACCGGTCGGCCAGCACGCCGGCCACGGGGCCGAGGATAAGGGCGGGCAGCAGGCGTACGGCGATCACGCCACCGAACGCGAGACCCTTGGCAGTGTCGCCGCTGACCTGGGCCGAGGCGAAGATGGAGGTCGCCAGCAGGCCCAGCCAGTCACCCAGCGACGCGACGCCGAGCACCAGCCAGAGCCGGCGGAACGGCCGGATCCGGAGCACGGCCCGCAGCGCGCTGACGCCGGAGAGGTCGACCTGCTGCGAGCGGTTGGTGGTGCTGGACCCGGCGGCGTCCGGACGTGCGCCGGGGCGCTCGAGGTCCTCTCCGCTGACGTTCGTGTCGATGGCCGTACCTCCGCAGTGCCGGCCCATCGCTGGGCTCCCCCGGACCTCACTCTAACGGCGTGGACGATCACGCCCACCCCGACATCATCCTGAGGTCCTCATGCGTCGTGCCCCTTACGGGCCACGCCGCCTTCCGGTCGATCCCTGACCCTAGCTGCCCCGATACGCCCGTAAGGGTGCCGCGTACACGAGGGTGTTTCGCATTGCATTCCCACCCGCTACGGTGCAGATGTGTCCGGTAAAACCCCCGAAACGTCCCAAAGGGCAAGGTTCGACAAGGCCACCGCGGAGCTCGACCCGCCGTGCGCCGTCGTCGACCTCGCGGCGTTCGACGCCAACTCGGATGCCCTGGTCAGCCGCGCCGCCGGCAAGCCGCTGCGGGTGGCCAGCAAGTCGGTGCGCTGCCGCGCGCTGCTCTCCCGGGTGCTTGGTCGTCCGGGCTGGCACGGCGTGCTCGCGTACACGCTCGCCGAGGCCAACTGGCTCGTCCGGACGGGCGTTACGGACGACGCCGTAGTCGCCTATCCGACCGCGGATCGGGCCGCCCTGCGTGACCTGGCCGGCGACGAGCGCCTGCGGACCGGTGTCACTCTGATGGTGGACAACGTCGAGCAACTCGACTTCCTCGAGTCGACGACCGGCGGCACCGAGATCCGGCTCTGCGTCGACCTCGACGCCTCCTACCGGCTCGCCGGTGGACGCGTTCACCTGGGCGTGTTCCGCTCCCCCGTGCACGCGCCCGACCAGGCCCGCGCGCTCGCCGAGGCGATCGCCAAGCGACCGGCGTTCAAGCTGGTCGGGATCATGTCGTACGAGGCCCAGATCGCGGGCCTGGGCGACGCGCCACCCGGCCGGCGCGCCCGGGCCCTCGCGATCCGGGCGATGCAGCGGCGGTCCTGGCGCGAGCTGCTGGACCGGCGCGGTGCCGTGGTGGAAGCGGTCCGCGCCGTCACCGAGCTGGAGTTCGTCAACGGCGGCGGCACCGGCAGTGTCAGCTTGACCGGCGGCGACCCGTCGGTCACCGAGATCACCGCCGGCTCCGGCCTCTACGGGCCCACGCTGTTCGACGCGTACACGGCCTGGCGGCCGACACCGGCCGCGTTCTTCGCCCAGCCGGTGGTCCGCCGGCCGGGACCCGGCCTGGTGACCGTGCTGGGGGGCGGTTGGATCGCGTCCGGCCCCGCCGAGCCGAGCCGCCAACCGACCCCGTGGCTGCCGGCGGGCCTGAAGATGATCGGCACCGAGGGCGCCGGCGAGGTGCAGACCCCGCTGCGCGGCCCGGCCGCCGACTCCTTGCGGGTCGGCGACCGGGTCTGGTTCCGGCACGCGAAGGCGGGTGAGCTCGCCGAGCACGTCAACGAGCTCCACCTGATCGACGACGACACGGTGATCGCCGTCGAGCCCACCTACCGCGGCGAGGGCCACGCCTTCCTCTAAGCGTTAGCAACGGTCCGTTCTTATACGGAAAGCGTTAAGAACGGACCGTTCCTTACACCGAGACGTGCCGGTGCAGGTATTCGCGGATGAGCGCCTTGGCCTCCGCGAGGACCCGCTCGTCGCCCTCGGTGCGGCGCCGGAAGGCCAGCTTGATCAACGCGTCGGCGGCCTCGACGGCGATCTCCAGGGCGAACCGCAGCCGTGGCTCGTCGGCGACGTGGAACTGCTCGACGAGCAGCCGGGCGAGCTGCTCGGCGATGACCGCGTTGTTGTCGCGCTCCTCGTCGAGCAGGTGCACGTCGACGACGTCGCCGAAGTGCAGGGTCCGGAAGCCGGGCACGGTGCGGTGCATCTCGATGTACTCGTCGATGCCGGCGTCGACGCCTTCCCACCAGTCAGCGAACGTGCCGCTGCCGAAGCGGTTGGCCAACCGCTCCAGGTAGGCCTCCATGTTGCGCAGCGTCAGCGCCTGCACGATGGCCCGCTTGTCGGGGAAGAACTGGTAGACGGAACCGATCGCCACTTCGGCACGCTCGGCGAGCAATGTGGTCGTCAGGCCCTCGTAGCCGACCTCGTCGACGATCTCGGCGCACGCGTCGAGCATCCGCTGGACGCGGGCCACACTGCGGCCTTGCACCGGCACCCGGCGCAGCGGGCCCGTGGTGACGGCTGATGTCGTCATGCCTCACCACATCCTTCCTCTTTCGGCCCCGCGCGGGGGGAACGTTACTCGGATCAACGAGCAACCCGGATGAGAGGTATTCAGCAGAAGGGCGGTATTTGCGGGGACTCTTGACAGGACACTCTTACGCGCGCGCTTAAACACTGATATGAAAGCTGTTCATATTGTGGAGGCCGCCATGACCGCGAGTCGAGCCGCCGCGACCAGCGTGGCGCAGTGGCGCAACTGGGCCGGCAACCAGCAGGCCACCGCGCGCGCGGAGCGCCCCCGCGACCTCGACGCGCTCGTCGAGTTGATCAAGACGGGCGGGCGGCTCAAGCCCGTCGGCTCCGGCCACTCCTTCACGGACATCGCGGTCACCGACGGCGTGCGGGTCGACCTGACCGCGCTGCCCGGCCCGGTCGACGTCGACCGCGAGGCCAGGACCGTGACGGTGCCGGCCGGCATGACCCTGGCGACCCTCAACGCCCTGCTCGCCAGCCACGGCCTCGCGCTGCCCAACCTCGGCGACATCGACGCGCAGACCGTCGCCGGCGCGATCTCCACCGGTACGCACGGCACCGGCGCGGCGTACGGCTGCCTGTCCACGTTCGTGGTCGGCCTGACCCTGGTCACCGGCACGGGCGAGGTGCTGCGCTGCGACGCGGAGCACCACCCGGAGGTCTTCACGGCCGCCCGGGTCGGGCTCGGCGCGCTAGGCGTGCTCACCGAGGTGACGCTGCGCTGCGTCGACGCCTTCACCCTGCGGGCCCACGAGCGCCCGGGCCGGTTGGCCGACGTGCTCACCGGCTGGCCCGATCTCGTCGCCGAGAACGACCACTGCGACCTCTACTGGTTCCCGTACACCGACCGGGTCCAGGTCAAGACCAACAACCGGGTGCCGGCCCACGACCGGCCGCTGCCGGGCTGGCGCGGCTGGCTCGACGACGACTTCCTGGCCAACACCGTGTTCGCGGGCGCCTGCCGGCTGGGCCGCGCGCTGCCGGCCGCGGTGGCCCCCATCAACGCGATCTCCGCCCGCGCGCTCACGGAGCGCGTCTACACCGGACGGTCGGACACCGTCTTCTGCACGCCGCGCCGGGTGCGATTCACGGAGATGGAGTACGGCTTCCCGCGCGACGCGTTCCCGACGGTGCTGGGCGCGCTGCCCCGGATCATCGAGACGTTGCCGTTCAAGGTGCAGTTCCCCGTCGAGGTGCGGTTCACCGCCGCCGACGACATCCCGCTCTCCCACGGCTACGGCCGCGACTCGGTCTACGTCGCCGTGCACCAGTTCGCCGGCGCGCCCTACGAGCCCTACTTCCGGGCGGTGGAGAGCCTCGCCCGCGAGCTCGGCGGCCGGCCGCACTGGGGCAAGCTGCACTACCGCGACGCCGAGTCGCTGCGCCCCGTCTATCCGCGCTTCGACGAGTTCGTCGCGCTGCGCGATCGGCTCGACCCCGATCGGGTCTTCGCCAACGCCTACACCGAGCGGGTGCTCGGGGCCTAGGCGGTCACCACGTCGGCCACGACCACGGTGACGTTGTCGTAGGTGCCGGCGGCGAGGGCGAGCGCCACGAGCTGCCGGGCGCACGCGTCAGGATCGACGACCTCGCGCAGCGTACGCCCGATGACCGTGTCCTCGACGTAGTCGGACAGGCCGTCGCTGCACAGCAGCACCCGGTCGCCGGCCTCCACCGGCAGCAGCGCCGTCGCCGCCTTGTAGCTGTCGCCCTGCACCGCCTGCGTGATCACCGAGCGGCGCGGATGCCCCCGCGCCTCCTCGGCGGTCAGCGCGCCCCGGTCGACGAGCAGTTGGACGAACGTGTCGTCGCGGGTCAACCGGACCATCTCGGGCGCGCCGGCGGCCAGCAGGTAGCCACGGGAGTCGCCGACGTGCAGCAGCCCCAGGTAGTCGCCCTGCAGCAGGCCCGCGGTGACCGTCGTGCCCGCGCCCTGGTGCTCGGCGGCGATCTGGGCGTTGGCCTGCTCGACCGCGCCGGCCAGCGCACCGGCCGGGTCGGGGGTGTCCTGGTCCTCCAGCCCGCGCAGCGCCTCGATGACGATCTCGCTGGCCATCTCGCCCGCCGGCATGCCGCCGACGCCGTCGGCGATCACCACCAGGCGGCGCCCGGCGAACGCCGCGTCCTCGTTGTTGGGCCGGGCCGGGCCGACGTCGGTCACGGTCACAGCACGCAAGATCAAGCGGGGCATGGTACGAGCATCTCAAACCCGTCGATCGCAGTCTCTACGCATTGTTTCGTAGGGTGTGTGCGTGATGCCGGTGACGATGGTCGGGCGAGCGCGGGAACGCGCCGAGTTGGCCGCCGCCTGGGCCACGGTCGCCGGTGACCTCGCCGGCGTACGGGTCGCCGTGCTCACCGGCGATCCGGGCACCGGCAAGAGCGCGTTGCTGGCGGCCGTGCTCGCGGAACTCGACCCGACACCGGGCACCGTGCTCGCCGGTCAGGCCCGCATCCACTCGCCGGCGCCGTACGACTGGCTGGCCGCCGTCCTCAGCGGCCGGGACACCCGCGGCCTGCCCGCACCCGGCCCCGCCCTCGCCTGGCTCGCCCAGCACGACGCCGCCCCGGTCGAGCGGTTCGCGCCCGGCGCGCTGCTGCGGGTCGCCACGCGGGTGGTCCGCCACCTGGCCGGTGCCGGGCCCGCCGTCCTCGTGGTCGAGGACCTGCACGCCCTCGACCCGGCCAGCCTCAACCTCGTCGGCGAGCTCGCGGCGGCGCCGGGCCTGCCGGCCCTGCTGCTGGTGACCAGCCGGCCCAGTGCAGACCCACTGGTCGCCCGGACCCTGGCCCGACTGACCGGCACGCCGGGCGCGATCCGGGCCCACCTCGGCCCGCTGCGGCCGGCCGACGTGGCGGCGGTGCTGGCGCAGGTCTACCCGGACCGCGAGATCCCGCCCGGCGCCGCGCGCGAGGTGTGGCAGCGGACCGGCGGCAACGCGTACCGCCTGACGGAGCTCGTCGCCACGACGCCCGCCGACGACATGGCCGCCCTGCTCGCGCCTGCGCGGCCCGCCGATCCGGCCGCCGCGGAGCTGACCGCCCGCGAGGCCGAGGTGCTGGTCTGCCTGCGCGACGGCATGGCCAACAAGCAGATCGCGCGGGCGCTCGGCATCTCCGTGCGGACCGTCACCGTGCACGTCTCCAACCTGCTGCGCAAGACGGGCACGACATCGCGCACCGAGGCCGCGCTCTGGGCGGTCCGCCACACGTCCCCCACTGCCTCGTTGACCCCGCGTAGCCAGCCGTAACCGTAGGGTTCCGTCGAGGGTAGCCATCCATTGACCGGCGCCTACGCAGTCGGCAGGCTCCACATTGGTGCTCTTCGACGTGGAGGAGCCCCTTTGTCATGAGCGAGGGGGATGGATGAGATCTAGACGATGGCTGGCGGCTGCGACCGCCGCCACGGTGGTCGCCGCGATGCTCGCGGCATCGCCGGCCCGGGCGGCGGCGCCCGGTGCGGGTGACCAGTTGGAGGTCTACGTCGGCACGGTGACGCCGGCACAGCTCGACGAGCTGCGCGCGGCCGGCGTCGACGCCGAGGAGGTCACCGTCGGCACCGACGGGGCCAACACCCGGGTCGAGGCCGTGCTCAGCGAGCGGAACGCCGACCGGCTCGCTGACCAGGGCGTCAAGCTGTCCGTCAAGAAGGTCCGCGGCAAGGCGGCCTCGCAGGCACTGCGCGAGCAGGCCCGGGCCGGCTGGGAGGCGTTCCGGCCCTACAGCGCTCCCGGCGGCATCCGCGACGAGCTGGTCGCCACCGCCGCCCGCTATCCCAAGCTCGCCGAGGTGGTCAACTTCGGGAAGACCACCCAGGGCAAGACCATGACCGCGGTACGAGTGACCAAGAACGCGAAGAACGTGCGCGACGGTTCCCGCCCGGCGACCCTCTACATGGGCGCGCAGCACGCCCGTGAGTGGATCACCGTCGAGATGACCCGCCGGCTGATGCACTACGTGCTCGACAACTACGGCAAGGACCCGGTGATCACCAACCTGGTCGACAAGACCGAGCTGTGGTTCCTGCCGGTGCACAACGCCGACGGCTACGACTACACGTTCACCGAGGACAACCGGCTGTGGCGCAAGAACCTGCGCGACAACGACGGTGACGGCCAGATCACCACGCTCGACGGCGTCGACCTCAACCGCAACTTCGGCTACAAGTGGGGCTACGACAACGAGGGCTCGTCGCCGCAGATCACCAGCGACACCTACCGCGGTCCGGCGCCCGACTCCGAGCCGGAGACCAAGGCGCTGCACTCGCTCTACAGCAAGATCCGGCCCGAGTTCTTCATCAACTACCACTCGGCCGCCCAGCTCCTGCTCTACGGCGTGGGCTGGCAGGTCAGCACCCCGACGCCCGACGACGTCATCTCGATCACGATGGCGGGCGACGACGCGCACCCCGCGGTGCCGGGCTACGACCCCGACATCTCCGCCGAGCTCTACACCACCAACGGTGACGCCGACTCGGGCCTGTCGGCCCGCTGGGGCGGCCTCGGCTTCACGCCCGAGATGAGCACCTGCGCGGCCGCGGCCGACTCGGTGCCCGACGACGAGTGGCTGGCGGAAGACTGCGTCAGCGACTTCATCTTCCCGGACGACGAGGACCTGATCGAGGCGGAGTTCCAGAAGAACATCCCGTTCGCGATCGCCACCGGCCGCTCCGCGCTCGACCCGGACGACCCGGTGTCGGCGGTCGGCCGCACGACCCCCGACTTCGTGGTCGACGCGTTCGACTTCTCCTACGGCACCCGGCAGCCGGTCGCGGTGACCGCCCGGCGGGCGCTGCGCGACGTGCGGATGCACTACACCGTCAACGGCGGCCGGCCGCAGACCACGAGCGTCCGCGAATGGCGCGGCGGTGAGCGCTACGGCAACGAGGGCGACGACTACTACGCCGAGCTGCGCGGCACGGTGACCAAGGCCAAGAAGGGCGACACGGTCGAGGTCTGGTTCAGCGGCAAGAAGCCGGGCAAGGGCCCCGTGGCCAGCTCGCACTTCACCTACACGGTGTCGCAGGACATCGGCGGCGACGTGCTGGTGCTGGCGGCCGAGGACGTGACGGGCCTCAGCCCGGCGCAGACCGGCACGTCGGCGAAGTACGCCGACGAGATGCAGGCGGCGTTGACCGCCGCCGGGCGCAGCAGCGACGTCTACGACATGGACACCCGCGATCGCAAGGCACCGCACCCGCTGGGTGTGCTGTCGCACTACAAGGCCGTCGTGTGGGAGACCGGCGACGACGTCATCCCGCGGGCGCAGGGCCAGGTGCCCGGCACGGCCGCGAAGTCGGCGCTGGAGACGGAGCTCGCCGTGCGCGACTACGTCAACGAGGGCGGCAAGATCTTCATCACGGGCAAGAACGCGATGTACGCGCAGAACATCAACGGCTCCTACTACTACGAGCCCGACGTGCCGGCGCAGCCCGAGTGCACCGACCCGCACGACCCGCCGTGCCTGCCGCTGTTCAACGACTTCCAGCAGTACTGGCTGGGCGCCTACGCGTACGTCGACGGGTCCGGCTCCGACGAGGAGGGCAACCCGCTGCCGCTGAACGGCACCGGCGGGCGGTTCACCGGTTTCCAGGGCACGCTCAACGCCCCGGGCTCCGCCGAGAACCAGGACCACACCGCGTCGTTCCTGGCGACGTCGAGCATCCTGCCGCAGGACGAGTTCCCGTGGTTCGGCACCAGCTCCGCTCCGGTGGGCTGGGTCCGGCCGGGTGCGCCGCCGTTCGACCCCTACGAGGGCGACTACTACGCCTTCAGCGGGCGCGGTGACGAGGCCTACAAGCGGCTCGGCCGCACGGTCGACCTGACCGGCAAGTCCTCGGGCCAGTTGCGCTTCTTCACGTCGTACGACATCGAGACGAACTGGGACTTCATGTTCGTGGAGGCGCGTACGGCCGGCGGTGACGACTGGACGACCCTGCCCGACGTCAACGGCAAGACCACCCAGAACACGGGTGACAGCTGTGCCGCCAACTCGCCGGGCCGGCTGCACCCGCAGCTCAACCACTACGTCACCTTCACCGCGACCGACGAGCCGTGCCTGCCCACGGGCACGTCCGGGGCGTGGCACGCGGCCACCGGCTCGTCCGGCGGCTGGAAGGAGTGGGTGGTCGACCTGACGCCGTACGCGGGCAAGCAGGTCGAGCTCTCCATCACCTACATGACCGACTGGGGCACCGAGGGCCTGGCCGCGTTCGTCGACGACGTGCGGGTCGTCGCCGACGGGGCCACGCTCGCGTCGACCGGGTTCGAGACCGACCTGGGCGGCTTCACGGTGCTCGGCCCGCCGCCGGGTTCGGCGCCCAACGTCACCGACTGGAGCCGCACCCAGCTCGGGTTCGAGGAAGGCGCCGTGATCACCACGCAGGACAGCGTCTACACCGGGTTCGGCTTCGAGGGCCTCGCGCCCGCGCAGCGCGACGACCTGGTCAAGCGCGCGATCCGGCACCTGCTCGGCTGAGTTCCTGGCAACAGGTGGGGCCCGTTCCGTCTCGGCGGAGCGGGCCCCGTCAGCTTCCGCGCTGGTCGTGCATGACGCGGACGACCCGGGTGACCAGGTCCCACGGGATCGGCTCGGTCCAACGAAACTGCAGGGCGTCCTTGGCGCCGCGGTAGGGCGCCACGGCCCGCTCGAAGTCGTCGTCGGCCCGCGGCGCCGGGTAGAGCGAGATGAACTTCTTCCAAGCGGCGTAGTAGACGAGCACCGTGCCGTCCACCGTCACCGCCGGCATGTTGTAGCTGATCTTCTCGCCGCTGCTGGGCAGCGCATCGAGCACGGTCTGCCGCATCCGCCGGGCGATCTCCTGCTGCTCGGCGGGCAACGCGTCGAGGTAGTCGTCGACACTCGCGAACTTGGCGGCCATGCCGTCCAGGATGCCGGATCCCGGCGCTCAGAACTCGTAGATCTGGCGGTCTTCGACCGGGCGGTAGCCGATCTTCGCGTAGATCGAGTTGCTCGTCGGGTTGCTCAGGTCGGTGAAGAGCACCACCTCGTGCGGGCGGGCGGCCGCGCTGACCGCCGCCGTCACCGCCGAGCCGAACCCTCGGCCGCGGTGGGCCGGCGGGGTGTAGACGGGCCCGACCCGCACGACGCCGCCGGCCGGCGCCCGCACACCGGCCAGGGACACCGCGACGCCGTCGCACTCCCAGACGGTGTAGAAGCCGCCCCGCAGGGCGGCGTCGACGGTCTCGGCGGCCGCGGTGAGGGGCTCGTGCGCCTCTTCGCCGAAGGCGACGAGCCAGGCCGTCAGCAGGTCGCGGTCGGCCGGGCCGGCTGCCCGCGCGACGCCGGGAACGCCGGCCGGCGGCACGAGGTCGCCCAGCCGGAACAGCCTGGACCGGCGCCCGGGTCTGGCCGTCGCGCCCGTCCGGGCGCACCACGCGTCGGAGAAGGCCCGCGCCCCCTCGTCGGTGGAGTTGACGGCCGGGACGCCGTCGAGCACCGCCGCCAACGAGGCCGCCGCCGCGACGGTGGCCGTGCCGCCGAGCAGCAGCGGCCGCGGCGGTGTCCAGACGAAGGCGCTGCCGTCGGGGTGCCAGCCGAACACCGGCGCGGTGTCACCCGGGTCGGCCGCGGCCACCTTGGCGGCGATCGTCAGCAGCAGCGTGTTCTCCACCGGGCGGGCGAGCAGGCCCGCGCCCGCCGCGGTGCGGAACTCGTCGACGTGCGATGTGGTCGTCCACATCGACCAGACGCTAGTCGGTCGTCTTCTTGGCCGCAGTCGTCTTTTTCGGAGCCGCCTTCTTGGCGGCTGCCGTGGTCTTCTTGGCCGCGGTCGCCTTCTTGGCGGTGGTCTTCTTGGCCGCCGTCTTCTTGGCGGCGCCGGCCGTGCCCGTGGCCTTGGTGGCGGCCTTCTTCGTCGCCTTCTTGCGCGGCGCCGGACCCTTGGCCCGCTTCTCGGCGAGCATCTCCGACGCCTGCTCGAGGGAGAGCGACTCCGGCGTCTGACCCCGGCGCAGCGACGCGTTGAACTCGCCGTCGGTGACGTAGGGCCCGAACCGGCCGTCCTTGATCACCAGCGGCTTCTCGGTCAGCGGGTCGGCGCCCATCTCCCGCAGCGGCGGAGCGGCGGCCCGGCGCTGCCGGGTCTTGGGCGCCGCGAGCAGCGCCTTGGCCTCGTCGAGCGTGACCGTGAAGAGCTTCTCCTCGGACTCCAGCGAGCGGAACTCGTCGCCCTTCTTGACGTACGGGCCGTACCGGCCGTTGGCGGCGATGATCTCGACACCGTCGGTGTCGGCGCCCACGACGCGCGGCAGCGAGAGCAGCCGCAACGCCTCCTCGAGCGAGAGCCCGTCGGGCGTGTGCGACTTGAGCAGCGACGACTTGCGCTCGCCACTGGCCACGTAGGGCCCGTAGCGGCCGGACTTGAGGACGATGTCCTCGCCGGTCTCGGGGTGGGTGCCCAGGCTGCGCTCACCGCCGCCGCCGAGGAACAGCTCGTCGACCTTCTCCGGCGTCAGCTCGTCGGGCGCGAGGCCCTCCGGGATGGACGCCCGGTCCTCGTGCTCGGCGCCGTCACCGTTGCCGTTGGCCGCCGCGTGGTCGGTGGCCCGCTGCAGGTAAGGGCCGTAGCGGCCGACCCGGACCACGACGTCGCGGCCCTGGTCGTCGCGGAACAGCGGGATCGAGTTGACGCTGCGCGCGTCGATCTCGCTGAGGTTGTCGGTGACCAGCTTCTTGAGCCCGCCCGAGGCCGCGATCGTGCCGTCGGCGGAGACGTCGCTGCCGAAGTAGAACGAGGTCAGGAACGCGGTCGCGGCCATGTCGCCGCCGGCGATCTCGTCGAGCTCGTTCTCCATGGCGGCGGTGAAGTTGTAGTCGACCAGCCGGGGATAGTGCCCCTCCAGCAGCCCGACGACCGCGAACGCGAGGAACGACGGGATCAGCGCCTGGCCGCGCTTGACCACGTAGCCGCGGTCCTGGATGGTCGCCATGATCGACGCGTAGGTCGACGGGCGGCCGATGCCCAGCTCTTCGAGCTGCTTGACCAGCGACGCCTCCGTGTAGCGCGACGGCGGCTGGGTGCTGTGCCCCATCGCCTCGAGCTGCTCGGCCGTCAGCGGCTGGTCCTTGACCAGGTTGGGCAGGCGCCGCTCGGCGTCCTCGGCCTCGGCGTGCTCGTCGTCGGACGACTCCACGTAGGCCCGCAGGAAGCCCGGGTCGGTGATGGTCTTGCCGGTGGCGCCGAAGTCGGCCTCTTCGCCGGCGACCGACACGGCCCGGATCCGGATCGACACCGACATGCCGACCGCGTCGGTCATCTGGGACGCGATGGTCCGCCGCCAGATCAGCTCGTAGAGCTTGAACTCCTCGGCCGACAGCTCGTTGGCGAGCTCGCCGGGCGTGCGGAAGGTGTCGCCCGAGGGCCGGATGGCCTCGTGCGCCTCCTGGGCGTTCTTCACCTTGCCGGTGTAGCGGCGCGGCTCCGGCGGGACGCTGCCCTGGCCGTACAGCTCGGCGATCTGCCGGCGGGCCGCGGCGATGGCGGTCTCCGACAGGTTGACCGAGTCGGTACGCATATAGGTGATGTAGCCGTTCTCGTAGAGCCGCTGCGCCGTGCGCATCGTCTGCTGTGACGAGAACCGCAGCTTGCGGGCCGCCTCCTGCTGGAGCGTCGAGGTGATGAACGGCGCGTACGGCCGGCGCCGGTAGGGCTTCTCCTCGACCCTCGTGACAGTGAACGGCCGCCCGTCGAGGCGGGCGGCCAGCCCTCGAGCGCCGTCGGCGTCGAGATGCACGACCGCGGCCCCCGGCTTCACCCGGCCCGTCGTGGGCTCGAAGTCCTTGCCGGTGGCGACCCGGTCGCCGTCGAGGGCGACGAGGTTGGCGGTGAAGGTGCGCGGGCCCTCCTTGGCGGCGGCCGCGTCGACGGCCAGCGTCGCCTGGATGTCCCAGTAGTCGGCGGAGCGGAACGCCATCCGCTGGCGCTCACGCTCGACCACGATGCGGGTCGCGACCGACTGGACCCGGCCGGCCGAGAGCTTCGGCATGACCTTCTTCCAGAGGACCGGCGACACCTCGTAGCCGTAGAGCCGGTCGAGGATGCGCCGCGCCTCCTGGGCGTCGACCAGGTCGCGGTCGATGTCGCGCGGGTTGGCCACGGCGGCCTGGATCGCCTGCCGGGTGATCTCGTGGAAGACCATCCGCTTGACCGGGACCTTGGGCTTGAGGGTCTCGAGCAGGTGCCAGGCGATGGCCTCGCCCTCACGGTCCTCATCGGTCGCGAGGAAGACCTCGTCGACCTCCTTGGCCAGCTTGGTCAGCTTGGTGATCTGCTGCTTGCGGTCGGCGGACACGACATAGAGGGCCTCGAAGCCGTTGTCGACATCGACCCCGAGGCGGGCCCAGGGCAGTTCCTTGTATTTGGCCGGCACGTCCGCGGCGTTGCGCGGGAGGTCACGGATGTGACCCAGGCTGGCCTCCACCACGTAACCCGGGCCGAGATAGCCCGAGATCGTCTTGGCCTTCGCCGGTGACTCGACGATGACAAGACGGGTGCTCCTGGCGTTGCTCGGCACTGCACTCCCTCACATGCTCGTGGATGTCCAAGGTAACGCGCGCACGGCGGTGAGGTCGCGATACTCCATCCGAGCCGGACCATGGCGCAGCGTGACGGTGGACGGCGACACCGTACACCCAGGTATAAGGGTGACGGGTGCCACCGCACCGGAACCGGTGTCGATCGAACAGTTGGACAACGCGTTCACCCAGGCCAGCATTCCTGCGGGGCCGGTGGTGGACGATCTCCGACAAGCTCGGCAAGACGGGCCAACCGGCGCCGGCCCGTCACCCGGTAGGCGGGTCCGCCGGCCCGGGGCCCGAGCAGCGCGGCGGGGAGGCCGACCGCGGCGAGCGCGGCGCCGACCTGGTCCCACTGCCCCTCGTCGTTGGCGCCGAGCTTCAGGGCAAAACCGGACTCATCCGGCGCACCCGCCGCTGCCACCCAGAGGCGGAGCCTTCGCCCATCGAGGAAGAAATCCGGCGGAGGGCGCTTCACCGCGCCCCGCAGCCAGGCGACCCCGAGCGTCGCCAGCGCGGTCGAATAAGAGGTACGCACGCCCAGGTGCCCGTCCACCTCGGTGGGCGACCAGGTCGGCGCCAGCCCGCGCCGGGTCAGCTCGGCGGCGAGCACGTGCACCCGCCAGGCCGCGTCGACCACCACCGAGACCCGGGCCGTGCCGCCCATCCGCACCACCTGGCCCGGCCCGGCGAGCAGGCCCGCCAGGTCTCCCGGCGTGGGTTCGCGGGCCTCGACGCCGAACAGCGAGAGCTGCCGCGGCGTCAGCGACACTCCGGGACCTCGTCGAAGGCGCGCGTCAGCTCGGGTGAGTCGAGCTTGCTGGTGTCCAGCGCGCTGGCGTCGTACTCCTTGTTGAGGGTCTCGACCGCGACCTGCACGCTGTCGTAGAACGCGGGGCCGGTGTCCAGCCCGTCGATGGTCCGCTTTGCCTTCCCGTACGCGTCGCGCACCCCGGCCAGCGAGCCCACGAAGCCGTCGGCGACCGCGGTGCCCTCGTCGACGTCGGGCACGCCCGCCTTCTCGACCAGCGCCCGGGCGTCCTCACTGGCCTGTTCGGCACCGCCGAGCAGCCGCACCAGGTTCTCCTTCGCCTGCGCGGGGGTGGTCTTGGCCGTCATCTGCTGCTGGGTGCCCGAGGCCAGGCTGTCGATCTCGTCCCGCCAGGGGCTCAGCGCGTCGCACACGTCCGCCGCCCAGATCTGCGGCGCGGGCCGGCCGGCTCCGCAACCGGCGAGCGCCAGCACCAGCAGGACAGCCGGCAGGACTGCGCGAGGGGTACGCATGCCGTGCAGCATAGAAGGAAGAGCCCCCGGCTGACGCGACGCGTCAACCGGGGGCTCGACAACCCTAGGGGTGCCCGATCAGACGTTCACCCGCTCAACTTCGGCGTCCTCATCGGCTTTTCCCGAGTCGGCGTCCGAGATGGCGACGGGCTTGCGCTTGCTGAACACCACCGCGCCCACGATGACCGCGACCGCGATGACGGCGATGCCGACCCGCAGCCCGGTGTTGGCGTCGTCGCCGACGCTGAACGTGATGACGGCCGGCGCGATCAGCAGCGCGACCAGGTTCATCACCTTGATCAGCGGGTTGATCGCCGGGCCGGCGGTGTCCTTGAACGGGTCACCGACGGTGTCGCCGATGACGGTCGCGGCGTGGGCCTCGGAGCCCTTGCCGCCGTAGTGGCCGTCCTCGACCAGCTTCTTCGCGTTGTCCCAGGCGCCACCGGAGTTGGCCAGGAACACCGCCATCAGCGTGCCCGCGCCGATCGCACCGGCCAGGTAGGAGGCCAGCGCGCCGGCACCGAGGCCGAAACCGACCGCGATCGGGGCGAGGATCGCCAGCAGGCCGGGGGTGAGCAGCTCGCGCTGCGCGTCCCGGGTGCAGATGTCGACGACCTTGCCGTACTCGGGCCGCTGGGTGCCGTCCATGATGCCCGGGAACTCCCGGAACTGGCGACGGACCTCGACCACGACGGCGCCGGCGGACCGGGCCACCGCGTTGATCGCGAGACCGGAGAAGAGGAACACCACCGCGGCGCCGACGATCAGGCCGACCAGGTTCCGCGGGTTGCTGATGTTCAGCAGGTTGAGGATGTAGTTGTCGACGTCCGCGATGCCCGCGTCGGTCAGCGACGTCGCCACCGAGCTCGTGTACGAGCCGAACAGCGCGGTCGCGGCGAGGACGGCCGTAGCGATCGCGATGCCCTTGGTGATGGCCTTCGTGGTGTTGCCGACCGCGTCGAGCTCGGTCAGCGTCTTCGCGCCGGCCTCGTCGATGTCGCCGGACATCTCGGCGATGCCCTGCGCGTTGTCGGAGATCGGGCCGAAGGTGTCCATCGCGACGATGACGCCGACCGTGGTCAGCAGGCCGATGCCGGCCAGCGCGACCGCGAACAGCGACAGGATCAGCGAACCGCCACCCAGCAGGAACGCGCCGAACACGCCGGCGCCGATCAGCAGCGCGGAGTAGACGGCCGACTCGAGGCCGACGCTGATGCCGGCGAGCACGACCGTGGCCGCGCCCGTCTGCGAGCTCTTGCCGATGTCCTGCACCGGACGCCGCTCGACCTCGGTGAAGTAGCCGGTCAGCGCCTGGATGGCGGCGGCCAGCACGATGCCGATGACGACCGCGCCGATCGCGACCCAGCGCGGGTCGCGGGTGATGCCGGCGATCTCCGGGGACACCCCGTTGAACTCGGCGAACGACGGCTTGAGGTAGAACCAGGAGACCACCGCGACCGCGACCGCGGAGATCGCCGCCGAGATGTAGAAGGCCCGGTTGATCGCCTGCAGGCCGTTGCGGTCGCTCGCCCGCAGGCGGGTGATGAACACGCCGACGATCGCGATGATCGCGCCGATCGCCGAGACGATCAGGGGGAACACCAGGCCGTCCTCGCCGAACGCGGCCCGGCCCAGGATCAGGGCGGCGACCAGGGTCACGGCGTACGACTCGAACAGGTCGGCGGCCATGCCGGCGCAGTCACCGACGTTGTCGCCCACGTTGTCGGCGATCGTCGCCGCGTTGCGCGGGTCGTCCTCGGGGATGCCCTGCTCGACCTTGCCGACCAGGTCGGCGCCGACGTCGGCGGCCTTGGTGAAGATGCCGCCGCCGACCCGCATGAACATCGCGAGCAGGGCGGCGCCGAAGCCGAAGCCCTCGAGCACCGTCGGGGCGTCGCCCTTGTAGAGCAGCACGACGACGGTCGCGCCGACCAGGCCGAGGCCGACGGTCAGGAAGCCGACGACACCGCCCGTCCGGAACGCGATCTGCATCGCCTTCTCGCGGCCGCCCTCGGTCTCCCGGGCCGCGGCCGCCACGCGCAGGTTCGCGCGGGTCGCCAGCGCCATGCCGGCGCCGCCGATGAACGCGCTGAACGCCGCACCGACCACGAAGAACAGCGAGCGGCCGAGCTTGACCAGCGTCTCGTTGCCGTCCGCGCCGTGTACCGGCAGCACGTAAAGGAGGATCACAGCGATCACGACGAAGATCGCGAGCGTTCTGAACTGGCGGCGCAGGTAAGCCGAGGCGCCCTCCTGCACAGCGCCCGCGATTTCCTGCATGTTGGTGGTGCCCTTACCGGTTGCCAGAACCGCCCGACGCAGCGTGGCCGCGAAGCCAAGCGCCACGAGGGCGATCACCAAGGCGACGATCACGTACGAGAAGTTCGCACTGGTAAGGGACAGCCCGCCGCCGTCGGCGGCCAAGGTCCCGGTCCCGGACATCTATGTCCTCCAATAACGACCAACGCGTCCCGCCGGTGGACTAGCCCGGCCTTGGGACGTCTCCATGTGGAGAGCAACGACGCACCCGACCAGACGGATGGCGAGGTCAGGGCGCTAGCTGATAACCCGCGTACTCTAGCCGTACACAGTGTCGCTATTCACATCGGCGCGGGGTTGTCGCGCACAAAACGTGATCTCTGCTAGCGCCCGACCGGCCAGACCATGCGTACTTCGGTGCCGATGCCGACCTCGACAGGACGCACCTGGAGATCCTCGACGAACCCCGCGAGCAGGGCGAATCCGACACCGACGGTCAGTGCCTCGTCGGTCAACGACTCGTTGGCGAGCTCGTCCGGGGGCAACGCGGCGAGGCCGAGCCCGGCCTCGATCGGCGCGCGGTCGATGACGCGCACCACGTAGTTGCCGCCGTCGGACATCTCGACCAGCACGAGGTCGGCGAGTCCGTACTGGCGGTGCAGCGCGACCGCGCGCGTGCAGGCCTCACCGATCGCGAGCCGTACCTCGTCGAGCAGCTCTTCGGCGACGCCCGCACGACGGGCGACCGCCACGCCGACCAGGCGGGCGGTCCGGACGTGCACCGGAGCCGGGGAGAACGAGAGACGAACAGTCGCCATCACTCGGCCGGACCGGCCTCGACGGCCGCTTCGACGGTCGCGAACAACGGGAAGACCTGGTCGAGCGCCGTGATCCGGAAGATCTTCAGCAACGGCTCCTTGTCGCAGACGAGGCTGAGGCCGCCGCCCGCCTGCCGGAGCCGCTTGAGCGCGCCGACCAGCACGCCGAGCCCGGTGGAGTCGAGGAAGTCGACCCGACCGAGGTCGACGACGATCTGGGTGGCGCCGGCGTCCACGAGCTCGATCAGCCGCTCGCGTAGCCGGGGGGCGGTGTAGACGTCGACCTCGCCGCCGACTTCGAGCACGGTGTGCCCGCCCAGGGCCCGGGTCGAGAGCGACAGCTCCATCGAACGCCTCCCGCTGTTGTGACTTTGTTCCTGCGATCTAACCATCGACACGCTGTGTATGCAGCGATGACCTGACCCGGCGTCGACTGATCAGAACATCAGTGCGAGAGTGCAGGCATGACCTCAGCGGTTGGGGCGCCGGCTTCCCTGCTCGCCGGCCTGCTCGCCCAGCCGCCGGTCACCCATGTCGAACAGGTCGCCTCCCGGGTCGGCGATCCCGTGCCGTGGCCGTCGTGGGTGCCGCCGGCGGTGGTCTCCGCGTACGCGGCGCGGGGTGTCTCGCTGCCGTGGCGGCACCAGGCCGTCGCGGGGTCGCTCGCGTTCGAGGGCCGGCACGTCGTGGTGGCGACGGGGACGGCCTCCGGCAAGTCGATGGCCTATCAACTGCCCGCGCTGTCGCGACTGGTCGACGACCCGCGGGCGACGGTGCTCTATCTCGCGCCGACCAAGGCACTCGCCGCGGACCAGTTGCGGTCCGTCGCCGGTCTGGACGTTCCTGGCGTACGCCCGGCGTGTTACGACGGCGACACACCGCGGGCCGAGCGGGAGTGGATCCGGCAGAACTCGCGTTTCGTCCTGACAAATCCCGATATGTTGCACCGAAGCATCCTGCCGGGGCATGCCGCCTGGGGCACCTTCCTGCGCCGGCTGGCGTTCGTCGTGGTCGACGAGTGCCACACCTACCGGGGTGTGTTCGGTTCGCACGTCGCGCACGTGCTGCGGCGGTTGCGGCGGGCGGCGGCCCGTTACGGGCGTACCCCCGTGTTCGTGCTGGCGTCCGCGACGGCGGGCGATCCCGAGACGGCGGCGGCGCGGTTGACGGGCCTGCGGGTCGAGCCGGTGACCGAGGACGCGTCGCCGCGGGGCGGGGTGACGTTCGCGTTGTGGGAACCGCCGCTCGAAGGTGCGTCAGTCCGCCGGTCGGCCGTCCGCGAGACGGCCTCTTTGCTGACCGATGCCGTCTCGGCCGGGGTGCGCACGGTGGCGTTCGTGCGCTCGCGGCGCGGGGCGGAGACGGTCGCGACCGTGGCCCGGCGGTCCTTGTCGGAAATATCCCCCGAGCTGGCGTCGCGGGTGGCGGCCTACCGCGCCGGCTACCTGCGCGAGGAGCGGCGGTCGCTGGAGGAGGGTCTGCTCTCCGGCTCGCTGCTGGGCCTGGCGTCGACCAACGCGCTGGAGCTCGGCGTCGACCTGGTGGGCCTGGACGCGGTGCTGATCTGCGGCTACCCCGGCACACGGGCGTCGCTGTGGCAGCAGGCGGGCCGGGCGGGCCGTTCGGGTTCCGACGCGCTGGCGGTGCTGGTGGCGCGGGACGACCCGCTCGACACCTATCTCGTGCATCACCCGGAGGCGCTGTTCGGCCACCCGGTCGAGGCGACGGTGCTGGACCCGTCGAACCCCTATGTGCTGGGCCCGCAGCTGTGCGCCGCGGCCGCCGAGGGCCCGCTGACGCAGGCCGACCTGTCGCTGTTCGGCCCGGCCGCGGTGCCGGTGCTGGAGGAACTCGTCGCGGCCGGCCTGCTGCGGCGGCGGCCGTCGGGTTGGTACTGGCGGCCGTGGAAACGCCCCGAGATCGACCTGCGCGGCAGTGGGGGCCAGCAGATCTGCGTGGTGGAGTCGTCGACGGGCCGGTTGCTCGGGATGACCGACGCGGGCTCGTCGCACTTCATGCTCCACGACGGTGCTGTCTACCTGCACCAGGGCGCGTCCTTCGTCGTGGACTCGCTGGACCTCGAGGACGGGTGCGCGCTGGTCCACGCGGAGGAGCCGGACTACACGACCCACGCCCGCGACGTGACGACGCTGTCGGTGGCGGGGGTGGGTTCGTCGGTGGTGGCGGGCCCGGTCGCGATGCACCTGGGCGAGGTGGACGTGACGAGCCAGGTGGTGTCCTACCAACGGCGCCGGCATGGTTCGGGCGAGGTCATCGACACAAAGCCGTTGGACCTCCCGGCGCGGGAGCTGCGCACGGTCGCGGTCTGGTTCACGGTCTCCCCCGCGGCTTTGTCGGCGAACGGGGTAGCCGAGGCTGACATTCCGGGCGCACTGCACGCGGCCGAACACGCGGCGATCGGCCTGCTGCCGCTGGTGGCGACGTGCGACCGCTGGGACATCGGCGGTTTGTCGACGGCGTCGCACCCGGACACGGGCCTACCCACGGTCTTCGTCTACGACGGCCACTCAGGAGGGGCGGGCTTCGCGGAACGCGCCTTCGCGGCGGCCTCGTCCTGGCTCCAGGCGACACGGGACGTAATCGCGGAGTGCGGCTGCGAGGCTGGCTGCCCGTCCTGCGTCCAGTCACCGAAATGCGGCAACGGCAACAACCCACTGGCGAAGCCAGAAGCGGTAAAGGTCCTGGACATAGTCCTCTCCAACCTGGCAGCGGCCACGTCGGGGTCGGGCACGGAGTCGGCCACCGCAGCGAGCCCGACCCCTGCGTCGGTGGTCGACCGGACCGATGCGGCAGCGGCGCCCCAGGTCGCCGCTGAGGCAGCACCGCACGTGGCCGCCGAAGCAGCACCGCACGTCGTCGCCGAGGCCGCACCGAACGCAGCCGCCGAGGCAGGGCTTGGGATCGCGCCTCAGGCGGTACCGAGCATTGCCCCCCGAACAGCGCCTGACGCGGCAGCTGACACCTCAGCCGACGCGACGGCCGGCCTCTCGGCGAACACGACGGCGACCTCGACCGGCGCGACGACGACCGACGCCACGACGACCGACGCGATGACGACCGACGCCGCGGCGCCCAGCGAACCGAACGCGACGACGACCGACGTCGCGGCGGCCAGTGAAGCGTTGGCTGCCAACGGCCAAGGGGTCGGTGACGCGACGGGCGGGGATCGGGTCGGGTCCGCGCCTCGGCGGAAGCGGTCCCGGTCTGGCCGCAGCGCGCTCTCGGATGACGCCGGACCCGCCGCGGCCGCCGGTCCGCGGGTGCCGAAGGCCCGAGCCAAACTGGCTGCGGGAGCCAAGGAGGCGACCGGACCCGCACCGGCCGCGAGCCCGGTGCCCGCGGCCAGGCGCCGCCGTGCCAAGGGCCCCACAGCCGCCGTCGGTCACGACGACGCCGTCGCCGGTGAGGTCGAACCTGTCGTCGACGCTCGCCCGACCCTCGCCCTGCGCTCGCCCGAGGACGCCGCAGCCTAGCCGACCGACCCCTGCCTCGCGGTCGCCTACGGACGCTGCGGCCTAACCGACCGAGCCCTGCGTGCGGTCACCCAAGGACGCTCCGGCCTAACCGGTCGACGCCGGCCGTGCGCCCCCATCCCCTGCCTGATCGTGCCGCGCGGGTTTCGGAGGTCTGGAGCGTCGGTGATGATGGCGTGATGGTGGGTGCGCCGATCGAACCGTCCGCGCTCGAGGCCGCGCTCCGCCCGTTCGGGGCGTCGACCATGCTGCCGGCCGCCGCGTACGTCGCCACCGACGTCCTCGCCTGGGAGCAACGCCACCTGTTCGCCGGGTCGTGGGTGGCTCTGGGGCGCACCGCGCTCCTCGCCGAGGCCGGCAACCAGCACGCCCGCACGGTCGGCGACGTCGGCGTGCTCGTGACGTTCGACGACAGCACGCCACGGGCGTTCGCCAACGTCTGCCGGCACCGCGGACACGAACTGCTGGCCGCCGGCGCGGCGACCGACCGGCCCGCGGTGCTCTGCCCGTACCACGGCTGGTCCTACGGCCTCGACGGCCGCGTGCGGACCGCGCCGCGGATGGGTGAGGGCTTCGACGCCACCGCGTACGGTCTCATCGAACTGCCGGCCGTCGACTGGCACGGCTGGCTGTTCGTCAACGCGACCGGCACAGCCCGCCCGTTCGCCGCACATGTGGGCGCGCTGGCCGGCCACGTCGCGCCGTACCGGCCGGAGACCCTGGTCATCAAGGCCCGCCACGAGTACGAGGTGGCGGCCAACTGGAAGGTCATCGCGGAGAACTACCACGAGTGCTACCACTGCCCGCTGATCCACCCCGAACTCTGCGCGGTCTCACCGCCCAACTCCGGCAGCAACTGGCGCGAGCCGGGCACCTGGGTCGGTGGCTCGATGGACCTACGCGACCACGCGGACACGATGTCGCTGGACGGCCGCTCCCACGGCATCCCGCTCGCCGGCGTCGAACCGCGCCTGGTCCGCTACCTCGGCCTCTTCCCCAACATGCTCATCTCGCTGCATCCCGACTACGTGCTGACCCACCTCCTCGAACCGCTGTCACCGGGCGCCAGCCGGGTCACCTGCGAGTGGCTGTTTCCCGCCGAGGTGACCGACCCGTCCTACGCCGTCGACTTCTGGGACCTCACCAACCGCCAGGACTGGGCGGCCTGCGAGTCCGTCCAGCGTGGCCTGTCATCACCTCATTTCGTGCCCGGTCCGTTGGCGCCCAACGAGAACGCCGTCTACGACTGGGTCACCCTGATCGCGCGCGCCTACCGCGACCCGCTCGCCGAACTCTCCACTTGAGACGAACGACGTGACCGGCCCGGCCCGGGCGCGAGCCTTGGCGATCCGCACCGCGCCACGCGGCGGTAGCTCCACCGTCACCTCGACAGTGACCACCACGTCGAACCCGTGCACAACGCAGCCGGTCAACCGACCACCGTTGGCGGCGGCGATCTGGCCGGCCCGGGCACACGCCGCGTCCGAACCTTCCAGTACGCGCGCCCCGCCGGCCAACGCGCCCAGATCAGCAGCGGTCTGGGCCTGATGCCGGCCGATCGCCGCGACACCGACTGCCGCGCACGCCAACCCGAACAGCACGAACGCCAAGCCGACAGCCAGCACCCACACCGTCGCCGCGCCTCTGTCCAGCCGCGGTGGGCCAAGCCCGACAGCCGGCGCCGTCACGCCCTTAGAGGCAGTCACGTCCGTCCCGGCAGTCGGAGCAGCCGACGCCGCGGCCGCGCTCGCGGCCGTCGAAGCCGTCGCGCCCGTCGAGGCCGTCGCGCCCGCGACCGCCGCCGGTGCGGCCCGGGACCTCACCACGGCAGGTCCGGTTCGCGCTCCGCCACGGCCGTCGCCGAGACGTCGATCGCCGGTAGGCGGGTGCCGGCCACTCGGGCCGACGCTCGTACCGTCGCCGTGACCGTGTCGCCCTGGACCGTGACCGTGATGGTCGCGCCGTCGGGTGCCGTGCTGGTGCCTGACAGCGTGCCTTCCTGGCCGCGCGCCGCGGCCAGGGCAGCATCGCGGGCGGCGTCCGCGCACCGCAGTTTGGTTTGGGTGGCCGCGACCGCGGCGACTCCGACGAAGAGCAGCAGCGCCAACGCCGGTAAGGCGGCTGCCAACTCCGCCGTCGTCGAACCGCGGTCGCGGCCACGGCCCGCCCGCAGCGGGCGTACCCGGCCGCGCCACCCCCTGCGGGACATCCGCGCTCCGTGCCGACCCGCGGCGGTGGCAGCGGAGGTGCCCACGGGTGTGCCAGGCCGGTTGCCAAGGCCGGCCGGCGAAACACCCGTTGGTTCCTCGTGCCGGCCGCGAGGACGGGCATCGGAGGCATCGGAGTCCCGGAGGACTCCCGGCGGCGTCGGAGGTTCGCCGCCTGGGAGCCGGCGCGTGAGTACACGTCGCATGCGACGGGCCCTGGTCATCAGCCGAGCGCTCGGCTGATGACCGCGGAAAGCGCGGCGAGCACTCTGTCAGAACTGACGACCTTCAACAGTGCGGCGGCGAACGCGACGGCCGCGACAGTGCCGACCGCGTACTCCGCGGTGGTCATGCCGTCGTCGTCGCGCAGCCGGGCGAGGAGCTTGCGCACGGTGTGACTCCCTTCTGTCGGTCAGAGAACGTCGCCGAGGAGGGCGACGATCACCGGTACGAGACCGGCGAGGATGAAGGCGGGCAGGAAGCAGAGCCCGAGTGGCAGGACGATCAGCACGCCGGCACGGCGCGCGGCGGCCTCCATCGCGGCCGCGCGGTCGGCGCGGAGGTCGTCGGCGAGCCGGGTGAGCGCGCCCGCCAGGGCTGCACCACTCGCCGACGATCGAACCGCCGCGGCGGCGATCCGGGGACCGCCCGGCATGCCCGCGACGTGGCTCCACGCCTCGTCGGGCTCGGCGCCGAGCCGCAGCGATCGGCCGACAGGCGTCAGGCGGTCCCGCAACGGACCCCCGAGCGCGTCGGCGACGCTGAGAACCGCCACGTCGACCGGCGCACCGGCCCGCAACGCGGCCGCGATCAGGTCGGCGCAGATCGGTGCGTCGGCCTCCTCGCGCAGCCGCCGTGCTTTCGCGTCGGCTGGTTCCAGCCGGCCGATGGCCCGATGCGCGACCAGCGCGGCCGGCGCCGCCAAGGCAAACCCCCACCACCCGTCGACGAGCACGGTGGTCGCGGCCGCCGACGCCAGCGCGCCGAGCTTGGCGAGGTCCGGACGTCGCCGGGCCTTGGGCGTAGGCGTGATGCTCTCCAAGCGCCGGGCCGCTCGCACCCGGCGAAGCGGCCAGGTCCGCGCACCGCCGCGGAGCCGTGGCGCCGACGCGGTCATGACAGCCTCGGTTGCAGGCGTTGCGACCAGACCAGCCCCAGGATCTGCAGCGTGACGGCGCAGAGGGCACAGACCGCGCCCAACGGTGTACGCAGCAGGATCGCCAATGAGTCCGCGCCGATCGCATAGCCGAGCGCCAACCCGCCGATCGGAAGCGCGGCCAGCAACATCGCCGTGGCCTGCGCGCCCGCGGCCTGGGCAGCCGCCGCGTCCCGGGCGCGATCCCCGGCCCGCGCGTCAGCCTCGATCCGATCGACGAGGTCGGCCAGCGGCGCGCCAGTGCGCTCGGCCAACGTCACCGCGGCCCGCGCCAGCGATGCCAGCCTCTGGTCCGCGTCCTGTTCGGGGAAGACGGCTAGCGGCGCCGTCGCATCCGCGGTCTCGGCGGCGAGGACAGCGGTCGCGATCGGGACGCCCGCGCGGAGGTCGGCCGCCAGACCCGTCAGCCGGTCCAGCAACGCGGATCTGGCCGCGCGCCGTGTCGCGTTCCCGCGGCGCCGGCGCAGGGAAACGGTGGCCACGGTGGCATACGCGCCCAGGATGACCGCGGCGACCACCCCGCCGAGCAGATAACCCAGCGCTGCGGCGGCGCCGAACGACAGGGTGACCGCCCGCCAGGCCGGACCGGAGGCGACAACCGCGAGCAGGCCGCCCACGGACCAGGAACGCGTGGCGGTGCGACGCCGGGCGGGTGGCGCCAGGATCTGACGCTGCCGGCGTCGAAGAGCCCGGGACCGCCGCAGGCGAACCACCCCGACCACCAGCGCCGTCGCCACGACTGCCGCAACGGCAAGCACGATCGCGTTCATCGCGGACCCGTCCAGAGGATCTCTGGAACGCGGACGCCCCGGGCCGCCAGCAGCGCGGCGAGATCCGCCGCCGCCGCGGCCACGCCGGTCGAACGCTCCCAGACCGGTCGCACCGTCGCGAACCGGTCCGGCCCCTCCGCGACCACCAGCCCGACGGTCTCCAGGACGCGACCCGACGTCGCGCGCCGCATGTGCAGGACCACCTGGAGCGCCGCCGAGACCTGGGCGTGCAGCGCCACCCGCGGCAGGCCGCCCAGCAGGCCGAGGGCCTCGAGCCGGGCCGGCACGTCGGCGATCGTGTTGGCGTGCATCGTCCCCGCGCCACCCTCGTGGCCGGTGTTGAGCGCCCGCAACAGGTCGACGATCTCGGCGCCGCGGCATTCGCCGACCACCAGCCGGTCGGGGCGCATCCGCAAGGCCTGCCGGACCAGGTCGGTCATCTCGACCTCGCCTGCGCCCTCCACGTTGGACACCCGGCATTGCAGGCTCACCACGTGCGGATGCGCCGGGCGCAGCTCCGTCGCGTCCTCGACCAGGACGATCCGTTCGTCGCGCGGCACGATCTCGATCAGCGTGTTGAGCAGCGTCGTCTTGCCGGAACCCGTGCCGCCGACCACCAGGTAGGCCAGGCGGGCCGCGACCACCGCCGCGAGCAGGTCGGCGACCGACGCGGGCACGGTGGCCCGGGCCACGAGGTCGGCCAGCGTGAACGGGCGGCGGCGGAACGTACGCAGCGAGAGGTAGGGACCGCCCGTCGCCACCGGCGGCAGCACCGCGTGCAGCCGCGTGCCGTCCGGCAGGATCGCGTCGGCGTAGGGCGCCCCGTCGTCGAGCCGCCGACCCGCCGCGCCGACCAGCCGTTGCGCGAGGCGCCGCACCGCGTCGGGTGACGGCAACGCCACCCGTTCCCGGCGCAGGCCGTTGCCCCGGTCGGCCCAGACCTCGGTCGCGTTGACCAGCACGTCGGTCACCTCGGGGTCGGCCAGCAACGGCCCGAGCGGACCCGCTCCGACGAGGTCGTCGTGCACCCGCGCGGCCAGCCGCAAGACGTCGCGGTCGCCGAGCACGGGCCCGCCGGTCTCGCGGACAGCCGCCACGACCGCGGCCGGACTCACCTCGTCGAACCCGGCGGCGAACCGCCGACGGACCTGGCCCGCCAGATCCGCCGACTGACGCCCGAACGGCGGCGGGTTGGCCGGCAACGTCGTGGTCATGCCGCCACCTCGCCCGAGGACGTGGAGACGTCGGTGAGGATGCGCCGGCACAGATCCGCCAGCGGCCCCCGCCCCGACGACGCCGGCGCCTGGCCGTGTTCCAGGCCGCGCGCCAGGCCCGGCTCCGGCGGCAGCAAGCCCGCCAACGGAAAGCCGACCGACCGCGCCACCTCGGCCGCGGACAGGTTGCCCGGTGCCGGGCCCCGGACCACGACCGAGACCGACGTGCAGTGCAACGCCGCGGCCTTGGCCACCTGGGTCGCCGCCGCCGTAGCGCGGAGTTCCGCCGGCACCACCAGCAACGTGTGGTCAGCGCCCTGCAGCGCCGCGACCGCCGCGTCGTCGAGGCGCCGCGGCAGGTCGACCACCACCAGGTCGCGGGCGCGGCGGCCCGCGTCGAGGACCGCCGCCATCGCCGCCGCCGGCAACGGCAAGGGCTCGCCGCGGTCGAACGAGACCATCACCAGGTCGCCCCGCTGCGGCAGCGAGCGGACCAGGGCCAACGGGTCCAGCGCCCCGTCGGTGCCGGCGAGCCCCGGCCAGCGCAATCCGTCGACCCCCTCCCAGCCCAGGATCAGGTCGAGGCCACCGCCGAACGGGTCGGCGTCGACCAGCAACACGCGCCGGCCGTCGCGGGCCGCGGTGACCGCCAGAGCACCCGCCAACACGCTGGCGCCCGCGCCGCCGCGACCGCCAAGAACCGTGACCACCCGACCCGTGCCGTCGGCGACCAGCGCGCCGAACCGGCGCAGGAGCCACTCCTCGGCTTCGGGAAGACGCAGCACGTATTCGGCGCCCAGCGCCTCCGCCGACTCCCAACCCGGGACCGGTTCGAGACCCACCAGCACCAGCCCCTGGCGGCGCGGCAACCGGGCACGTACGCAGGCCGCCGCCTGGTCGGCGCCGACCACCACCAACGGCGCCCGGGACCAGCGCGGCCGGGCGGCGGTGGAGTCGGACGCGACGTCGACCGCGGTGCCGGCGGCCGCCGCCACCCGTAGCACCTCGTCGAGCAGGTCGGCGTCGGCCGTCACGACCAACGGCAGCCGAAAAGGTCGCACGGAAGCGGACACAGCAGGCCTCCAGAAGGGCGAGTGGGCCAAGGACCCACACACCTTGCGCCGACCGGAGACGCCAGGACGTGCCAACGAGACGAAGCTGTGGATAACCCCGAGCCTGTGGACGACGACGCAGCCACGGAACGGACACGTGCTACGGAGGACACAGAGGACGGACGAAAAACGACGACCCCCGTCGGGGGGAGACGGGGGTCGCCTGAGGTTCGGCTCCGGGGGGGTCGAGCCGAACCCACTCAGCGGTTACGGGGGGTGCAACCGCCGAGGGTCGGAAACACGACTGGAAATCGTGTCTCAACTAGCATGCCTGATATGCGCGGTGCGCGTCGAGTGGCGTTTGCCCCAACTCGCACGACACGCCGATGGAGATCCGTGACTTGCATCGCCGTGTCAGTGGGGCGGTACCAAGTTGTACCAGGCTATGGGGTAGGCCACCCCGGGCGGGCCACCACCTTTGGCGCCGCACATTAGACTTCCGATCGTGGGCCGCAGCGCCGCGTTTTTCGACCTAGACAAGACCGTCATCGCCAAGTCCAGCGCCTTGGCGTTCGGCCGGCCGTTCTATCGTGACGGCCTGATCACGCGCCGTGACGTCGTCAAGTCCGCGTACGCCCAGCTCATGTTCCGCCTAGGCGGCACCGACGACCAGTCCATGGCGAAGATCCGTGACTACCTGGCTACCCTCTGCAAGGGCTGGCCGGTCGACCAGGTCGGTCAGATCGTCACCGAGACGCTGCACGAGCTGATCAACCCCTACATCTACGCCGAGGCCGCGGCCCTGATCGACGAGCACCAGGCAGCCGGCCGCGACGTGGTGCTGGTCTCCGCCTCCGGCGAGGAGATCGTCAAGCCCATCGGCGCCCTGCTCGGCATCACCGACGTGATCGCCACCCGGATGGGCGTCAGCGACGGTCGCTACAACGGCGAGGTCGAGTTCTACGCCGCCGGCTCCGCCAAGGTCGACGCGGTCACCGCGCTGGCCAAGGAGCGCGGCTACGACCTCGCCGACTGCTACGCCTACTCCGACTCGAGCTCCGACATCCCGCTGCTCGAGTGCGTCGGCCACCCGGCGGCGGTCAACCCGGGCCGCACCCTGCGCCGCCTCGCGAGCGACAACGGCTGGCAGGTGCTCGAGTTCCGGCACCCGATCCCGATCGGCAGAAGGCTCCGCGAGCGCCCGGCCGTGCCGGTGGCCGCCGCCGCGATCGGCGTCGGCGTGGGCGTCGCGATCGGCATCGCCTGGTACGGCCGCCACCGCCGCACCCGCACGGCCCCCGCCACTTAGCGCGACGAAACCGCCACCCGAACAGGGTCAGAGGCTTCCGATCAAGCGGTCATCGGCGTAGAAAGGTGATGCGGACACCGGCGGAAACGACGGGCTCCGTGCACGGCCACCGGGCACCCACGCGCGACCAGCCGCGGCAGGCGCGTCCCGGCGGATCGCCCCAGAGCGACCGCCGACGACGAACAAGGTGCACGCTTGGTAACCCGGCCGGACGTGACCTGACGGCGCCTCAGCCTTGAGGCGCCGTCCACGTCTCCTCGGCCGCCTCGGTCAGGGCCGAAGCCCCCAGCGACACCGCCGTGAAGCAGTGCCGCAACCACGACCGCACCCCGTCCGGCGTACCCGTGGCGAACGCCCCCGCGGCTCCGACGCACTCCGGCTCCCGGGCGAGATGTCCGATCTCCGGGGCGATCAGCCCGCGCGGATCGAAACCGGACGACATCAACGTCAACCGCGCCGCCGCCCGCGCGACCACCCCGGGTTCACCGGCGAACGGGCGCAACGTCAACAGCTCACCGTGTACGACGGCGGCCAGCACCAAGGGCGGCGCCGACGTCCCACCGGCGACCAGCGAGGCGAGCGCGTCCAGCCGTGACCCCGCCGAGAAACCCGCGACCGGATGTCCGAGCTGGTCGGCGGGCACCGCGCCGCGGAACGCCAACACGTGCAGCCGCGCCAGCACCTGCCGCGGAGCCTTGACCCACGTCTCGGCCAACGACGGCAACGCCGACGCGACCCGCAGGCACCCCTGCACGACCGGATCGGTCACGACGCCGGCCCGGACCTGCTCACGGTCGTACCCGTGCCCCGCCAACGCCGCCGAAGCCACCGCGGACCGCAGGCTGACCTCGGCCGCGACCGCCCCACCCTGCCGGCGCAACGCCCGATGGCGCATCGCGGCATCGGCGGCCTCCCGGGCCGAGGTCACGGCGGACTGCACGTCGGCGAGCGCCAGCAGCGGCGCGAGCGGGTCAGCGAGCACGAGGCAACGCTAGCGGAGCGTGCAGCGGGTGCGCGAAAGCGCGCGGAGATGGCAAGATTCGAACAAGTACGGACGCCGTCGGGCTCATCGGCGCGCGGGCCGGTTCACTCGGCGCGCGGCCCGCCCCACCGGTCCCTCCCAGCCCAGGCGGCCCGGACACTAGATTTCTCCACAGACCCCAACCCCGGCGCAGGGAGCGTGACGATGAGCGAGACCTTGGCGAACTTGCTTCAAGAGAACCGCCGTTTCGAACCACCGGCCGCGCTCGCCGAGGCAGCGAATGTCAAGGCGGACGCATACACCGAGGCCGACGCCGACCGCCTGGAGTTCTGGGCGACGCAGGCCAGGAGGCTCGACTGGACCAAGCCCTGGGACCGGATCCTCGACTGGGACAACCCGCCGTTCGCCAAGTGGTTCGTCGGCGGCGAGCTCAACGTCGCCTACAACTGCCTCGACCGGCACGTCGCCGCCGGCAACGGCGACAAGGTCGCCATCCACTGGGAGGGCGAGCCCGGCGACACCCGCACGCTGACCTACGCCGACCTGCACAAGCTGACCTGCCAGGCGGCCAACGCGCTGACCGATCTCGGTGTCCGCGCCGGCGACCGGGTCGCGATCTACCTGCCGATGATTCCCGAGGCGGCGGTGGCGATGCTGGCCTGCGCCCGGATCGGCGCCACGCACAGCGTCGTGTTCGGCGGCTTCTCCGTCGACGCGCTCGCCGGACGCATCCAGGACGCCAGCGCCAAGGTGGTGATCACCGCCGACGGTGGCTACCGGCGCGGCAAGCCGTCGGCCCTCAAGCCGACCGTCGACGAGGCGGTCGCGCAGAGCCCGACGATCGAGCACGTGCTGGTGGTCCGCCGCACCGGCGAGGACGTGGCCTGGAGCGACAAGGACCACTGGTGGCACGAGACCGTCGAGACGGCCGGCGAGCAGCACGAGGCGCAGCCGTTCGACGCCGAGCACCCGCTGTTCATCCTCTACACGAGCGGCACCACGGCCAAGCCGAAGGGCATCCTGCACACCACCGGCGGCTACCTGACGCAGGCCTCGTACACGCAGCACGCGGTCTTCGACCTGAAGCCCGAGACCGACGTCTACTGGTGCACCGCCGACATCGGCTGGGTGACCGGCCACTCCTACATCGTCTACGGGCCGCTCTCCAACGGCGCGACCCAGGTGATGTACGAGGGCACGCCGGACACCCCCCACAAGGGACGGTTCTGGGACATCGTCGACAAGTACGGCGTAACGATCCTCTACACCGCACCGACGCTGATCCGCACGATGATGAAGTGGGGCGACGAGTTCCCGGCGGCGGCGAACCTGTCGTCACTGCGGGTGCTCGGCTCGGTCGGTGAGCCGATCAACCCCGAGGCCTGGATGTGGTACCGCAAGAACATCGGGCACGACAACACGCCCGTCGTCGACACGTGGTGGCAGACCGAGACCGGCGCCATCATGATCTCGCCGTTGCCGGGCGTGACCGCGACCAAACCGGGCAGCGCGATGCGTCCCCTGCCGGGCATCAGCGCCGACGTGGTCGACGACGAGGGCAACAGCGTGCCCAACGGCGGCGGCGGTTTCCTCGTGCTGCGCGAGCCGTGGCCGTCCATGTTGCGCACGATCTGGGGCGACGACCAGCGCTTCGTCGACACCTACTGGAGCCGCTTCCAGGGCATGTACTTCGCCGGCGACGGGGCCAAGAAGGACGACGACGGCGACCTGTGGCTGCTCGGCCGGGTCGACGACGTGATGCTGGTGTCGGGGCACAACATCTCGACCACAGAGGTCGAGTCGGCCCTGGTGTCGCACCCGTCGGTGGCCGAGGCCGCGGTCGTCGGCGCGACCGACCCGACGACGGGCCAGGCGATCGTCGCCTTCACGATCCCGCGCGGTTCGGTCGACAGCGAGGGTGACGCGGGCGAGGCGCTGATCAAGGAGTTGCGCGACCACGTGGCCAAGACCCTCGGCCCGATCGCCAAGCCCCGCCAGATCATGCTGGTGCCCGAACTGCCGAAGACCCGGTCCGGCAAGATCATGCGGCGGTTGCTGCGCGACGTGGCCGAGCGACGGTCCCTCGGAGATGTCACGACACTGCAGGATTCGACGGTCATGGACCTCATCTCGGACGGCATGAAGTCAGCGAAGTCCGACGACGAGTAATCGCAGTTTCCGCGAACATGGCGGGCGGACCCGAGCCGGGTTCGCCCGCTTTCGTCTGCAGGTAGCGGGCATCTATGTGACGGTGAGTGTCCCCGCCACCAAGATTTTTGAAATAAATCGACGCGTCCCGCTTCCCTCCGGCCCCAGTAATGCTTAGTTTCCTCATTGGCCCCTTATTAGGGGCCTGATCGCCCGCCCCCGTTACCCCCCGGGGACGGCTCCCTCACACCGGAGGTATCCACGTGCGCAAAGTCGCAGTGGGGCTGCTTGGTCTGTCGCTGGCCGCGACAACCAGCTTCGCGCTGGGCGGTGCGGCGCTCGCCCAGCCGCCTGTAGCAGCGGCGGCGAAGGCCCCCACGCAGTCCGAGCCCCAGCTGGTCTCGGACGAACTGTCCAACCCCCTTGAGTCCAAGCGTCGTGGCCTGCGTGACAGCGCGATCCAGGACGTCATCGCCGGCAAGGCCACGCCGCAGATGGTCAACGGCAGCAAGGTCGTCAAGGTCGGCCAGAAGGACCTGAGCAGGGCCGCCAAGCAGCGGACCGGCAAGGCCAAGGTCGACCAGTACGTCGAGCTCCAGCGGGAGAAGACCGACAAGATCTTCGTGATCCTGACGGAGTTCGGCAACGAGCGGCACCCGAGCTACCCCGACAAGAACATCGCGCCGAACGTCGCCGGCCCGACCACCTTCGAGGGGCCGCTGCACAACCAGATCCCGGCACCCAACCGGGCGGTCGACAACTCCACCATCTGGCAGGCCGACTTCAACCAGGAGCACTTCCAGAAGCTGTACTTCGGCACCGGCAAGAATGACGAGTCGCTGAAGCAGTACATGGAGCAGCAGTCTTCGGGTCGGTACACCGTGGACGGCACGGTCACCAACTGGGTCAAGGTGCCCTACAACGAGGCGCGCTACGGCCGCTCCAACGACCCGGTGCGCGACGGTCAGCCCGGCGACGACCCGGCTGTCTGCCAGGGCAACGTCTGCAGCAACACGTGGGCGCTGATCCGGGACGCCGCGAACGCCTGGTACAACGGCGAGATCGCCAAGGGCCGCCCGGCCGCCGAGGTCAACGCGGAGCTGAAGAGCTTCGACGAGTGGGACCGCTACGACCACGACGGCGACGGCAACTTCAACGAGTCCGACGGCTACATCGACCACTTCCAGATCGTCCACTCCGGCGGCGACCAGGCCGACGGTGACCCGCACCAGGGTGAGGACGCCATCTGGAGCCACCGCTGGGCGGCCTTCCAGGGCACCGGCCAGGGCCCGGTCGACTTCCCGATCGGTGGCGCGCAGATCGGCACCAGCGGCGTCTGGATCTACGACTACACGATCCAGCCGGAGAACGGTGGCCGCAGCGTCTTCTACCACGAGTACTCGCACGACCTCGGCCTGCCGGACGACTACGACACGACCGGCGCGGGCGACAACCCCAACGAGTACTGGACGCTGATGGCGCAGAGCCGCCTCGGCGCGAAGGGCGAGCAGTTCATCGGCGACCGTGCCGGCGACCTGGGCGCCTGGAACAAGCTGCAGCTCGGCTGGCTCGACTACGTGGTGACGCCGGCCGGCGTCAAGGACAGTTGGACCCTCGGCCCGGAGGAATACAACTCCGACAAGCCGCAGGCCCTGGTCGTCCCGCTCGGCCTCAAGGACGTCAGCCACGACGTCGGCCCCGCCGCCGACGGCTCGTACCAGTGGTGGAGCGGTGACGCCGACGACCTGACCAACAACGCCGCGCACACGCTGTCGCGTCAGGTCACCCTGCCCGCGGGCACGTCCACGCTGACCTTCAAGGCCCGCTGGGACATCGAGGACTGCGGTCCGGACCCGTGCGACTTCGCGTACGTCGAGGTCGACGCCGGCGACGGCAAGGGCTTCGTGCCGATCAAGGGCAACATCACCACGGCCACCGAGGCCGAGGGTGGCGCCGGCATCGACGGCGTCCAGGAGACGTGGACCGACGCGGTGTTCGACCTGTCGGCGTTCGCCAACAAGACGGTCGGCCTGCGGTTCCGCTACGAGACCGACCCGGCGCAGCGCGGCAACGACGGTGTCGACCTGCCCAACGGTCTGTTCGTCGACAAGATCGCGATCACCAACGGCAGCACCGCGGTGTTCACCGACGGCGACGCGGCCGGCAACCTCGGCTGGACCGTGGACGGCTTCCAGAACATCACGTCGTCGTTCATCACCCAGCACCCGCACTACTACATCGCCGGTTGGCGGACGTACGTCAGCTACGACAAGTACCTGCAGTACGGCCCGTACTACTTCAACCGGCCCACCGAGGACCGGGTGGACCACTTCCCGTACCAGACGGGTCTGCTGGTCTCCTACTGGGACACCTCGCAGGCCGACAATGACGTGAGCCAGCACCCGGGTGAGGGTCTGAACCTCTACGTCGACGCGCGTCCGAAGACCCTGTACCGCCTCGACGGCCAGCCGTGGCGCACCCGGGTCCAGATCTACGACGCGCCGTTCAGCCTCCGCAAGGCCGACTCCTTCACCCTGCACCACGAGGACCAGGCCATGTACGTCCGCGGACCTGAGGCCAACCCGCTGTTCGACGACACCAAGGACTACTTCGACGAGGCGCTGCCGAACCACGGCGTCAAGCTGCCCGCGCTCGGAGTGAAGATCAAGGTGGTCGAGGAGAAGGGCACCTCCGTCAAGATCAAGATCAACTGATCTTCTCGGGTACGCGCGCCCCTCGCATCACTTCGGTGGTGCGGGGGGCGTTCCCTTTTCGGAACCGCCGATCAGGCCGTAGCGTCCAAGGGAGATGCACGTGAGCAGCCGCGCCACCGCTGTCGCCGCCCTCGTCCTGGCGGCCGCGCTGACGGCCGCCTGTGGCACGCAGGGAGGCGGTTCCGCCATGCCGACACCGCCGGGTTCGTCGGACTCGCCGGTCGCGCCGTCGGGGCGCACCGCGTCGCCCACCCCGCCGCCGACGTTGCCGCCACCCAAGGTCGGGCCGAGCACGCCGAGCGACTACCGAGCGGGCGACATCATCGCGGGACGCGTGGTCAAGGGCGGGTCAGGTCCCTGCTACGCCGTCGTCAACGACGACAACCAGCGCTTCGCGCTGCACAACGACTCGGGGCTCGTCCTCGAGGAGGGCACCTACATCACGGCCACGGTCGCGCCGCTGCGAGCAAAGATCGACTGCGGCGAGGGCACGCCGTACGCGCTGGTCTCGTTCAAGCGACAGTAACGTGCCGTAATCAACTGTTCTACTTATTGACACAGATCATCGTCCCGTCGGAGCATCGTCGCAGGAACTCCAACGGGGGAATCATGGACGTCTTCCTATCCGATGAAGCGCGCCTGCGCTACGAACAGCTGCTGTCCGGCGAGAGTCTCGACGAGCACGACGAGGTGGTCCACGAACTCACCACCTTCGGCCTGGTCCACCGTGACAGCGGCACCGGTTCACTGACCGTCGCACCGCCGGGCACCGCCCTGCGCCGCATGCTCGCCGGCCGGCAACGCGAGCTCCTCGACGCCCTCACCCGGCTCGACGACCAGTACGCGCAGCTGGAGCTGCTGGAGCGCAGGTTCCCGGGCTCCGACGGGGGCGCCGGCGAGACCGCGCTCGCCCGCAGCGCGGCGGAGATGGCGGCGCACTGGCACGAGCTGACCGCCTATTCCACGGGCCCGTGCTACACCCTGCGGACGACGTCGGCGCCGACCCCGTTCGAGCAGCGGTGGGCCGCGGCGCGCCGGCTCAGCCACCTGACCACGCCGACCCGGTTCCGCACCGTCTTCAGCAGCGACGTGCTGGAGCAGCCGACCGCCCGGGCAGAGGCCGAACGGCTCATCGGCGCGGGCGGCCAACTCCGGGTCCACCCGTTGCTGCCCGGCGAGCTCGTGCTGGCCGATCACGGGGCGATGTTGCTGGTCAACGGCCCACGCGAACAGCTCGCGCTGGTCGTCCGCGCGCGCGGGCTCCTGATCGCGCTGCGCCACTACTTCGACCTGCTGTGGAGCCGGTCGGTCCCCTTCGGACGGACGCCCGGCGATGCCGACCCGCCGTCACCCGCGCAGAGCCAGGTGCTCCGGCTGGCCGCGGCGGGGCTCAAGGACGAGGCCATCGCGCGCAACCTCGGCCGGAGCACCCGTTGGGTCCGCCGCCACTTCGAGGTGCTGGAGGAACGCCTCGGCGCGACCAACCGGCTCACGCTCGGGATCGCGGCGGCGCGGCGCGGCTGGGTCTGACGTCCGCTTCCGGCCACCGTCCGCTCTGCCCTCCCGGACGCCGCGGCCACGGCAAAGGATCGCCTCATGTCGATATCCATCGACGCGCTCGCCACCACCACCACGGAGGCTTCCTTTGACCGCTCGTCTGTCCCGGCGCCGGCTGCTGACCACTGCCGGCGCCGCCGCGGTCGCGATCGGCGGTGCGACCACACTCACTCGCACGCCGGCCGCGGCCATCGACCGCGGGTTCGACAAGACCCTGTTCTGGAACCGCGTCCTGCTCGGCTCCTTCCGTGCCGCGGTCGGCAACCCCGCGGCCTCGCCCACTCTGCTGAGCCGGGCCGGAGCGATGCTGCACCTGGCGATGTACGACGCCTACAACTCGTTCGTCACCCTCGGCACGCCCTATCTGGGCAGGTACTCGCGGATCGGCAACTTCAGCTACGACATCACCCAGAACGTCAACTGGGCCGCCTACCGCGCACTCTCGGCGGCGTTCCCGACCCACGACTTCCGGCAGGCGCTCGCCGACTCCAACTCGTTCCCGCCCATCGGTGAGCCCGGCCCGGAGGGTTGGAGCACCAGCATCGGCGAGGAGGCCGCGGTCGCCGTCATCAACAACCGGGCCAACGACGGGTCGAACAACACGACGCCGTACCAGGTCAGCACCGCACCGGGCCAGTGGCGGCCGACCGGCTCCGGTGACGCGAAGACGCCGAACTGGGGTCTCGTCCGGCCGTTCTCGCTGACCTCCGGCTCCCAGTTCCGGCCGCCGCTGCCCGGCGGGTTCGCCAACGCCACCGCGATGCTGCAGAGCGCCGCCTACAAGGCACAGTTCGACGAGGTACGCGATCTCGGCCGGGACACCAGCACGGTGCGTACCCAGGAGCAGACCAACATCGCCTTCTTCTGGGCCAACGACCTGGACGGCACGTACAAGCCGCCGGGTCAGCTCTTCCACCACACCACGCAGGTCACGCAGGCGCGGAAGCGGACCGAGGCGCAGAACATGAAGCTCTTCGCGCTCGTCGCGATCGCGATGGCCGACGCGGGCATCGCCTCGTGGGACGCCAAGTACCAGACCTCGATCGACCTGTGGCGGCCCGAGAGCGGCATCCGTGAGGCGGCCGGCGACGGCAACCCGAACACCACGCCCATCACCGACTGGAAGCCGCTGTCGGTGCAGCGCGACGGGGTGACCCGCTTCTCGCCGAACTTCCCGGCGTACGTCTCGGGCCACGCGACGTTCGGCGCGGCCTGGGCGGGCATCATGCGGCGCTATTTCAACAGCGACAGCATGCCCGAGGTGCTGACCACGGAGGACCCGCACGCGGTGGGCGTGACCCGGGCGCCGGGCACCTTCACCGCGGCCGCGCGGGAGAACGGGCGCAGTCGGATCTACCTCGGCGTCCACTGGCAGTGGGACGCCGACCAGGGCTACAACACCGGCGAGGCGATCGCCAACCAGGTGTTCAACAGCCGGCTGCGCTAAGCCGCGCGCTCCAGCGTCAGCCACTCGATCTCGTGGTCGCACGGTGGACCCTCGGCGAGCCCCAGCCGGCGCTCGTCGAGGTCCATCAGCACGGTGTAGACGGTTTCCGAGCGGTCGGCGTACGCGTCCCGGTCGTCGACGTGGCGGCAGATCGCGTTCGGGTAGCTCTGGTGGTCGCGCAGGATCGCCGTCAGGTCGTCCTCGACGAGCTTGCCCTCCTCGGCCGCGGCGTGCAGCAGGCGGCGGGCGCGGGCGGCGCGGAAGAGGGTCGAGCCGCCGAAGTCGTTGACCAGGTCGCGGACCGGCAGCGTGGTTTCCAGGTGGTTGGCGTGCGCCAGGACGCCGCCCTCGGGGTGCAGCCAGCCCGCGACGCCCGGCACGAGTTCCAGGTCGATCACCTCGCCGCCGGCCGGACCGGCCTGGCCGATCAGCAGGTTCATCGAGGCGTTGCGCGGGCTCGGGACGACCGCCTTGAGCGCGCGGCCGAGGGTGTCGGCTTCGAGCGCGGCCCTGATCACCACGTGGTAGGGCACGCCCGGCTGGCGGCCCGCGCCGTCGCGGTCGGTGGTCAGCATGTTGACGCAGACGCCGAGGCCGGCGGAGTTGAGACCGGTCTTGGCGAGCATGCCGGCCTCGGTCAGGGCGACGACCCGGTGTCCGTGCTCGTCGGTCGTGTCGAGCAGCAGCATCGCGTCGCGCTGGTCCGGGTGCCAGTCCCAGTTCTGCGCGAGCAGGGTGTGGCCGGTGGCGGTGTGGGTGCCGAGTGCCCCGAGCACCGTGCAGCCGCCGTCCGGTGGCGTGCCGTAGATCAGCTCGGTGCGGGCGTTGACCGCGTACAGGTCGCCCTTGTCGACCCCGGCACCGTCGGCGGTCGCGTCGAGCATCTCGGCGATCCGGGGGTAGAGCCTGGTCGTCTCGGCGCGGAACCGCTCACCCGCCGCCCTGGTCACACCCGTGCTCAGGCCGACGGCGGCGAACCGGCCGGCGTAAAGATCCAGGTTCGCGGCTATCTGGGCGCGTGCGGCCTGCCCGTACGCGAAGCCGCATTCGGCCGGTGTGCCGCTGACATCGACGTAAGGGACAGGCATCGTCATGCCCCTGACGGTAATCCCTAGGAGGTCGCTCCGGGAGATCTCCGGAGCCGGTTCGGGGTGTCGCTGACCTACGCTGGCCGGATGGAACCGGTGGTAGACGAGACGAGCGTCCTGGTCGAAGGGCCGTGGACGCACCGGTCGGTGGGGGCCAACGGCAACCGCTTCCACGTGGTGGAGGCCGGGGCCGGGCCGCTCGTGCTGTTTCTGCACGGCTTCCCGGAGTTCTGGTGGGCCTGGCACGAGATGCTGCCCGCCGTCGCCGATGCCGGCTTCCGGGCGGTCGCGGTCGATATGCGGGGGTACGGGGCGAGCGACAAGCCACCCCGGGGGTACGACGGGTTCACGATGGCGGCCGACGTGGCCGGGCTGATCCGGGCGCTCGGGGAGCGCCAGGCGACGATCGTGGGCTCCGGGTTCGGCGGGATGGTCGGCTGGGCGGCCGCGACGTTCCACCCCAAGATGGTGCGGCGGCTCGTCGTGCTCGGCGCGGCGCATCCGCTGCGGCTGCGGGCGGCGATCTTCGCGGACCCGCGCGGCCAGTTCAGCGCCGCGACGCCGACGCTGCGGTTCCAGTTGCCGCGCTATGAACACGTGCTGCGGCGCGACGGTGCGGCGATGGTCGGCGATTTCCTGCGGCGGTGGTCGGGGCCGGCGTGGCCGCGCACGGCCGGGTTCGACGACTATGTCGCGCGGTGCCGGGAGGCGATGCTGATCCCGCAGGCGGCGTTCTGCGCGCTCGAGGGCTACCGGTGGGCGTTCCGGTCGGTGCTGCGGTTGCACGGCTACCGGTTCGTCAAGCAGATGCAGACGCCGTTGACCACGCCGACGCTGCAACTGCACGGTGCGCTGGACAAGGCGGTGCTGCCACGGACGGCGCAGGGGTCGGGGCGTTACTGCGTGGCGCCGTACGAGTGGCGGTTGTTGGACGGTGTCGGCCACTATCCGCACCTGGAGGCGCCGGACCTGGTGCTCGGCGAGGTGCTGCGGTGGGCGAAGTCTTAGCCTATGCGCGGTGTTCGCGCAGGTCGGTGACCTCGTTGGCGGGTGCCCAGCCCTGGTAGACGCCGAAGTCGAAGGCCTCCAGGCCCAGCGACTCGGCGATCGGGGCGCGCCCGCCGGTGTATTCCACCCGTAGCCAGCCGTCGTGCTCGGCGAGCACGATGAACGGCTCACCCTTCCAGGAGCAGGTGGTCCGCACGTACGCGATCTCGTCGACCTCGGTCATCGGCACGACGCGGACGTGGCGCCCGGCGCGGACCTCGGTGAAGCCGTCGCCCGCGTCCGGCTGGTAGATCCGGACCTGCTCGCCGTCGGGGCTGGCGTCGTACTCGCGGTCCCGCCAGCGGGCCACGTAGCCGTCACGCATCACTGTCCCCATTGGTCCGGTTCCAGCCCGGCGCGTCCGCGTCCAGGGTGGCGATCACCTGCTCGGAGCCGTCGCCGCGGATGACCCAGAGCTGCGCGCCGTGCGGCAACCGGGCACTGTCCACCTTGAACTCCGCGATGACGTCACTGCCCTCACCCGGCGCGAACCCGTTGCCGCGGAAGGGCGAACGCTCGATGACCCAGCCCTCCATGGCGCGCATGGCGGTCTCGTTCTGGCCGCCGTACGGGATGCGATAGAGGCTGGGCCGGTAGGCGGGCCAGCGCAACACGTAGACCTCGGCGGCGTCGGGCGAGAACGGGCTGTTGGCGTAGCCGAGGCCCAGCGCGGTGAACAGTTGCGCCGGCGTGCGCAGGTGGCTGACCTCGGTGACGCGGTGCACGAAGCCGGACACCCGGTCGTAGCCCCGCTCGAGGTAGTAGTCGACCTGACTCGGCGCGATGGTCTTCTGCATCATCGTCGGCAGGGCCGAGTCCACTGTGGCGGGTTCCGGCGCGGGGGCGGGTGCCTCCTGCTTCGGCGCGACCGCGACGACGGGCTCGTCCTCACCGGCGTCGAGCCCGACATCGGCGGCCCAACTGGCCAGGGCGACGATCTGGGCGCCGGGCAGCTTGGCCCCGACGGGGGTGCCGGGGTTGACGGCGAAGGACCAGTCCTCCTGCGGCCAACTGTTGATCAGCCTCACGAACTTGACGGTGACGGTCTCGGTCGTGGCGCCGGGGTGCTCGGACATCCGCTCGGGCGAGGTGAACACGACGACGTAGGGCTCACCGTCGATCGTCTCGGTGCGCCACACGAACCCGTCGCCGCCGGGCTGTGTGCCGGGCTTGGAGTCGGGCGAAACGGGCAGCAGCACGCGGGCGAGGAGCAAGGTCGAGAGGAAGGTGTCGGTGCTGCCCTCACCGGCGGCGTTGAGCAGGCTCTCCTCGACGTCGTTGGCGGGCCGGAAGTCGACGGGCACGGCGCCGGCCTCGGCGGTGAAGACCGAGGGGGTGGGGTCGGGTTGCTCGGTCCATGCCGGCGCGACCGTGCCGGTGGACGGGGTGCGGTCGGCCCAGCGCTGAGGTTCGGAGTCGGCGGTGCCCCAGCCTGCGGACGGCCCGTCGCCCCAGCCGGACTGCTGCCCCGTGGTGGCCGGGTTTTCGGCGGTATCCGCCGCGGACGCCCACAAGGCGGCCGCGGCTGCCTGCTGTTGGTCGGTTGCGGGGTCGCGCTGCCCTGCCGTGTTCGGCTGGGCATCCGCGGACTCAGTGGCCCACGAGTGCGACGGCTCGGTGCCGGCGGGCTGACCGCCCGGCTGCCTGGCGTCCCCCGGCTGACCGGCCACCCGCGTAGCCGGCTGGGAGTTGCCCGGGGCAGACCCGGCCCCTGCCGTCCCGGCGCCCAAGCGCTCGTCGGTCCCGGTCGGCGCTGCGGACTGTTGGTCCGCCCACGAACTGGCCGCCGGCCGCTCGTCGCCCGCCGCCGCTGGGCGCACCTGATCAGACCAGAGATCCGCCGCGCGCGACTGGGACCGCCCGCTGGTCCCGTCCTGGGCGACGCGCTGCTGGGCCGGCCACGGGTCACCGGCGGCTGCACCCTGTTCGGCGGCTGGCGTCTGCCCGTTGCCTGGCCGCTGCGCGGATCCCAGGTCCGGGCCCGCCGGACCTCCGCCGCCCTGAGGACTGGCCGAGGCGGAGTCCGCATGGACCGACCACAGGTCAGTCACCTGCGAGCCCGGCTTCGGCTCTGGCCGGTACTCGGTTGCTGGCGAGCCCGGTTCGGCGGCGGCCCCCGTCGCTGAGGGCTTGCGCTCCGCCCATAGGTCAGGTGTCGACGAGCCCGACCGGGTCTGATCGCTCTCCGCCGAAGGCTTGCGGTCCGACCACAGGTCCGTCGCCGACGACGCCGGTTGGCCCGCTGGCACCGACGTCTCGCTCGTCGAGGCGGAAGGCCTCCGCCCCGACCACAGATCCGTTGCGGACGAGCGGGATTCTGCCGCAGGCGGCTGATCGCTCGGCGTCGGAGCGGCCTTGAGCTCCGACCACAAATCGGTCGCCGACGATCGCGACTCCCCTGGCGCCGACTGATCAAATGCCGCCGCACGCTCTGACCGCGAATCTGTCGCGGACGACTCCACCGCAGCCGACTGACCGGCTGGCGTTGGAGCGGGCTTGTCGTCCGACCACAGGTCCGCCGGGGACGACCCGGACACTGCC
>NZ_BONE01000026.1 GCF_016862555.1 Asanoa siamensis | reverse complement strand
TCGCCTGACTTCGCGGCTGCCGGGTCGGCGGTGTCGATGACGGGCTCGAGCCGGTCAGCGAGCCGGCGCAGGACCGTCACCATCAGCCGGCGCATCGCCTCGCCGCGCTGTGGCGAAGAGCGCTCGCGCCGCACCCGCGCCGTCGGGCGGGCTGAGAGGACGTGCTCTCGGGTCGCGTCTTCAGCCAGAACCATCGCGGTCAGATCGATCATTGGATGCTCCTTTGAGCCGGGTCCCGTCTGCGCGGACCCGGTCACATCGCTGTCGCTCGGGCGGCCGTCCTCGCACGCTTGGGGTATCACCTGACAGCCTCTTACCGCCGAGCCGGCCGCACATCCGTGCCGTCCACCTATCCACCCCCGTAGTCACCACCTAATCGCCTACTGAGAGCGTGTTGAAAAACTTGGTCAGGTCGGGGTCTCTGTTCGAGCGTGGTAGCCCGGCCCGGTAGGTGCTGTTGTGGCCGGAAAGTGGTGGTCATGAAGATCTTGGAGACGGAACGTCTCCTCCTGTATCGGTGGGATCCGCGGTTCGAGCAGGACTTCGTTCGCCTCGCGACGGACCCGCGCGTTACCCGGTATATCGGCGATGGTCAGCCGTGGACCGCGCAGCAGGCGTTGACGGTCAGCGATGCGCGGTCCTCTGACATCGAGATTGGCTGGTGGTGTGTCCGGAGGCCTCCGGGCGTGGCTTGGCGACCGAAGGGGCGTTGGCGATCCGCGATGAGGCGTTCGAATGCCTCGGCGCTGAACGTGTCGTCGCCCGCTTACAAGGTGACAACACCGGTTCCCGACGTATTGCAGAGCGCTTGGGCATGCGCTGGCATGGCGAGGCGGTGGGCAGGTTTGGCGAACCCATTGCCGTCTACGTGCTTGAACGGGCGGGGTGGAGCGAGATAGTTTGAGAACTAGGCCGGCCTCCGGAGCCAAGCGCTCCCGCATTGGGCCCGGGCAGCTCCGCGATGGCGACCCCTCGCCCAGCGTGGCCTACTCCGGACAGTCCTGGCCGCCAACGCGGGCCACGCCTTCCGCCATTTGCTACCACGTAGGAATGGTCGCGTTGGCAATCCGCCGCTCCCAGTAGCAACTAGACGCGGTCGTCCACCCGGTCGCCGAACGCATGCCAGGTCTCGAGCATTTCCCCGGGTGGCGGACTACGAGGGGAGCGCACCTAGCCCTACGCCGTGCAAAACTTGACTGGCCAGCGCATCGCCAGGCCATTAGGCATCTGCCCAAACCAGATGACGGCGGAACTGTTCCCACTGGTGATATCGAGGTCTTTCCGCCTTCCGGCTTGGCTCGCAGAGGTGGCGTTCGCAGTCTACCTGACTGAATTATGAAGGCGAGATGAAACGACCACGCTTCACATTGGTAAACACCGCAGTGCGGATCGGCTGGGATCGCAACGGCGTTCCGACGGTCCGCACCCGAGCGAACGGTGGTTTCTGAAATGCATACTGGTTCCGTCAGAACGGTAGCCCGCGTAAGGGGGGTCGCCGCGACAGCGATCGGGCTGGCCGGCACGCTGATGCTCAGCGCTCCTGCGCATGCCGTTCCATCCGCATCGGAGGTCTGGGTCGAAGTGCCAGGGCCCAGCGTGCAGACACCCAACCAGTTCGCTGGCGTGTTGCCACTCACCGTTGCGGACGCCTGGGCAGTCGGTGGTAAGAGGGTCGCGGGCTCGGCTGACGTGACATCGCTGACCGCGCGCTGGAATGGTCGTACGTGGACAGCCGTACCCTCCCCGGGCCAGTCAAGGTTGCGTGGCGTTAGTGGTAAGCCCGGCGGATACGTTTGGGCCGTCGGGTCGAGCGACGACGGCACCAGATCCGTTGTCCAGGCTTGGAAGGGATCTGGTTGGTCGGTGGTTGGCCATGTTGCGGCCACCCCTGACAACCCGCTGCACCTCAACGCTGTAGCCGCGCTGGGCAACGAGGATGTGTGGGCCGTTGGCAATCGCGGCGACCTCGAAACGACGGGGCAGGCGGTCCCACATGCCCAGCATTACAACGGGCTTTCATGGCAGGAGGTCGAGGTCCCTCAACCACCGAACGCCTTTATCGCGCAGCTGACATCCGTGTCCGCCAATAACTCAACGGACGTCTGGGCTAGTGGCTTGGCATTTGGCGAAGCTGGGTTCATCCCATACTTCGTCCATTGGGACGGCCGGAAGTGGTCGCTGGTGCAGCCACCGGCGACCATCACCGGCGGGTACAGCGACGTTCAAGCGATCGGCAGCGGGCGCATCATCGCGGTGGGTTCGACTTTTGATGGCGAAGACCCCACACCTCGTCCGCGGATCGCGTCCTTGCGAAACGGTGTCTGGGTACAAGAGTCGGTTCCAGTCGCCGCGGCGGAGCTCAACGCGGTGGCGGTCGACGGCCTTGGCAACGTGTTCGTCGCTGGTGCGGAGCTGGGCGCCGGCGGCCACGACGATCGTAGCCCCCTGATCCTGACCCGGGGGGCCACTGGCCCGTGGTCCGTGCAGACCTCGACGGATGCCAAAGCAGGTGACCTTCTTGATATCCAAGCCACCCGGGTCGATTCCATCAAGTGGGCAGTTGGTTCGACGGGCGTGACGGACGAGACGCACAACAACCTCATCATGACCGCTATACCGAGCCAGCCTAACTAGCTAGCCCATCGCGTCCGGCTACGCCACCGGAGCTATCCAACTCCCGGAGGCGTAGCCGGCACACGATCCTTTCTGCCGGCGCTTCCTGGTGCATGGATGCGGATATTGGGTAGGACAGCCGATCGTGTTCGATTAACCACGACTGCGGTCACGACAGCTGCGTTGTCTCGTGGCGCTCTGGTACGACGCCGGCGGCATAGGCGCCTTGGCCGACCTGCCGCGATCGGGGCCGCCCACCGGTAGTGGATGAGGCGGCGGTCGTAGCGGCCATGCTCAACCCCCGCTGCGACTGGTGTCAGGCGATATAGCCCTGCCGGCCCGGATCGGCCGTCACCGCCAGGATTAGGTCGTTGCGTATCTCGACACGGACCCAGAAATCCCTCTCGCAGTGAGGACAGACGGTGTAGCCCTCGCTCTCGGCGCAGCCCTCGTCCGGGCGCCGCAGCGGCTCGTTCCCGTGCCCGCCGGCCCACCGCAGAGTGTCGCCAAGCCGGTACGTCCGAAGGTCCAACAGTCCAAGCTTGAACTCCACCTCGCACGCGGCACGCCGGTGGCACCATGGGCACCCCAGCTCCACCAGCAGCAGGTTGTAAAGGCTCACCAACTCATCTTCCTCGTTGCGACCCACGAGACGGGCGCCTGGCGCATAACGGTACCGGCAGGAAACCGGACTGTTGAATCAATGCCGTTGAGCAGGTAACCCGCCGTAGACGCGCCGAGCCCGCCACGCTGTCCGCAGCGCGACGCTACAATGACCATCATCAATGGCCAGTGGACGCGGGGTGCGATGTTCCCATCCGAACTCGACAGTGTGTTGTGCACCGGGCCATTTCATATCGCTCTTCGGCGGGCCATCCGGGAGCGGGGGCTGACGCTCGACCGGGTGCGGGTGCATCTCGCGCGGCGCGGTGTGTCGATCGGGCTGTCGAGCCTCAGCGACTGGCAGAACGGGCGTAGCCGGCCCGTCGACGGGCATGTCGTCGGCGCGCTCGAAGCCGTGCTCGGCGTGCCCGTGGGAGGGCTCGCGCGGTTGCTCGACGACGGGGCGCGCGGGCGGCTGGCCGACATCGGGCCCGTGGCCGAGCTGCTCGACGCCGTCGCCGACTCGCGGCCCGGGGACATCGAGATCGTCAGCATTCAGCAGCGGGTCGACCTCGACGAGGACGGGCGGTTCGCCGGCATGTGGGTGCGCAAGGCCATCCGCGCCCGGCGGGACGGTGTCGACCGGTACGTCGCCCGGTTCTACGGCGATCGTGACTGCGACCCGCGGCTCGTGCGGACCCGGGCCCTGCGCAACTGCCGCGTCGGCCGGCGGCTCGTGCATCCCGACGCGCCCGCGATCGTCTACGAGCTCGTCTTCGAGCAGGCGTTGCGGGCCGGCGACACCTGGGTGTTCGAGAGCCGGCTCGTCGACCCGAGCGCCGGGGTCTGCTCCGAGTTCGCCTTCGGGTTCCGCTACCCGGCCGAGCAGTGCCTGCTCGAGGCGCAGTTCCACCCCGGTGCGTTGCCCGCGCGGACCCGGGCGTTCGCCCAGTTCGACCTCGCCGACCGGCGGCACGCGATCGCCGACCTCGCGATGAACAGGCACAACGCGGTGCACCTGATCGCGTCCGGGGTCGACTCCGGCGTGCTCGGCATCGCCTGGGACTGGGCGTGACGGCCGCACCATAGGGCGCCGCGGAAAGGCGGTCAAGCGGCGGAATTCCGGGCCTTGCCCCCGACGGCGCGGTGGTGCGACAAAGACCGGCACAGCGGCCGCTCACCGTCCCCTCCGCCGAAGGAGCGAGTCCACCATGCGCGTCCCACGCACCGCGGGCCTTGCCGCCCTCGCCGTCACCCTGGTCCTCGGACCCGGCGTGCCGGCGCACGGCGCCGAGAACCCCGCCATAACCCAGCTTCCCCTGATCGACGCCGCCACCACGGTCCGCACTGCCGCCGCCGGCGCCGACGGGCTCTCCTCCATCGTCCTCGAGGAGAGATCCGTGACGGTCTGGTGGAAGGGCGCCGTCCCCGACGGGGTCCGCGCCGCCATCGCCCGGGCATCCAGAACCGCACCGGTACGCGTCGCCGCCGCCGCGTACTCCAAAGTGGAGCTTCTGGCCGCCTCCGCCACCATCGAGGCGCGACTCGGTGGCGACCCGGCCTTCCACGGCATCAAGGCCCGCCCCGACGGATCCGGCCTCATCGTGAAGCTGGACCGCCCGAGCACCCTGCGCACGACCAGCGCCGTCCCGGTCACCTACAGCGTCGAACCGCGCCTCGCGCCCGTCTCCCGCGGCGACGACGCGGCGCCCTGGTCCGGCGGCGCGCGGATCGTCAACACCAGCATCGGCGCGGCCTGCACGGGCGGCTACGGCGTCAACACCCCGAGCGGCCCGGCCGTCCTCACCGCCGGCCACTGCGGCAACCCGGGCAACCGCATCACCGACGGCGCCGGCGAGTTCATCGGGAACATCGGCGGCGACGACAACACGTACGACGTGCTGGTCATCCCGACCACCGCGGCGAGCAACCGCATCTACGTCGGCGGCGGCAACAGCAACCAGCAGCTCACGGTCACCGGCGCCGGCGCGCCGTTCGTGGGGGAGCGGCTGTGCCAGTCCGGTTACACCAGCGCCAACTCGGTCGGCGGGCAGATCTGCAACCTGCAGGTGCGGTTCGAGGGCACCGACTCGCAGCGGCTGTGGGAGGCGACGCAGACGGACGGCCAGATCGCGGCGCGGCCCGGTGACAGCGGCGGGCCGGTCTACCTCGACCGCGGCGACGGCACCGTGACAGCGCGTGGCACCACGACGCGGGTCGCGGGCTCCGGCTTCGGCTTCGCCGGCTTCGAGAAGGCGCAGCAGCGCTTCGGCGTCTCGATCCCGGGCGGCACGGGCGGCGGCCGGACCGGCCAGATCGTCAGCGCCGCGACGGGCAAGTGTTTGGACGTCAACGCCAGCGGCACGGCCGACGGCACGAAGATCCAGATCTGGACCTGCAACGGTACGGGGGCCCAGCGCTGGACGGTCGGCACCGACGGCACGCTCCGGGCGCTGGGCAAGTGCCTGGACGTACGCTCCAGCGGCACGGCCAACGGCACGCTGGTCCAGCTCTGGACCTGCAACGGCACGGGCGCGCAACGCTGGACCCCGCAGGCCAACGGATCGCTGGTCAACCCGCAGTCGGGCCGCTGCCTGGACGTAGCGGCCAACGGCACGGCCGACGGCACCCAGATCCACATCTGGGACTGCGTCGGCGCCGCCAACCAACGCTGGACCCTCCCGGCGTGACACAAACGCCCCGGGCCGCCGCACAGGTGGCCCGGGGCACCGACAGCGGCCTGGCCGGCGGTCGCGCTGCCGCCGGCCGGCCGCGGGCGTCACGGACCGGCGAAACCGGCGGCGAGCCGCTGGGCGAGCCGGTCGTGTCCCGCCGCGTTCGGATGCGGTGACCCGCTGACGCCGGTCTCCTGCATCTCGACCCGCGCCAGGTCCGGCGCCGCGACCACCCGCAGGTTGTCGTGCAGCGGCATGCTGAAGATGATGTTGGTGTTGATGGCGCTCATCACCGCCCGGGCCTGGCCGATCCAGAGCGGGTCGATCAGAGCCGACATGCGGGGTCCGAGGTTGGGTACGCGGTCCGCGATCCAGTCGGGCAGCTGGGCGCGGATCATCAGCTCGGCCACGGTGCCCGCGTCGGTGACCGCCGGGACGATGTCGTAGTAGAGCATCCAGACCACCTTGTCGGCGCCGGCGTCGAGCATGGTGTTGACGATCGAACTGGCGTTGGCGCCGATCGCCGCGAAGAGGTCCGGGCCGTTGAAGCGCGGCACGGTGGCCGACAGGTTGGTGTCCTTGTTCGTGATCGGGTTGTGCAACGTGAGCACGCACCCGCCACCCCCGGTGAAGATGCCCTCCTTCCCGTGCGGGTTGGCCCAGTTGACGTGCAGGCTCAGCCGCTCCGCGACGAACTCCAGCCCGCGGCAGAAGGCCAGCGACCGCAGCACGTCGGTCCAGTTGGTGTCGTTGATGCCGCCGGTGCTGACGAAGTAGGCGTCGTGGCCGGCCTCCTTGGCCTTGACGACCTCGGCCTCGGCCATGGACAGCGGCGAGGAGTTGCGGCCCCACGGGAACCCGCAGGCGTCGACGTCGTTGGCTCCCGCGCCGATGATCTGGCCGGTCGAGTAGCCGGTCCGGGCGAAGTTGTAGTAGTCGACGATGTTCTTGTTCGCGTTGAAGTAGCGGCCGACGTACGAGAAGAAGCCGTTGTTCCCAGGGTGACCGCGGTGGTCCTGGGAGACGTGCCCGCAGGTCTTGTCGCTCGACCGCAACTGCAGGTGCGCGGATGTGACCGAGTCGCCGGTCGCGACCAGCACCGTCGCGGCGTCGCGGTTCGGGATCTTGCTGACGTCCCGGCAGTCGACCCGGTCGCTCTTCGCCTCCTCCAGCACCTCCTCGTAGTCCTCGGGGCCGAGCAGCGCGGGGCACCCGGTCGGGTTCGGCGGGTTCGGCGGGCCGGGATCCGGCGGATTGCCCGGATCGCCCGGCGGCGTCTGCGGATCGGTCGGCGACGGGTCACCGCTCTCCGACGGGCCGGCGCTGCCGGACGGGTCGGCGCTGCCGGACGGGCTGGCGCTGCCGGACGGGTCGGCGCTGCCGGACGGGCTGGCGCTGCCCGAGGGGTCGGCGCTGCCGGACGGGCTGGCGCTGCCCGAAGGGTCGGCGCTGCCGGACGGGCTCGCGCTGTCGGACGGGTCGGCGCTGGGGCTCGCGGACGGGCTCGCGCTCTCGGACGGATCGGCGCTCGGGCTCGCACTGCCGGATGGACTCGCGCTGCCGGACGGGCTGGCGCTGCCGGACGGCCCGGTGCTGCCCGACGGGCACGGACTGTCGGACGGCTCGGGTGACGAGGTGGCCGTCGGGTGCGGCGCGGTGGGCGTGGCGACCGTGCCCAGCACCTGACGCAGCAGCAGCGCCGTCGCCGTCGGCTCCACGGGCCCGGTCGTCGCGGTCGGCGACGCGCTCGACGGGGGATCGCTCGGTTCCGCGGTGCAGTCGACCGCCGCACCCGCGTACCGCCGGCCGATCTCGTCCTGGATGAACGCGGGCAGTGCGTCACCTTCGGGTACGCACGGGTTGAGCACCCAGTCGGCGCCCGCGATCTCGCGCGTGCAGGGCCGCCCCGCCGCGGCCAGCCGCACCTGTTCCGCGCGCACCTCGGCCGGCGCCGGTGTCGGCTCGACCGTCGGCCAGGCGACGGCGGTGGCGATCACCAGCAGGACCGCGGCAGACCCGGCGACCAGCGCCGTGTGCCGCGGCCGCGCCTTCGGTGGCTCGGGCGGTGGCGGCCCTGCGGACGTCTCGCCCCAGGCGGAAGACCTCACCATCGCACACTCCTTTGTGGTCCGTGCGAGCCCCGGCGCCCGCCTCGCGGAAGCTAACCGGGGGCGATGATGCGGCGATGAAGCCGCGATGAAGGCGCGCACCGGTCGCGCCGCGGTCCGGGGCGAGGGATAATCTCGTCGATGTATCCCCGATAGGGCGATGGGACCGGGCAGTGCGGATACGGGCGCTGGGACCCATGCGGGTCTGGGACGGCGCGGCATGGGCACCGATCACCGCGCCACATCAGCGCATCGTCCTGGCGGTGCTGATCGCACACCGCGGGCCGGTGCCGCGCGACCGGCTGGTCGACGAGATCTGGGGGGAGCGGCCCACCCGCACGGCGGCCAGTGCCGTCAACGGCTACGTCATGCGACTGCGGCACCTCCTGCGCGGCGGCGGCGCCGGCACCCTCGTCAGCCGCGCGGCGGGCTACGAGCTGGTGACCGAGGACGACGCGGTCGACATCGCGGTGTTCGAGCGGTTGACCCGCACCGGGAAGCGGTACGCGGCCGAGGGCCGGACGGCCGACGCGGCCCGGCAGCTCTCCGCCGCCCTGGCCCTGTGGCACGGTCCCGCGTTCGCGGACGTGCCCGCCACGGCCACCGTCACCGCCGAGGCGGCCCGCGTCGAACAGCTCCGGCTGGCCGCGCGGGAGGAGCAGCTCGCCGCCCGGCTGCGCCTCGGCCAGCACGCGGAGATCGTCGAGGAGCTCGCCGCACTGGTGCGGGAACAGCCGTTACGCGAGCGGTTGTGCCACCTCCTGATGATCACCCTGTACCGCTGCGGCCGCCGGGCGGAGGCACTGGAGGCCTACCGCGCCGTCCGGCAGGCGCTGGTCACCGAGATCGGCATCGAGCCGGGCCCCGAGCTGCGCGACCTGGAGCACGCCGTGCTCACCGACGACCGGACGCTGGCGGCACCGACGGTCGCGGCCGTCACCCCGGCCCAGCTCCCGGCGGCCGTCGCCGACTTCGCCGGCCGGCACGAGCAGCTCGCGGCCCTCGACGCCCTCGCCGCCCGCCGCCCCGTGCCGCCCGTCGTCATCACCGGCCTGGCCGGCGTCGGCAAGACCGCCCTCGCCGTGCGCTGGGGACACGCCGCCGGTGACCGGTTCCCCGACGGCCGGCTCCACCTGGACCTGCGCGGCAGCTCCCCGTTCCCGCCGGTGCCGCCGGCGACCGCGGTCGCCCACTTCCTGCAGGCCCTCGGCGTTCCGGCCGGTGAGATTCCGACCGACCTCGACGACGCGGTCGGGCTCTACCGCAGCATCACCGCGGCGCGCCGCATCCTGGTGATCCTCGACAACGCCGCCGCCGCCGACCAGGTCCGCCCGCTGCTGCCCGCCGGCCCCGGGTGCATGGCCGTGGTGACCAGCCGGGACCAGCTCCGCGGCCTCACCGCGCGCGAGGGCGCCGCCGCGATCCGGTTGGGCGTCCTCGCCCGGGCCGAAGCCGGCACGTTGCTGGGCACCCTGCTGCCGGGCGCCGCGCCCGCCGACCGCGCCGAGCTGGCCCGGCTGTGCGGGAACCTGCCGCTGGCCATCCGCGTCGCGGCGGCGAACGTCCGCGCCCGGTCGGTGCCGCTCGCCCGCTACAACGAGCGGCTCGCCGCGACCGACCGGCTGGAGGCGCTGGCCGTGCCGGGCGATCCGGCGACCGCCGCCGCGACCGCCTTCGACCTGTCGTACGACGCCCACCCGCCCGCGGCCCGTCGCCTGTTCCGGCTGCTCGGCGTGGCACCGGGTGACACGGTCACGCCGGCCGGCGCCGCCGCCCTCGCCGCCGCCCCGGTCGCCGAGGTCGAGACGCTGCTCGACACCCTGGCCCGCACCCACCTCCTGGAACCCGCGGGGCACGGGCGCTACCGCTGGCACGACCTGGTGCGGCTGTACGCCCGGCGCCGGTCGCGCATCGAGGACACCGACCAGGACGCCGCGCTCGACCGCCTCCACGGCTACTACCTGTCCACGATGGACCGTGCCGCCACCCGGCTCTACCCGCACGTCGTGCGGCTACCGTACGCGTCCCGCCATCCCGGTGACGGGATCGATCCGGAGGACGCGCTGGACTGGGTCGAGTCCGAGCGCGACAACATGATCGCGGCGATCATGACGGCCGGCCCCGCCCACCGCGAGGCCGCCTGGCGCCTCACCGACCTGTTGCGCTGGCACCTCGACTTCACCGCACCGTCGGCGGCCTGGCTGCCCGTCACCGAGGCCGCCGTGGCCCACGCGCGGGCCGACGGCAACCCGTGGGGCCTGGCCGCCGCCCACCTGAGCCGGGCCACGGTGCTGCTCGCGGCGAGCCGGTACGGTGCGGCGCTCGACGACTTCGGTCACGCGCTCGACCACGCGCGCGTCGCGGGGTGGGCGGAGGGCCAGACGAGCGCGCTGAGCAACCTCGCGCACGTCGCCTTCGAGACGGGCGACCTCGACCGGGCGGCCCGCCACACCATCGAGGCGCTCGACATCGACACCCGCATCGGGCGGCCGGCCGGTCAGCTCGCCCGCCTCGCCAACCTCGGCAACATCCGCCTCCAGCAGGGCCGCCTGCCCGAGGCCGTCGCCCACTGCCGGGCCGTCATCGAGTTGGAGGGCACCGTCGGGCAGTGGCACGGGCAGGGCACCGCGCACGGCTGCCTCGGCGAGGCCCACCTGCTGCTGGGCCGGCACCGGGAGGCGCTGGACTATCTCACCACCGCGCTGGACACCCACCGGCGGCTCGGGGCGCGCAGCTGTGAGGCCGACACGCTACGGCTCCTGGCCGGCGCACACAACGCGGTCGGCGACACCGCCGTCGCCCGGGACCTGGCCACGCGGGCCGTGGACCTCGCGCGGGAGGTCGGCGACCGGTGGGTCGAGGCGCACGCCCTGATCGCGCAGGGCGAGCTCGACCTCGTCGCCGGCGACACCGACCTGGCCATCGCCCACCTGCGCCAGGTCCTGGCGCTGGCCCGCGGCGACGGCGCCCGGCACGCGGAGGCGCAGGCCCTGATCGGCCTGGCCCGGGCCCACAGCCGGCAGGAGGCGCAGCGGGCCCGCGAGTACGCCGCCCACGCACTGCGGATCTGCCGGGAGTTCGGATACGAGCTGCTGGAGCAGCACGCCGCGGCCGCACTCGCCTAGGTTCTGTTCGTATCTGGAGCCGGGCTGCGGCTGGACTCCGCCTCGCCTCGACCCCGGATACGAAACAGAACCTAGGACATTCAAGGCTGTCAGCGGTGGCCCGGCAGCTCGCCGACACCGGGGAGCTGTGCCCGGCTGAAGCGGTCAGGGACGCGCCCGCTGCCGCGGCGCGACGGGCTGCTCGCGGGTCAGCAGCGGGGCGAGCCCGGCGATGGCCAGCGAGCGCGCCACCGTGCGGCCCGCGTTGGCCAGGGTGAGCCGGGTGCCGCGCCGCCAGGCGACCCGGTAGGCGTCGGCGAGCGCCGCGATCGCGGCCGCGTCGACGAACGGCACCTCCCGCAGGTCGACCGTCACACCACGGCGCGCCGTGCGCGCGCAGAAGATCAGGGTGGGCCGCAGCTCGTCGACGTTGTCGTGGTCGACCTCGCCGCGGACCGCGATCCGGGCCGTGCCGTCGTCGTTTCTGACCGCGATCCGCAGCGTGCCGCCGTCCTGGCGCTCGTCGCCCGCACCCGGGTAGGGCACCGGGGTGTCGCCCAGCAACCCGCCGCGCAGCCACTCCAGCGCCCGGGACAGCAGCCTGGACACGTGCATCTGCGAGATCCCGGTCGCCGCCGCGATCTGTGCCTGGCTCTGGTTTCCGTAGAACCGCAGGGCGAGGATCTCCTGCTCGCGGGCCGGCAGGCGGGTGATCAGCAGGCGCACCGTTTGGATGTCGTCGACCTGCTCCAGGTCGTGGTCCGGTCCGCCGATCAGGTCGCCGACCTCTTCGGACTGCTCGTCGTCGGCGGGGCCGGCGGGCCGGTTCAGCGACCGCGCCCGGTAGGCCTGCCGGGCACGCAGGGCCAGCTCGAGATCGTCCGGCGACACCCGCAGATGGTCGGCGAGCTCGGCCCGGGTGGGCGCGCGGGCCAGCTCGTACGTCAGGTCGTCGATCGCCCTGGACACCTCGAGCATCAGCTCCTGGACACCGCGGGGCACGTGCGTGTCCCAGCACGCGTCCCGGAAATGGCGCCGCAGCTCACCGCGCACGGTCGTCGCGGCGTACCCGGTGAAGGATCCTCGATCGGCCTCGAGGCCGTTGACAGCCTTGACCATCCCCATCCGGGCGACCTGCCGCAAGTCCTCGAGCGGCTCGCCGCGGTGGTCGAACCACCGGGCCAGCCGGTCGGCCATCGGCAGTGCCTGCTCCCAGAGCAGCGCCCGCCGGGCCTCGACGTCGCGGCCGGACTCCCGCGCCTGCGCGTAGTCGCGGGCGAGATCGTCGAGGGCCGGCTGCGTCGATGTCCGCCCGCAACCGTCGGGCGCGTGGAAGGCCATGCGGTTCCTCCTCCTCCTCGGGCGCTGTTACCGCACCTACCCGCCCGGCCGCCGAGTACTCGCGTTCGAGGGCGCTTTACAGAGGCGCTCAGACCCCCAGGACCGCCCAGACGACCTTGCCCGAGTCGCTCGGGAGCCAGCCCCAGCGGTGGCTGAGCGCGTCGACGAGCGCCAGGCCACGCCCGTTGCCGCCGTCGTCCGCGCCCGGCATGGGCAGTGCCTCGGGCACGCCGGTGCCGCCGTCCTCGACCGCCAGCAGCAGCCAGCGGCTCCGGCGTGAGATCCGCAGGGTCATCGTCGTGCCGGCGTGCCGCGTCGCGTTGGCGACGAACTCGGTCACAACCGCGCAGGCCGGGCCCACGAGGTCGGCGAAACCCCACTCCAGGCACGCCCCGGTCACGACGGTGCGGGCGTGCCGGGCCGCGCCGCTGATCGGCGGCAGAACCTCGCGTACGCTCGGTCGCGCCCCACCCTGGTCGATCACCTCCAGCGCCGCCGCGACGCTGGGGATCAGCGCGAGCGACCGCGGGATTCCCAGACGGTGCATCGACCGAACCACCTCGGGGCGGGACTCGACGACGGCGAACGGCACGGCCGGCCACAGGCTTGCCTGCCGGGCCACCGCGGTGAGGACCAACAGGGATGCCCGGTCCTCGACGGCCACGGCCGCCAGGTCGAGCACCAGGGCGTCGGGATGGCCGGCGAGGCGCTTCCGCAGGACGCCGCTCAGGGCGCTCGACGTGGTGCCGTTCAGCGTGCCCCGTGCTGTGACCACGACGACGGTCTCGTGCGACACGGTGTCGAACAGCAGCGAACCTTCCCACATAGTGCGGTCGAGTCTGCCGTGCCCGGCGGGTCACCGCCACTCGTCACGAGATGCGCGCGCCCGCGCGGCGGGCGCCCCGACGGTTAGGCGCGCGTGCCCCGGGTAGGCCCTACAGGGGTCGTTCGTCGACCCGGTGGGGGCGATGTGGTTGGCGTTGCCGAAGAGTTCGAACGGTTGATCGCCGGCCGGCTGGTGACGACGGTCTTCCAACCGATCGTGCGGCTGAGCCAGGGCGGGGCGGTCGCGTACGAGGCGCTCGTCCGTGGCCCTGCCGGCTCGCCGCTCGCGTCCGCGGACAGTCTACTGGAGCAGGCCTACCGCACCGGGCGGGTCAGCGAGTTCGACTGGGTCGCCCGGGCTTCCGCGTGCCGCGCGGCGCTCGCCGCCGGGCTCCCGCTCGACGTGCCCCTCTTCCTCAACATCGAGCCGCTCGCGCTCGACTCCGACTGTCCCGCGGACCTCAGCGATGACATCGAGCGCGCCTACCGCGACCTGACCATCGTGCTGGAGGTGACCGAGCGGTCGCTGGACCGCGATCCGGCGACGCTGGTCGGCGGTGTCGCACGGGTGCGGTCGGCCGTCGGGGGCCTGGCGGTCGACGACGTCGGCTCGAACCGGGCGACGCTCACGATGCTGTCCATTCTGGAGCCCGACGTCATCAAGCTCGAGGACCGGATCGTCCAGGAGGAACCGTCGGCGCACACCGCGGAGGTGCTCGAGTGTGCCTGGATCCAGGCCGAGCGTACGGGTGCGCTCCTGCTCGCCGAGGGGGTGGAGGAGCCCGGGCAGGTCGACATCGCCCGTGAGGTCGGCGCGACGCTGGTCCAGGGCTACCACCTCGGTGACCCCGGCCCGATCCCGCCCGACCCCCGGCCGACGGCCGAGCCGCTGCGCCTGCCCGACCGGCCACGATGGACGACCCGGACCCCGTTCGACGCCGCCGGAAGCGGGGTGCCGCACCGTTCGGGCGCGCGGCTGCTCGCCCGGCTCGCCGAGCGGATCGAGAAGGTCATGGCGGGCGAGAACGCCGGCGTGCTGCTGGCGCTGCTGCCGGACGCGGAGATGTTCGACGCGGCCCGCCGCGACCGGCTGGCGCGCCTGCGCCGGCGGGGAGTCCTGACCGGTGTGCTCGGGCGCGGCCTGCCCGTCGAGCCCGGCGACAACATCCGTGGCGGGCAGCGCGGCGTCGAGGAGCACCTGCGCGGCCAGTGGGCGACCGTCGCCCTCGGCCCGCACACGGCGGTCGCCCTGCTGGCCCGGGCGGCGACGGCGGGGGAGTACGAGTACATCGTGACCTACGACCGCGCGCGGGTGGAGGCGGCGGCCCGCTCGCTGCTCGGGCGGCTCGGACCGCGCGCGGTCTGAGCGCCGTACACGGCGAAGCGGGCCGGCCCACTCCTACGAGACCTGGTAGGGCTCCGGGTTCTCACGCCGCGTGTCGGTCTCGTCCTCCGTCTCGTCGGGCTCGCCCCAGTCGCGGCGCGACCACGGCAGGACCGCCCAGAACCCGATGAAGAACAGCCCCGTGAACGACGAGAGGACCAGCGCCACCGCCCACGGCAGGACGTAGTCCGTGATCAGCAGGACCGACGAGACCATCGCGATGAACATGAAGAACAGGCCGCCGGTCGCGACCTTGTGCGCGTACTTCACGAGCTCCGGCTTGCGGCCCTGGCGGAACAGCGCCCGGTGGAACGCGACCGGCGAGATGATCAGCGCGGTGGCGCAGGCGGCGGCGATCAGCGCGACCACGTACACGTCCTTCTGGAAGGCCGTCGCCCGCGGGAAGCCGTTGCTGAACGGCAACGTGAGCAGGAACGCGAACAGGATCTGCACGCCCGTCTGCGCGACCCGCAACTCCTGGAGCAGATCGCTGAAGTTGCGGTCCCACCTCTGCTTCTCGGTCTCGTGGACCATGACCTCCCCTTCGCCGCGGTGTGGAATCCGGGCTAAGTTCCCGAACGAGATTCGCACGAAACGTGATGCGGGATCATGGTGCGGTGCTGCCCGACGAACCCGACCTGCCGATCCGCCGCGTCCTGCCGTCCGTACGCGCGGCGCTCGACGACCGGGGCAGCGCCGTCCTCGTCGCCCCGCCCGGCACCGGCAAGACCACGCTCGTGCCGCTCGACCTGGCCGGGCACGGAAGGGTGCTCGTCGCCGAACCGCGCCGGCTGGCCACCCGGGCCGCGGCCCGCCGGATGGCCGCGCTGGTCGGGGAGAAGGTCGGGGAGCGCGTCGGGTACGCCGTGCGGGGCGACCGCCGGACCGGCCCCGACACCCGGGTCGAGGTGGTCACCACCGGGCTGCTGGTGCGCCGGCTGCAGCACGACCCGGCCCTCGACGGCGTCGACACGGTGATCCTCGACGAGTGCCACGAGCGGCACCTCGACTCCGACCTGGCGCTGGCGTTCTGCGTCGACGTGCGCGCCAACCTCCGTCCGGACCTGCGGCTGCTGGCCACCTCCGCGACCGCCGACACGGCCCGGCTGGCCGACCTGCTCGGCCGGACCGTCGTCGCCGAGGACGCCCTGCACCCGGTGGAGGTCGTCTGGGCGCCGCCGGCGAAGGTCGATCCGCCGCACGGGCTGCGGGTCGACCCGCGGCTGCTGGACCACGTGGCCGCGACCACCCGGCGGGCGTTCCGCAAGCGGGACGGCGACGTCCTCGTGTTCCTCCCCGGCGCCGGCGAGATCGCCGCGGTCGCCGACCGGCTGCGCGACCTGCCGGTGCGGTCGCTGCTCGGCCGGCAGGACGCCGCCGAGCAGGACGCGGTGCTGCGGCCGTCCGCCACCCGGCGGATCGTGCTGGCCACGGCCGTGGCGGAGAGCAGCCTGACGGTGCCGGGCGTACGCGTCGTCGTCGACGCGGGCCTCGCCCGGGTGCCCCGCACCGACCATGCCCGCGGCCTCGGGGCGCTGGTGACGGTGCCGGTGTCGAAGGCGGGCGCCGAACAGCGGGCGGGGCGGGCCGGCCGCGAGGCGCCCGGCGTCGTCTACCGGTGCTGGTCGGAGGCCGCGCACGACCGGCTGCCGGCGCGGCCCCAGCCCGAGATCGCGTCGGCGGACCTGACCGGCTTCGCGCTCGACCTCGCCATGTGGGGTGCGCCGGGTGGCGACGGGCTGGCGCTGCCCGATCCGCCGCCGGCCGGGCCGATGACGGTGGCGATCGAGACGCTGCGGGCGTTGGACGCGGTCGACGACGCCGGTCGGGTGACCGCGCGGGGGCGGCGGATCGCCGGCGTCGGCACCCATCCGCGGCTGGCGCGGGCCCTGCTCGACGGTGCGCCGGTGGTCGGCGCCGCCCGCGCCGCGTCCGTCGTCGCCCTGCTCGACCGGGAGAGCCCCGGCGAGGACCTGGTCGCGGGCTGGCGGCGGGTCCGCGACGACACGTCCTTCCAGCAGGAGGTACGGCGGTTGCGGGCGGATCTCGGCGCCTCGTCTTCCCCGGCGCGGCGGATGCCCGACGACCTCGCCGCCGGGCTGGTGGTCGGGCTGGCGTACCCGGAGCGGCTGGCCCGGGCGCGTGGTGCCGGCGGGTCCGCGTACCTGATGAGTGGCGGGACCGCCGCGGACCTCGCGCCGGGGTCGGCGCTGACGGGCGTCGCCTGGCTTGCCGTGGCCGCGGCGGACCGGCCGCCGGGGCGCGCGTCGGCCCGGATCCGGTCGGCGGTGGCGATCGACGAGGCGACCGCGCGGGAGGCCGGTGCCGCGTTGCTGCGCACGTCGGAGGAGGTCGCCTGGTCCGGCGGTGACGTGGTGGCGCGGCGGGTCGAGCGGCTCGGCGCGGTGCCGCTGGTCGAGCGTCCACTGTCGACCGTCTCACCGACCGTGGTGGCCGCCGCCCTGCTCGACGGGTTGCGGCGCGAAGGTCTCGGCCTGCTGCGGTGGGACAAGGGCGCGGTCGCGTTGCGGCAGCGGCTCGCGTTCGCCCGGCAGGCGCTGGGGGAGCCGTGGCCCGACGTGAGCGACGCGGCGCTGCTGGACGGTGCCTGGCTCGGCCCCGACCTGGTGGCGGCGCGGCGGCGGGCCGATCTGGGCCGCGTCGACGTGGCGGCGGCGTTGCGCCGGTTGTTGCCGTGGCAGCTCGCCGGGCGGCTGGACGCGGTGGCGCCCGAACGGGTCGCGGGGCCGGGGGAGCGGCGGTTGCGGGTCGACTACGCCGATCCTTCGGCGCCGGTGGTGGCGCTCAAGGTGCAGGAGGCGTTCGGCTGGCGGGACACGCCGACCGTGGCCGAGGGTCGCGTACCCGTGCTGCTGCACCTGCTCTCACCCGCCGGCCGGCCCGTGGCGGTGACCCGCGACCTCGCGTCGTTCTGGCAGAACGGTTATCCGCAGGTCCGGGCGGAGTTGCGCGGTCGGTATCCGCGGCATGCGTGGCCGGCCGACCCGACCGGCTAGTTCGGACTCGGACCGACGGTTCTGGAATTTTGTCGGTGGGTGGTGCGAGGATCGGCGCACCGCTCCCGACGAGGAGGATCGCCGTGCCGTCTGTCCTGTTGCGACGCGCCGTCACCGGTGCCGTCGCCGCGTTGACCGCGCTCGCGCTCGCCACCCCGGCCGCCGCCACCGGCGGCTCGACCATCGGTTCGCCGGGTCTGGGCGACCCCTACTTCCCGCTCGCCGGCAACGGCGGCTACGACGTGCGGCACTACTCGCTCGACCTCGACTACGTCCGGGCGGGCAACCACCTCGACGCCACCGCGGTGATCACCGCGCGGGCCACCCAGCACCTGAGCCGCTTCAACCTGGACCTGCGGGGCTTCACGATCAGCTCGCTGCGGGTCGACGGCGCGCCGGCCCGGTTCACCCGCGACGGCCAGGAGCTGGTGATCACGCCCAAGCGCGCGCTGCGGGCCGGGCGCACGTTCACCGTCCGGGTCGACTACGCGGGCCAGCCGACCGAGGTGATCGACCCCGACGGCAGCAGCGAGGGCTGGGTGACCACCGAAGACGGCGCGTTCGTGGTCAACGAGCCGCAGGGCTCGCCGGGGTGGTACCCGGCCAACGACAACCCGCGCGACAAGGCCACCTACGACTTCGCCGTGACCGTGCCGACGGGGATCACGGCGATCGGCAACGGCAAGCTGGTCTCGAAGCGCGACCACAAGGGCAAGACGACGTGGCGCTGGCGGGAAGACTCGCCGATGGCGCCCTACCTCGCGACCGTCACCAACGGCGTGTTCGAGCTGCGGGTCAGCCGGGTCGGGCGGATCCCGCTCTACCACGCGGTCGACCCGGCCGAGGTGCCCAAGGGCGCGTTCGAGCGGCTGGGTGCCGAGGCCGAGGTGATCACGTTCTTCTCGAAGCTCTACGGGCCTTACCCGTTCAGCAGCGGCGGCGGGGTCGTCGACCACGCGCCCGAGGTGGGTTACGCGCTCGAGTCGCAGACCAAGTCGCAGTACGACGAGACGCCCGGCGCGGGCACCGTCGTGCACGAGATCGCCCACCAGTGGTTCGGCAACAGCGTGACGCTGACGGTCTGGCAGGACATCTGGCTCAACGAGGGCTTCGCGGCCTTCTCCGAGTGGATCTACGACGAGAAGCACGGCGGCCCGACCGCGCAGCAGTCGTTCGACGAGCTGTACGCCCGCGCGCCGACGCACTCGCTGTGGCAGCGGCCGCCGGCCAACCTGGGCGGTCCGGAGGTCATGTTCAGCGCACCGGCCTACGACCGCGGCGCCATGACCCTCCAGGCGCTGCGGGTCAAGATCGGTGACAAGAGGTTCTTCGGCCTGCTCCGCGACTGGTACGCCCACAACCGCGACGGCAACGTCACCACCGCCGACTTCGTCCGCCTGGCGGAGCGGCGCAGCGGCCAGCAGCTCGACGCGTTCTTCCAGACGTGGCTCTACACGCCCGGAAAGCCGACGACCTGGTGACGTCCCTGGCCCAGCTCGGCGCCGCCCTACCCGTGGTGGCGGCGCCGCTGGCCGGCGGCGCCGGCACGACCGACCTGGTCGTGGCCGCGGGCCGCGCGGGCGCGCTGGGCTTCCTGGGCGCCGGCTACCAGGCGCCCGCGGCGCTCGCGGCCGACCTGGCCACGGTGGCTGCCGCGGGTGTGCCGTTCGGGGTCAACCTGTTCGCCCCGAACCCGACGCCGGTCGACCCGGCGGCCTACGCCGCCTACGCGGCGCTGCTCGCGCCGGAGGCGGCCCGCTTCGAGGTGGCGCTGCCTCCGACACCGTCGGACGACGACGACGCGTGGCAGGCCAAGGTCGACCAGCTGGTCGCCCACCCGGTGCCGCTGGTGAGCTTCACCTTCGGCCTGCCACCCGCGCGTGACCTGGCGCGCCTGCGCCGCACGGGAGCGCTGCTGGCGCAGACGGTGACGACACCGCTGGAGGCCCGCGCGGCGGCGTCGGCGGGCGTGGACGCGCTCGTGGTGCAGGCGGCGGCGGCCGGCGGCCACTCGGGCACGTTCACCCCGGACCGCCCGGTGCGGCCGGTGCCGCTGCCCGACCTGGTCGCGGCGGTGCGCGCCGAGGTGGCCCTACCGCTGATCGCGGCGGGCGGCGTGGGCACGGCGACCGACGTGGCCGCGGCGTTGTCGGCGGGCGCCACGCTGGTAGCGGTGGGCACGGCGCTGCTGCGATCCGACGAGGCAGGCACGACGGCCACGCACCGCGCGGCCCTCGCGGACCCGACCCGCACGACCACGGTGGTGACGAGATCGTTCACGGGCCGCCCGGCCCGCGGCCTCCGCAACACCTTCATCGACCGCTACGACGCGGCGGCGCCTTCGGGCTACCCGGCCCTCCACCACCTGACCCGCCCGATCCGCCGCGCGGCCGCGGCGAACGGCGACCCGGAACGCCTGCACCTGTGGGCGGGCACGGGCTACCGCCACACCAGGGAGGCCCCAGCAGCCACAATCCTGACCGGCCTTTCCGCAGACGCCTGACCCCCCGCCGGCGACGTCCCGACCGCGCCGCCGCCCGCCGGCGGCGTCTCGGGCCGGGCGGTGGCGGCGTTGTGGCCCTGGCGGGCCGCGCGGTGGCGGCGTTGTGGCCCTGGCGGGCCGCGCGGTGGCGACGTCCTGGCCCGCCCCGGCCGCCCGGTTCAGGCGCGGGCTTCGAGCACCGCGAGGTCGCGGACCGCGTAGCGGTGGTGTTCCGCCTCTTCCTTCAGCACCACCTTGAGGCAGCGACGCACTACGTACTCCTGGTCCGGGTATGTGTCCCCGGGCTTGCGACCACACACCCGGTCGAGTTCTGCCTCCGTGAGCCCGTCGACCACCCGCCGCATCGTGGCCATGCGGGCCTGGCGCGGTGCGAGGACCTCGTCGAGCGTCGGGGTCGCATCGAGGGTGAGCCCGAGCTTCGCCGACGCCTCCGGCGGCATGCCGCCGGGCGGAAGGCCCAACGGGTGCAACGGCGTGTCCTCCTCGAGCACCGCGTTGCCGAGCCAGGCGTCGCCCGCCATCAGCAGGTGCCGCTGCGTCTCGACGAACGACCACTCGCCGTCGACGCGCTCGTGCAGGGTCGCCTCCGGCAGGAGTCTCGCGCGGTCGAGCGTCGCCGCCCACTGTGCCTCGATCGCGTCCCATGCCGCCCGGTAGTCGGCGGGGGACGCCGCCTCGCGTGCCAGTGCCCGCGTGGGATGCTGGCGGTCGAGCTCGGACTCGACGTACGCGGTCACGTCGACGTCGTTGACGACCAGCCGTGCGAAGTCGCCGCCGAGGTAGACGTCGCCGCCGTAGCAGTCCACGATCTTCAGGCCCGTGACCTCGCAGTCGCGGATCTCGAGGCCGGCCAGGTCGGACAGGTGGATGCGGGCACCACGGAACTGGTCGGTCTGGACGTACGCGTCAGCCATCGGGACAACCTCCCGCACCCGTCCCGCGCGCGTCAATGGGTGCCGCAGGCCGCGGCAACCTCACCCCGCGAACTCGCGCCTGAATCCGTCCCGCCACGTCGGGTACGAGGGCTTCCAGCCGAGCTCCCGCGAAGCCTTGGCGTTCGACGAACCGCGTACCTTCGTCATCATCGAGACGCCGTGCTCGCCGATCAGCATCTTGGCCAACCAGACCGGCACCCGCATCGGCGCCCGCGCCCCGAGCACGTTCGCCACGTACGGCAGCCACTCGCGGACCGGCACCGGTTCGTCGTCGACGATGTTGTAGACCCCGGTCCGGTCGCTTTCGATCGCCAGCACGGTCGCCCGCGCCGCGTCGTCGATGTGGATGAACGACCAGACGCCCGTGCCCGCGCCGACGACCGGCAGCCTGCGCTTGGCGATCATCTCCGCCATCTCGCCGCCCTTGCCCAACGTGTTGTCCGGGCCGTAGAAGCTGCCGTAGCGCAGCACGATCCCCTCGATGCCCGGGGTGTGCGGCACCGTCGCCTCGATGTGGCGGATCGCGGCCAGCGACTCGCGCGACGCCCGCGTCGGCGTCGGGTCCAGCGGGTCGGCCTCCGTCTTGACCGGGCCGCCGGTCCGCGCGTTGCTCCAGCCCGTGTAGCCCTGCGCCACGAACCTGCGCGCCCCCGCCGCGACCGCCGCGTCCAGCAGGATGTCGAGCCCGCGCGTACGCAGCACGTTCGTCTGCTGGAAGAACCTGTCGAAATGCTTGAGATCGAACGTCCCGCTCAGCGCCGTCAACTGGTGCACGACCACGTCCGGCGCCGCGTCGCGCACGGCCGCGCGCACGGCGTCCCGGTCGAGCGGGTCGAGCACGACGGCGGTGGCGCCCAGCCGCTCCGCCTTGGCGGCATCCCGGGTCGTCGCGAACACCTCGTGGCCGCGGGCCACGAGCATCGGCACCAGGCGGCGGCCCAGCGCTCCGGTTCCACCTGCGATCAGAATCCTCATGTGCGGTGGACGAGGCACCGGCCGCGGCTGTGACCGCCGGAGCGGGGGAACCGGACATGACGGGCGTCACAGGCCGGGTCGCCGCGCCGCCGGCGGTGAGCGAGACTGCGGTCATGACGTTGACGACCCGGATGCTGACGCCGGAGACGTGGGACGGCTTCGCCGCGCTGGTCGAGGCCAACAACGGCGTCTGGGGCGGCTGCTGGTGCATGGGATTCCACCCGGAAGGGGTGGGCGCCGGGCACACCCCCGAGGGCAACCGCGAGGCGAAGCGCCGGCACGTCGAGCGGGGGACGGTCCACCAGATGCTCGTGTACGACGGTGACCGCTGCGTCGGCTGGTGCCAGTTCGGGTCACCGGCGGAGCTACCCAACATCAAGAACCGCGGGGTGTACGAGCGCGGCGCGCAGGACCCGCCGGACTGGCGGATCGGGTGCGTCTTCACCCACGCGAAGGACCGCGGCCAGGGTGTCGCCGCCGCGGCGGTCGGGGCCGTGCTCGAGGAGATCAAGCGGGCCGGCGGCGGCGTGGTCGAGGCCTACCCGGAGCAGACGGAGGAGCGCCCCCCGCAGCGCGGCGCCTACCTGCACACGGGGCCGGAGGAGCTCTACACGCGCTACGGCTTCACCCGCGTACGCAGGATCGCGAAATGGCGCTGGGTCTTGCGCGCCACGGTCTGATCCGGACGGTCCAATGAGGACCGCATGCGGTGGTCGGTAGAACGGTCACGCCGGAGTTCGCGCGCCGGCGCGGTGCGTGCGGCAGTGTGGCGGCATGACCGACGAGCGGATCGACATCATGGTCGGGGTCCGCGACCTCGACACGACACGACCGTGCATCGAGATGCTGGCCGGACTCGACTACCGCTACGCGCCGTACCGAAGCGATGTCATGCACTGGTTCTGCAAGCCGACCCCGGCCCGCCGCACGCACCACCTGCATCTCGTGCCGACCGGCTCCGCCCGGTTCGGCGACGTGCTGGCGTTCCGCGACTACCTCCGGACGCACCCCGACGCCGTCCGCCGCTACGAGGACCTGAAACGGCGACTCGCCCGCGAGCACGCCGGCGATCGCGACGCGTACACCGAAGGCAAGAGCGTCCTGGTCGCGGCGCTGACCGCCGACGCCCGCCGGTGGCGCGGGGACATTCAACCCTGAACGGCCTTGCCATGTATGACGTTTAGGAAAATTCCCCATCGTCTCCGCAAAAGGTGGTTTTTCGCAGATCGCGGGTACCGGCGGTGAGAGAGGAGTTGGACATGATCACCAGTCAAGACGCCGCCAAGCTAGCCGGCCGCGACGTGTACGGGAGTAATGGCGACAAGATCGGGACCGTTGGGCATGTCTGGGGCGACCCTTCCGGCGCTCCGGCGTGGGCCAGCGTGAAAACCGGGATGTTCGGGGCGAAGGAGTCGATGGTTCCGCTCGCCGAGGCCAACCTGCGCCGGGGGCGCCTGATGGTGCCGTTCAACAAGTCACAGGTGAAGGACGCGCCCCGGATCGACGGGACCAGCACCGAACCGCTGCAGGCCAACGAGTTCGCCCGCCTCTACGACTACTACGGCGAGCCGGGATCGAGCGTCCAGGGTAGACCGGCCGACGCCGGCGCGGGCTCGTTCGGCGACATGGACCGGTCGCGGTCGACGTCGAGCGCCGGCTACAGCGCCGACGACGTGATCGAGGACCCGGCGCTGTCCGAGGGCTTCCTGACCCGGTCGGAGGAGCGGCTCTCCGTCGGCACGGAGCGCGACCGCATCGGCGTCGCGCACCTGCACAAGTACGTGGTGACCGAAGAGCAGCAGATGACCGTGCCGGTGTCCCACGAGGAGGTCCGCCTGGTCCGCGAGCCGATCACCCAGGAGAACTGGGCGTCGGCGGCCCGCGGTGCGCAGTTCGCCGAGGCCGACCTCGACATCGAGCTCTACGCCGAGCGCGCGGTCATCAACAAGGAGACCATCCCGGTCGAACGGGTGCGGGTGGTCAAGGAGACCGTGACCGAGCAGCAGACCGTCCGCGGTGAGCTGCGCAAGGAGCACATCGAGGCGGCCCTGCCGAACGAGGAGAAGCGTGACCTGAGCTGAGCGTACGGACCGGTCCGCACGCGGGTCGGGGCACCAACGCTCCGACCCGCGCGCGGGCGGCCGTGTTCAGCCGGCCCCCGGCGGCGCGGTGCTGCCGCGCTCGATCAGCTGGGTGGCCAGTTCGATGCGGGTCGACTCGAGGCGCTCCCCGTTGACGATCCGCAGCAGGGTGCGCGCCGCCGCCACGCCCATCTCGTGCAGCGGCTGGCGCACGGTGGTCAACGGCGGCGCGGTCCACTCCGCGAAGTTGAGGTCGTCGAAACCGACCACGCTGACGTCGCCGGGGATCGTGCGGCCCGCCCGGCGTACCGCCTCGTAGACGCCGGTCGCCTGTTGGTCGCTGCCCGCGAAGATCGCGGTCGGTGGCTCGGCCGAGGCCAGCAGCGACTGCGCGCCGCGCAGCCCGCCCTCGTGCATGAAGTTGCCGTAGCGGACCAAAGCGCGGTCCGAGTGGAGCCCCGCCGACTCCAGCGCCGCGCGGTAGCCGGCGATCCGCGCCCGCGTGCACTGCAGGCGCTCCGGGCCGCCGATCGCCGCGATCCGCCGATGGCCCAGCGCGATCAGGTGCTCGGCGGCCGCGTACCCGCCCGCGAAGTTGGTCGCGCCGATCGACGGCACCTCGGGCGGCGGCTGGTCGACGCCGTCGACGACCACGATCGGCAGCCCGCGGCGGTCCAGGTCGGCCCGCTGACGACCGGTCAGCTCCGAGAGGACCAGGATCGCGCCGAGCGACCCGCGGGCCAGCGCCGAGTCGACCCAGCGGCGGGTCAACGACTGGCGATTGTGGACGGTCGACACGACCAGGGCGTGGCCCGCCGCCTCGAGGACCTCCTCGACGCCCGAGAGGATCTCCAGGCCCCAGACGCTGTCGAGGTCGTTGATGACGAGGTCGACGAGGTCGCTGCCGCGGCCGGCCCGGCGGACCGCGCGGGGCCGGCGGTAGCCGCGGTCGGCCAGCAGCTTCTCGACCCGGCTGCGGGTGGCGGCCGACACGTCCGTGTGCCCGTTGAGGACCTTGGACACCGTCGAGATCGCGACGTTGGCCTCCTTGGCGATCTCCGCCATGGTCGGCCGCCCGGTGCCTGCCATAAGTTTCGAAAACCTTCGATGCGGTGGGTGTCCGGGCACCGTACACCCCTTGTTCGCGAAGCGAAACAGGTCTCGAAACTCGGGCGGACCCGCCATGGTCGGCGGCGGCGGGCGGGGTGACTCTTGGACTCCACCTGTCTGGAGGAGCCTGGAACTCGGTCTCGCCCTCCCCACCGCCGGGCCGCAGACCTCGCCGGAGACGATCGTCAAGGTCGCGGGAGGCCGAACGTCTCGATACGCCGCCGTGTGGACGTTCGGGCGGCACCCTGGAGCCGGCCGATGTGGACGAGTGGCTCGGGCTGCTCGGTGAGGTGATCGAGGCGGCCCGCCGCCTCGGCGTCCTGGCGGCGTAAGCGGTCAGGAAGGCGTACGACAGATCCCGCTACTGTGGATGCCGCCGGCTGGGCGCTTTTGGCGCCAGCGGAGCCAGGGCCAACCAGAGGCACAGGGCGCCCAGTCCTTCGAGGAGCCGGAGCGCGCCGTCCGTGAAGCGGCCCGAGACCATCAGGACAATGCCGAGCACGACCAGCGATGCCTGCCACGCGGCGGCGGTCCGGCGGATCGCGGCGTGGACGACCAGCGCCAGCAGGCCGACGAAGAGCAGCATCGGGCCGACAGTGAAGAAGACCGGTTCGACGCCCGGGGTGGCGAACACCGTGTCGTAGAGGCGGTCCATCGCGGCGTCGTCGGCCGCGCGGAAACCGACGACCAGGTCTATCACCATCTGTACGACCAGGGTCGCCGCGCCGACGAGGGCGACGGTGAGACCGACGCGCGCGACGGGTGTGCCGCCCACGAGGCGGAACAGGCCGTACGCGGCCGCTCCGAAGAGGACGAAGCTGACGATCCAGAGCACGTGGGCGACGTCCCAGCCGAGGCTCGGGCCGGAGCCGGCGAGACGCATGATCACCCAGCCGCTCAGCCAGACGAGCGGTGCCGCCACCAGCCCGACGGCGGGCAGCGTGACCGGACGCGCCACGGGCGATTTGATCATTCTCGATGTCATGGGTCGACACTATGGAGCGCCGGCCGCCGTGCGTATCGGTGGTGCCCCGGACCGTGCCCCCACTCCGCGCCCCGTAGGGTGCCGAAGTCGCGCGTACCCCTCGCATTGATGTTTATCGTCGTCTAGATTGGGGCTGTCCAACCAGACGGGGAGGTTGAGATGACGCTGCAGGACGACGCCCTGGCACTTCCGCTGCCGCCGGCACCCAGCATCTACCATCCGACGCCGCGCCTCGCGGAGCTGCGCGCCAACCGGCCGGTGGCCGAGGTGACCTTCCCGGACGGCTCGACGGGTTGGCTGGTCACGCGCTACGCCGACGTGCGCCAGGTGCTGATCGACCCGCGGTTCAGCCGGGCCGCCGCGGCGGGCTCGGCCGCCTCGGACACGGGCATCGCCCTGGTCGCCACCGACTCGATCCTCGGCATGGACCCGCCCGAGCACACCCGCCTGCGCCGCCTCGTCGCGGGCGCGTTCACCGCCCGCCGGGTCGAGGAGCTGCGCCCGAAGGTCACCGCGCTCGTCGACACGCTGCTCACCGACGTCGCCGCCCGCCCGCGCCCGGTCGACCTGGTCGAGCACTTCTCGCTGCCGCTGCCGGTGCGCGTCATCTGCGAGCTGCTCGGTGTGCCGCCCGAGGACCAGCACGTCTTCCACGCCTGGTCCGACACGATCATGTCGGACGCGGGCGGCGATCCGGCCGAGATCAGGGCGGCGATGGGCAACCTCGCGGTCTACTTCGGCAAGCTGATCGCCGACAAGCGGGCCACGCCGGCCGACGACCTCATGACCGCCCTCATCGCGGCCCGTGGCAACCAGGACAGGCTGACCGAGCAGGAGCTGGTCAACCTCTGCTTCGGCCTGCTCATCGCCGGGCACGAGACCACGGCCAACCAGATCAACATGTTCCTGCTGACGCTGCTGCACTTCCCGGAGGAATACGCGCGGCTGGCCGGGTCGCCCGAGCTGGTCCCGCAGGCCGTGGAGGAGCTGATGCGCTTCGTCCAGCTCGGCGAGGGCGCCGGCCTGCCACGGGTCACCACGGAGGCGGTCGACCTGAGCGGCGTCACGATCCCCGCGGGCGCGGTCGTGCTCACCTCGATGGCGGCGGCCAACCGCGACGAGTCGGTCTTCGCCGACGCGGACCGGCTCGACCTGTCCCGCGAGATCACCCAGCACCTCGGCTTCGGCGCGGGCGCGCACCACTGCCTGGGCGCGCAGCTTGCCCGGATGGAGCTGCAGGAGGCGCTGCGCGGCCTGTTGCGGCACCTGCCCGACCTGCGGATCGCGGTGCCCGACGCGGAGTTGCGGTTCAAGACCGGGATGATCGTACGCAGCCTGCAGAGCCTCCCGGTGACCTGGTAGGGCGTCGGTCCGATGTGGAATGTCGCGGTGTCCCCGGCGTGTATCGGGTCCGGCGTGTGCGCGGGCAGCGCGCCGGGCCACTTCGCGATCGGCGCCGACGGCCGCTCGCACCCACCGGCGACACCGGTGGACCCGGACGACGCGATCCTCGGCGCGGCGGCCTCGTGCCCGATGGAGGCGATCACGGTGACCGACGCCGACACCGGCACTCATGTGGACCCCTTCATCTGAGGAGGAAGCCTCTGGGTCGGGGTGACGACGGGTCTGATCGTCTGGGTCGCGGACTACGTGCTCAGGAGTCGGGCTTCCCCGCCCGCCCCGCGGGCCGGGTGGGCGCGCGCCTCCGTTGCGCGGTCGGTTCGACGATCGATGCCGGCCGGGGGCTGTGACCTCGGGCCTTCGTCTCGGCCGGTTCATGCGCTTCGGCGTGCCCCCAACGAACTGCCCCGCGCTGTGGGGCTCCGTGGCGTGACCCGCGGATTCCGGTTGACGGGCTCGGGAGGATGGTGACGTGCGTGCGTTCGAAGACCTGGTTGACGAGGCTGCCACCGTCGACGTGTCCTGGAGCTTCGACTGGCTCGACGGGCGGGCCACCGAGGAGCGGCCGCCGTGGGGCTACGCGCGGCTGCTTGCCGAGCGTCTCGGCCGGGTCGGCTCCGCCCTCGACATCGACACCGGCGGTGGCGAGATCATCGCCGAGGCGCCGCGGCTCCCCGACCGCATGGCCGCCACCGAGGGCTGGGCGCCGAGCGTCGCCCGCGCCCGACGGTTGCTCGGACCCAGAGGCGTCGACGTCGTCGCCGTCGAGCCCGGACAGCCCCTGCCGTTCCCCGACGGCAGCTTCGAGTTGGTGAGCAGCCGGCACCCGGTGAGCCCGGACTGGCCCGAGATCGCCCGCGTGCTCGCCGCCGACGGCACCTACTTCGCCCAGCACGTCGGCCCCGCGTCCGCGTACGCGCTGATCGAATGGTTTCTCGGCCCGTCCGACCGCACGGGGCGTGATCCGCAGCGGGAGGCCGCGGCGGCCCGGGCGGCGGGGCTGCGGGTCGTCGACCTGCGCACGGCCCGCTGCCGCATGGAGTTCTTCGACGTCGGCGCGGTCGTCTACATCCTGCGTACCTGCGTCTGGTGGGTGCCCGGCTTCACCGTCGACCGCTACCGCGAGCGCCTCGCGCGGCTCGACGCCCACATCCGGTCACACGGCTCGTTCGTCGCGCACTCCACGCGTACGCTGATCGAGGCCACACGGTCATGAGCCGGGTGCGCGACCCGGCAGGCGCGTCGTGACCTCCTGCAGCGTGAAACCGTTGCCGTCAGGGTCGGTGAACGTGGCGTACGAGGCGTAGCTGTTGCGGTCCGGGTCCGGCCCCGCGATCCGGGCCGAAGGATCGAACACGCTGGCCGCGCCACCGTGGAACACCTCCGTCACGTCGACCCCGCGCTTGGCGATCTCCTCGCGGGCGGCGACGATGTCGGGGGTCGCCAGCTCCAGGTGGCGCAGCGACCCCGCCGGCGCCGGCATCGGCAGGCCGAACACGATCGACGCGTGACCTTCGCCGGTCGGCGTGACCTCCACGATGCGCGAGTCGCCGTCCTTGATGTCGACGTCGACGCGCCAGCCGAGTGTGTCGCGGTAGAACGCCACCGACCTGTCGACGTCCGCCACCGGAATGCTGACAACCTCAAGATTCACGTTCATGGCATGCTCCCCCGTCCGCGCGCCATCGCATCGCGGATCTCGGACTGCAAACCAGCCTAGTCCGCCCCCGGGCGCCCGGGGCGGCTAGCGCGAGAACTACTCAACAGGCAAAAATTCGAGTACGGACACGGTCCGAAGTGGAGCGTTCAGCCGAGCAGCTCGTGCGGATAGCACCAGCGCCACGACTCGCCGATCTCGGCCGACTGGATCACCGGATGGCCGGTCTGGTGCGCGTGCTTCGTCGCGTGCCGCGGCTGGGACGAGTCGCAGCAGGCGACGTGCCCGCAGGTGAGGCAGACCCGCAGGTGTACGACCGGCTCGTCGGTCGGCAGGTGGTCCTCGCAGGCGGTCGGCCGCCCCACGTCCCGCGCCGGCTCGGCGTCCAGATGCTCACACAGCTCCGGCTGGTAGACGGGTAGCTGCCCGGACCGGACGAGCTGGCGGAACAGCCGTAACGGCTTGTCGCGCCGCTCGTCGTCGGGCTCGCCACGGTGGCGCCTCAGCACGATGTCGCTCCCACCCGGCCAACGTACAGCGATCTGCCGGGAATGTCGGTTCGGCTCACTCGGCGTGCTCCGCGAGCTCGGTGGCCGCCCGTTCCAGCCGCGCCGCGAACGTGGCCGGCGCGACCAGGTGCGCGACCAGCAGAGTGGCGTGCCGGGCGGCGACGTCCGGCTTGACGGGCGCCTCGTCGGGGTCGGTCTCGAGCACCCCGAGGGCGCCCGCGAGCAGCAGCAGGACGACCTGCGGGTCGACCTCCGGCTGCCACGCCCGGGCGCCGGTCACCACGGCGGCCAGCGTGTCCCGGATGTCGTCACTGGCCAACCCGTCGGGGTGGCCCTCCTCCAGCGCGTGCCGGACGACGGTGCCGAGCAGGAGACCCGTCTGGGCCGGGTCGTACGCGGCCAGCCGCGCGACGGCCGCCTCGAACCCGGCCGCGTCCTGGTCGCCGGCCGCGGTCACGGCGTCGGCCGCCGCGTCCGCGATCGGCCGGGCGACCGCCGGCACCGCACTCCATCGCTGTCCCACGTCAGCGACCCTACCGGTCAGGCCGGGGTGAAGATCACGCTGACGTTCTGGCCGCCGAAGCCGAAGGAGTTGCTCAGGACCGGGCCCGGGCGGGTGGTGCGGGTCGCGCCGGCCACGACGTCGAGGTCGACCGCCGGGTCCCGCTCCGCGAGGTTGAGCGTGCGCGGCACCACACCGTGCGTGGCCGACAGCAGCGCGACGACGCCCTCGACCGCGCCGGCCGCGCCGACGAGGTGGCCGATGTTGGACTTCGGCGCGGTCAGCACCGTGCCGGGGCCGAGCGCGGCGGCGATCGCGGCCGCCTCGCCGACGTCGCCGACGACGGTGGACGTGGCGTGGCAGTTGACGTGCACGATGTCGCCCGGCTCGAGGCCCGCGTTCGCCAGCGCGCGCCGGATCGCGCGGATCTGTCCGGCGCCGGTCGGGTCAGGACCGGTGATGTGGTACGCGTCGGAGGTGATCCCGAAGCCGGCCAGCCGGCCCAGCACGGTGGCGCCGCGGGCGGCGGCGAAGTCGGCCCGCTCCAGGATCATCGCGCCGGCACCCTCGCCGAGCACGAAGCCGTCGCGGCCCGTGTCGAACGGGCGGGACGCGGCCGCGGGGTCGTCGTTGCGGCGGCTGAGCGTACGCGCCTGGGCGAAGCCCGCGATCGTCAACGGGTTGATGGCCGCCTCGGCGCCACCGGCGATGACCACGTCGGCCTCGCCGTCACGGATCATCCGGGCGCCCAGGGCCAGCGCCTCGGCGCCGGACGCACAGGCGGACACCGGCGTGTAGACGCCCGCGCGGGCGCCGTACTCGATGCTGACCCAGGCCGCCGGGCCGTTGGGCATCAGCATCGGCACGGTCAGCGGGGACACCCGGCCGGGGCCGCGCTCCTCGATGAGGTCGTCCTGGTCGAGCAGCGTGCCGACGCCGCCGATGCCGGTGCCCATCGCGACGGCCAGCCGCTCGGGATCGACCTCGGGCGTGCCGGCGTGCTGCCAGGCCTCGCGGGCGGCGACGAACGCGGCCTGCTCGGCCCGGTCCATCCGGCGGGCCTGCACCCGGGTGAGGGCGTCGGCGGGGGAGACCGCCATGGGTGCGGCGATCTTCGCGGGCAGGTCGTCGGCGAACGGGTACGCGGCGACGAGGTCGTCGATCCGGCGCACGCCCGAGCGGCCGTCGAGCATGCCCTGCCAGAGGGCTGCGACGTCGCCGCCGAGCGGGGTCGTCGCGCCCAGACCGGTGACGACGACGTCGGCTGGGGTGGTGGACATGACTTAGTTGTATCGCATACAACTTAGGGGTGTCCACCGCGGTGCCACCGAGATCACGGGGACGGCGCACCCGTGCGCTGATCCTCGACAAGGCCGTCGAATTGTTCGCCTCACGGGGGTTTGACCGGGTCAACGTGGCCGAAATCGCCACGGCCGCGGGTGCCCACCCCAACCAGATCACCTACTACTTCGGCTCCAAGGACGCCCTGTTTGTTCACGCGGCGTTCCTGATGCTGTTGCGCGACGCGGCCCGCCTGGAGCCGATCGGCCGCCGCCAGCGCACCCCGGCGGCGTTCCGGTCGGCCCTGGCCCGCACGGCACTGGCGCTGCCGTCACTACCCACGGTGGTCGAAGCGATGTCCATCACCCGCCGCCGGCCGGAGTTGCGGCCGTTGGCCGAGCAGAACCTGACGGTGCTGTTCCGCCAGGCTGAGCATTACCTGGCCGCGATCCTGGCGCGCCGGGGTTGGGTCGTCGACCGCACGCCCCAGGTCGAGGCCCGCACGTTCTGGAGCGCGGTCCTCGGCGCCCGCCTGATCGCCGAGTCGGGCTACCCGGGCACCTCCTCCGACGTCGACGTGGCCGGCGTCCTCACGGTCCACGGGTGAGGACGCGACGGCGGAGGACTCGTGTCACGTCCGTTCGCCGGTCACCCTTCCGGCGCCAACGCTCTCTCCGGGGTCGGACCGGTCCAGAGGAAGGAGTCGTGCCGGACCCGTTGGATGAGCCTGCTCGACGACACCGTCAGTGCGGCGCCAACCGTCCAGGCCAGCCAGTAGCTCACGGACGCGGCCGACGCCGGCAGGCTGGCGAGGTACGGGAACGCGCCGACCACAGCGAGTGCGCTGATCGCCGGAAACGAGATGAACAGCGGGTTCAGCACGCGGTAGCGGCGCGGTACCTCGCGATGTGCACGGAGCCATTCCTCCCAGCCGAGCCCGCCGGCTACGCGAGGGCTGAGCTCAGTTCTGATGTAGGTCGCGATGCTGAGGCACGCGTAACTGTGCGCCACGTGGCGGCCCGCCAGCATCACCGTCGTCAGCGGCAGGATCAACAGCACCGCGGCGCGGCCGGGACTCGACAGGGCGAGGCTGAACAGCGCGCCCCCGACCGTGAGCTGGATGGAGAGCAGTCCCTGCTGGCTGCTCTGCCGAGCCATGATCTCCGCGCGCAACGCGGTGAACTCAGCCACAGCCGCTTCATGGGATCGCGCGGTGTCGTCGTCAGGCATGGCCGCCCCAATCCGGCTCGAACCCTGTTCTCCAGATAATGACGTACCCGCGCAAAGCCGATGAGATCCAGACAAATACCCGACGGTACGTACGCCGTGGGCGGGCTGCGGCGGCGGGCACACCGCGTTCGCCGAGTGGCTCTTCCCCGCACGGCCCGAAGCGGTGGAGACCCGCCCGGTCGGCAGCGGTGTCGAGACGCGCTGGCGGGTGAGCGGGGTCGAGTACCGGGTCTTCACCGTCGCGGTCGGCGACGCGAGCTACGCGGTCCACGTCATGACCGGCAGCGACGAGGCCTTCCGGAAAGCCCTGCCAGCCTTCGTCCTCGCCCGCGACTCGCTGGCCTCGCTCGCCTGACGGACGGGCGAGGGCCCCCCTCGACTCGTCGAGAGGAGCCCTCGGCCCGCGGCCGCACACCTAGGGGCCGAAGATCCAGATGCCGTTGTGCCCGCCGTTGCAGTCGAAGGTGATCAGCGGGGCGTTGTCGGTGGCCTTGCTCTTCGTGGTGATGCACTTTCCGGTCATCTGGTTCCGGATGTAGTCGCCCTCGGTCGACCAGTTGACGATGATCTCCCAGACGTCGTTGTTGACGCCGTCGTACGTGCAGGTGGCGTTCACGATCGGGATGTTGTTGCCGCCGTCGGCGTTCTTGACCGCGAGGCGCTTGTCGTTGTGCACGTTGCCGTCGTTGCTGTAGGTGTGCTGCGGCTTGAGCCGGTACACGCCCGAGGTGCTCTCCCGCTCCAGGATGATCCGGTCGTTGTGCGGCGCCGGGTCGGTGTAGGGGGCCTGGATCATCGGGGCGGTGTTCCCGGTGGACGCGTTCAACACCGCCATCGCCTTGGTCAGGCCCACGTCCTTGGTGTGCTGGTTGTAGAACGGTCCGGTGTAGACGATGACCGGGGCGGCCGACGCGGGCGGGGCGACCCCGACCACGCCCGCGACGGCCGCCAGGACGACGGCGGCCGCCCAGCGCGCTGTTCTGGTGGTACGCACGACGCACTCTCCTTGTGTGGGAAGGCTTTCCGGCACCGTACGAAGGAGCGCCCCCAACAGCGCTTGATCCACACCCCCCGTGGCCGGCGCGCGCTGACCGGCGCCGCCGCCCGCCGTCCGGCACGAGACCGGCAGAAGCGCGGCGGGTTCTCCCGCGGCCTCAGGCGCCGCGGGGCCGGTTGTAGAGCGCGCGCGACCAGAAGAAGCCCACCGTGGCCAGCACCGCGCACCAGCCGACCGCCCACCACGCGCTGTCGCCGATGCCCGAGCCCATCAGCAGGCCGCGCAGCGTCTCGATGATCGGGGTGTACGGCTGGTGCTCCGCGAACCAGGCCACCCCGCCCGGCATCGAGCCGGTCGGCAGGAAGGCGCTCGAGATCAGGGGCAGGAACTGGAGGATCAGCGACAGGCTGTTGGCGCCCGCGACCGTCTTCGTGGCCAGGCCGAACGCCACCGCGATCCAGGTCAGCGCGAACGTCAGCATCGCGAAGACGCCCAGCGCCGCCAGGTACTCCAGCGGCGTCGCCGACGGGCGGAAGCCCAGGGCCAGCGCCACCCCGACGACCAGCACGACGCTCAGGATCGTACGCACCAGGCTGCCGACCACCTGGCCGGTGAGCACCGACATGCGGGCGATCGACATCGTCCGCAGGCGGGCGATGAGGCCCTCCTGCATGTCCTGGTTGACCTTGATCGCGGTGGCCGCGGTGCCGGTGCCGGCGGCCATCAGGATGATGCCGGGCGCGATGTAGTCGACGTAGCGGCCGCCGTCCGCCGGCAGGAAATCCGCGCCCAGCGCGTCGCCGAACACGCCGACGAAGAGCAGCAGGAAGAACGACGCGGTGCCGATGCCGCTGATCGTCATCATGGGGAACCGCACGGCGTGGGTGATGTCCCGGCGGAACAGGGTCACCGAGTCGAGGACGGTGGTGGTCATCGGACACTCTCCTTGGCGGAAGTCGCGGAAGTCGCGGAAGCCGCGGGCGTCGCGGTCAGGGCGAGGAAGACGTCGTCGAGGTCGGGGGTGTGCACGGCGAGGCCGTCGGGCTCGACCCGCTCGTTCGCGAGCCGGTCCAGCAGCGTGCGCAGCGACGACACCCCGCCGTCGCCGGGCACGTCGAGGGTGAGCGCGTCGTCGTCGCGCGTACCGTCGGTGAACCTCGCCGCGGCGAAGTCGAGACCGGCGGGGTCACTGAACTGCAGGCGTACGTGGCCGCCCGGCACCAGCCGCTTCAGCTCGGCCGGGGTGCCCTGCGCGACCAGCACGCCGCCGTTGAGCAGCGCGATCCGGTCGGCGAGCTGGTCGGCCTCCTCGAGGTACTGCGTGGTCAGGAAGATCGTCGTGCCCGCCGCCAGCAGCTCGCGGATGCACTGCCACATCGTGTGCCGGCTGCGCGGGTCCAGGCCCGTGGTCGGCTCGTCGAGGAAGATGATCCGCGGCGTGCCGACCAGCGTCATGGCCAGGTCGAGCCGGCGGCGCATGCCACCCGAGTACGTGGACGCGGGCCGCCCGGCCGCCTCGACCAGGTCGAAGCGCTCCAGCAGGTCGGCGACCCGCTGCCGGCCGGCCCGCTTGCCCAGGTGCCGCAGGTCGGCCATGAGCTGCAGGTTCTCCCGGCCGGTGAGGATGTTGTCGACCGCCGAGAACTGACCGGTGACGCCGATCGCCGCGCGTACCCCCTCGGGGTCCTTGGTCAGGTCGTGCCCGCCGACGATGATGCGGCCGGCGTCCGGGGCCTGCAGGGTGGTGAGGATCTCGACGGTGGTGGTCTTGCCAGCGCCGTTCGGGCCGAGCAGGGAGAACACCGACCCCTCGGCGACGTGCAGGTCGATGCCGTCGAGCACGGTGTGCTTGCCGTACGCCTTGCGCAGGCCGGACACCTCGATCGCGGTCATGGTCTCGATTCCTTTCGTTAATACCAGGGCAGCATGGGTAGCCATGGCAGCAGAGCTGCCGCGGCTGCGGAGGTAAGGGGGAGTGCGGGGGGTCAGGCCCGCTGGACCGTGATGTCGCCGAAGTAGGTGCGGGCGCGGATCTCGACCTTCTCGTCGGTCTCGCCCGGGCCCGACGTGCCGGAGAGGCCGTTGCGGACGGCGCCGTTGCGGACGTCGAGGTCGAGCCAGGCCGCGGTGCCGGTCGGGATGCCGACCTCGATCGAGCCGGCCGCCGTGTCGAGCGAGACCTGGCCGCGCACGGCCTCGCGGACGCGCAGGCTGCCGTTGGCGGTCTTCAGCGTCGCGCCGGCGGTGACCCGGTCGACGTCGATGCTGCCGTTGGCGCCGTTGGCCCGCACGGTGCCGACCGCCTCGCCGACCCAGGTCTCGCCGCTGGAGTTCTTGACCACGGCGGTGCCCTCGACCTTGCCGATGTGCACGCGGCCGGTGCCGGTGGTCACCTCGGCGTCGCCGGCGACCCGGTCGACGGTGACGTCGCCGGCCCCGGTGTCCAGCCGGAGCCGGCCGGTCTCGGCCAGCCGCACCGCGCCGAAGCCGGTCTTGTAGCGGGTGTCGCCGAGCGGGCCGGCCGCATGCAGATCGCCGGCGTCGGTGCTGCCCTCGAGCCGCGAGCCGGCCGGGACGGCGACCTCGACCTCGATGCGGCCGGTGTTGCCGGAGAACCAACGGGCGATGCCCTTGGGCGTACGGACGGTCAGGCGGCCGTCGGCGTACGACACCTGGGTCTCCTCGGCCATCCTGGTCGACTTGGCGTGGGAGTTGGCGGCGCGGACCTCGACCTCGGTGGTGTCGCGGTCGCCGGCGGTGATCCGGACGTGGCCGGCGACGATGCCGATCTCGACGTCGATGGGCGTAGGGGTGGCGAACGTAGGCATGGTGGTCCCCTCGTGTGTGGTGATCGTCAACGGACCCAGCCGGTGAAGCGCTGGCCGTCGCCGCTCGGGTCGCTGGTGGCGCGCGGGGTGCTGTCGGCGTCGAGCGCGCTCGCGGCGGCGCGGACGAGCCAGGTGTTGACCGAGACGTGCGCCCGGCCGGCAGCCGCCTCGACGCGGGCCTTGAGCTCGTCCGGGAGCCGCAGGTTGATCCGGGCCGAGGCCGCGCCCGCGGTGAGCGCGTCGTCCGGCACGGCAGCGGTCGGCGCCGGCGCTGGTGCCGGCGTGGTGCCACCTGGCACCACGTTGACCACGAACTGCGGGTCGCGTCCGCGCAGCCGCAGGTCGACCGAGCCGGGAGCGAGGTCACGGGTGATCTCGTCGGCGGCGGCCGACAGCGCCTCGAGGAACGCCAGCCGGACGGCCGAGTCCAGGGGAGCGGTCAGCCGCTCGGCGAGCGCGCGGGCCTCCTCGCCACCGGCTTCGGCGGCGACGGCCAGTTCCTCGCGGAGCTTGTCGACGTAGGGCGTCAGGTCCATGGCAGTACTATGACACCACGATGGCACCACGCGCAAGTGCGTGGTGCCATCGTGGTGTCAGGAGCGTCAGAGGGTGATGGCGGTGGCCGCGCGGTGGATGGGCTCGACGACCTTCGCGAGCAGGCGCTCCTTGCCCGGCAGCCGGTTGAGCACCCCGAGCATGCGCATCGACATGCGGACCTGGCCGCGGCTGCGCAGCACCATCCGCTTGATGTTGGCCGGGCCCAGCTTCTGGTTGGCCGCGACGAACGGGCGCATCCGCTCCTCGTAGCGGGCCGGGCCGGCGTCGAGGCCCGCGGTGGCCAACTCGCCGGCCAGCACGTAGGCGCCGACCAGCGCGAGGCTCGTGCCCTGGCCCGAGGCGGGGGAGGCGCAGTAGGCCGCGTCGCCGACCAGCACCACCCGCCCGCGCGACCAGGCGTCGAGGCGGACCTGGCTGATCGTGTCGAAGTAGAGGTCGTCGGCCTCGCCCATCGCGGCGAGCAGCTTCGGGACCTCCCAACCCTCACCGGCGTACGCGTCGGTCAGGAACCGCTCCTGCGCCTCCCGCCCGCGCGGCCGCGCCGCGGTGTCGCCCGCGAACAGGAACATCGCCTTGGCGTCGTGCTGGCCGGCGGTGCTGTAGACCAGCGCGGTGCGCCCCGGCCCGACGTAGGTCAGCTCCTCGCGGTCGAGCCCGAGGTGGTTGGGCACCGACCAGATCGCGACGTAGTGGCCGAGGTCGTGCACCCCGCCGGCGCCGAACGCCAGGGTGCGGGTCGCGGAACGCAGCCCGTCGGCGCCGACCACCAGGTCGTAGCGCTCGCGCGCGCCGCCCGCGAACGTCGCGGTGCCGTCGGGGTCGAGCGCGGCCACCTCGGTGCCGAACCGGAAACCGGCCCGGTCGGCTGTGGCCTCGCGCAGGATCCGGGACAGGTCGCCGCGAAGCAGCTCGGCGTCGTCGTGCACCCGGCCGCCGAACGTGTCGGCGTCCATGCTGGCCACCCGCCGCCCGGTCGCGTCGACCACCGAGCCCGTGCGCACGCCGGTGCGCAGCGCCCGGGCCTGGTCGAGCAGCCCCATCCGCTCGACCACCGTCAGCGCCGCGCCCCGGATGTCCACCTTGTAGCCGCCGTCGCGCGGTGCGTCGGCGCGCTCGGCGACCGTGACCTCGGCGCCGTGCTCGGCCAGCCACCACGCCAGCGCCGTGCCGGCGATTCCGGCGCCCGAGACGAGGACCTTCGCGTTGCCGATGCGTGTCATGCTCATGATGGTACGCACGTCTTAGACAACTGTGCAAGACGCATGTTTGTCAGCGGCTGACCGGTTCGCGTGCGAGGCTCGCGGGTAGTAGGTCTCCTGCGGAGGTGGTGGTGATGGCGCGTCCGATCTGGACGGGAGTGATCAGCTTCGGCCTGGTGGCGGTGCCGGTGCGGATGTACTCGGCGACCCGCGAGCACGAGGTCTCGTTCCACCAGTTCGAGAAGGGGACCAGCGACCGGATCCGCTACCAGCGGGTCAACGAGCGGACGGGCAAGGAGGTCGAGTACGCGGACATCGTGCGCGGCGCCGACGTCGGTGGCGGCCAGCACGTGATCCTCGACCCCGACGAGCTCGACTCGATCGCGCCCGGCCGGTCCCGCAGCCTGGAGATTCACGCGTTCGTCGACCTCGAGGAGATCGACCCGATCTTCTACCAGAAGGCCTACTACCTCGGCCCGGGCGGCGAGGAGACCAACCGCACGTACGCCCTGCTCCGCGACGCGATGACCGACGCCAACCGGGCGGCGATCGGCACGCTGGTCATGCGTAACAAGGAGTACCTGACCGCCATCCGCGCCGACGGCGACGTGCTCGTCCTGCAGACGATGTTCTTCTCGGACGAGGTGCGGCACGCCGACGACCTGGCCGACATGCCGGGCAAGGTCAAGCTCAAGCCGACGGAGCTGAGCATGGCGGCGCAGCTCATCGACTCGATGACCAGCGGGTGGAAGCCCGAGGAATACCGGGACACCTACACGGACCGGGTCAACGAGCTGATCGAGGCGAAGAAGGCCGGTGAGGAGATCACCGAGACCGAGGCGGCGCCGGAGGCGACCAACGTCACCGACCTGATGGAGGTGCTGCGGCGCAGCGTCGAGGACGCGAAGGCGCGGCGGGGTGGCGGTGCGAAGAAGACCGGTGCCGCGAAGAAGGCGTCGGCTGCGAAGAAGACGTCCACCAGCGCGAAGAAGGCGCCGGCGAAGAAGACGGCGGCCAAGGGCACGGCGGCGAAGAAGTCCACCGCCAAGACCTCCACGGCGAAGAAGACGACCGCGAAGAAGAGCACGGCGAAGAAGAGCACCGCGAAGAAGACGACCGCGAAGAAGACCGGCCGCAAGGCCGCCTGATGGCCGACGGGCGGCCGGCGGCCGGGTCGACCCGCGAGCCGCGCCTCCTGCGGAGCCCCGGCCGGCTCGTCGCCTTCAGCGACGGCGTCTTCGCCATCGCGGTGACGCTGCTCGTGCTCGAGATCGTGCCGCCCGACGACTTCGGCGACCTGACCCACGGCCTGGGCCGGCTCTGGCCGTCCTATCTGGCCTACGTCGTCAGCTTCCTCAACATCGGCCAGGTGTGGATCAACCACCACGTGATGTTCGACCGGGTCCGCCACGTCGACCGCGGCGTCCTGTTCCTCAACACCCTGCTGCTGATGGTGATCGGCTTCCTGCCGTTCTCGACGTCGCTGCTCGCGGGCGCCCTCCGGGCGGAGGAGGGCATCGGCACCGCGATCGTCTTCTACGGCACGACCCTGTGGTCGGCCGCCGCCCTCTTCAACCTCATCTGGACCCACCTGCGCCGCGCCGACCTGCTGGACACGACGCCGGCCGCCGCCCGCGCGATCACCCGCCGCTTCGCGCTGGCCCTGGCCTGGATCGGCGCCGGCATCATCGTCGGCTTCTTCGTACCCCTGGCGGGTGTGGCGGTCATCGCCTGCTTCTCCGCGGCCTACTACCTGCCCATCCGCGGCGAGTAGGGCCTAGTGGAACTGGGCGATCTGGATCAGGTTGCCGCAGGTGTCGTCGAGGGTCGCCGTGGTCACCGGGCCCATCTCCGTCGGCGGCTGGGTGAACTGGACGCCGCGGGCGCGCAGGCGCTCGTACTCGGCCCGGACGTCGTCGACCGCGAACGACGTCACCGGGATGCCGTCCTCGGCCAGCGCCGTCTTGAAGGGCTTAGCCGCCGGGTGCTCGTCGGGCTCCAGGACCAGTTCGGTGCCGTCCGGGTCCTCCGGCGAGACCACGGTGACCCACCTGTGCTCGCCCAGCGGCACGTTGACCTTCTCCTTGAACCCGAGCACGTCGGTGTAGAACCGCAACGCCTTCTCCTGGTCGTCGACGAAGACGCTGGCCAGGTGAATCTTCATGGGGTGCCCTCCCGCTCGAGCCACCGCGTGACGATCGTCCGCAGCGGCGTGGTGTTGAGATGGTGGTACTTGTAGCGGCCCGCGCGGCGCGTCTCGACCAGGCCCGCGGCCGCCAGGACCTCGAGGTGCTGCGAGATCGCCTGGCGCGAGGAGCCCAGCCCGTGCCGGGTCGCCAGCCGCGCGCAGATCTCGAAGAGCGTCTGCCCGTCGCGCTCGGTCAACTCGTCGAGGATCGTGCGGCGCGTGGGATCGGCCAGTGCCTTGAACACGTCGTCGCCCGCCACGCCACGGAACGTTATGCAAGCAGCGGCTTGCCTGTCAAGCGGCCGCCTGGAGCAGGTCGCGCACCCCGAGCAGGCCGGCGGCGCCGTCCGCGGCCGGTTCGGCCTGGCCGGCGATGGTCTGGACCAGGCGGGAGAGCTGGACGACGAACGGGTTGACGGGGGTGTAGTCGAGCGGCCGCCCGTTGAGGACGATCTCGCCGCCGCCGTCGGGGCCGAACGTACCGGCGCAGATCGACGACCCGTGGTCGCCGAAGATCTCGACCCGCGTGTACTCCGGGAACTGCACGGAGCTCAGCACCTCGACCGTGGGCCCGGACGCGAGCTCGGCGGCGATGACCGCCGTCTCGTCCCGCGGCGCCCGCCACCGGCTGTTGCCGATCAGGGCCGAGAACCGCGCCCAGTCGTCGGCGTCGTCCGCGAGCCAGCGGGCGAGGTCGAGGCAGTGGGTCCCGGTCGCCGACAGCGCCCACCAGGTGGCCAGGTCGCTGCGGGCCCGCCAGTTGGTGTCCTCGAAGGGATAGGACCAGGCCAGCCGCAGGTGCCGGACCGTGCCGATCTCGCCGCCCAGCACGCGTTCGCGCAGCGCCTCGTGGCCGGCGTGACAGCGCAGGTGGTAGCCGACCGCGAGCACCAGCTTCCCGTGCGCGGCCAGGTCGACGAGCGTGCGCGCCTCGCCGAGCCCGAGCGCCATCGGCTTCTCGACGAGCACGTGCTTGCCGGCCCGCAGACACGCCTCGGCCTGCGGGGCGTGCAGCGCGTCGGGCGAGGTGACGATCACCAGATCAAGGTCAGGATCGGTCAGAAAGGCGGAGAGATCGTCGTACGCCCGCGCGCCGGAGGCGTCGAACGTTCCGAGGAACTCCCGCGCCGTGGACTCGGTCCGCGACAGGGCGGCGACCAGCCGCGCCCCCGGCACCGCGGTGATCGCCGGCGCGTGTGCCCCGGTCGCGATGTAGCCGGTCCCGATGACACCGACGCCGACCTGCTCCACGCGCTCACGCTACGTGCCCGATAGACCCGCGGGGGCGCGATCGCCCAGAACGTAGCTAGTGGTCACCGAGCCAGGAGACGATCCGCGGGATCAGCCACGCGGCGTGTGACACGTGCACCGGGTGTCCGGCGTCCGGCGCCTCGAGGAAGCGGCCGCGTGGGATCGCGGCGGCCATCTCGCGGACGAGGTCCGGTGGGCAGACCGGGTCGTGCGTACCCGTGATCAGCAGGGCCGGGCACGTGATGTCCGCGGCGCCCGAGCGGCTGATGTCGCCGCCCGCCTCGACGATCGCGGCCATCGCCGCCGACCAGGTGCGGGCCATGGTCCGGGCGCCGTCGGCGCCGTACTTCTCGGCCAGGTAGGCGGCCAGCGGCAGCAACTCGGGGACCGGCTCGTCGATCAACACGCGCAGCGCCCGCAGCATCTCTGGCGTCGCGACGATGCTGCCCGCCGCGCCCCAGGTCAACACGGACAGGGCCCGGGCCGGTCGGAGCCGCGCCATGAGCAGGGCCTCCTCGCCGCCGTCGCTGAACCCGACCAGGTGGGCGGCGCCGACGCCGAGGTCGTCGAGCAGGGCGAGCAGCAGGTGCGCGTCGTCAACGTAGTAGGTCGGCGGGTACGCGCGCGGCTGCGGCTGCGACCGCCCCGAGCCCGGCAGGTCCACGGCGATGACCCGGAAGCCGCCGCGCAGCGCCCGGCGCACGCCGTCGAGGTCGACGATGCTCCCGCCCCAGCCCGGCATCAGGACGACGGCGTCACCCTGGCCCTCGTCCTCGAACCAGAGGCCCGGCCCGTACCAACCCATCACGACACTGCCGACGGTCGGGTGTTCGAGTTCGTTCGAGATCGTTCGAGATCCTTCCACCGGCGGCGTCCGGCCGGCCAGGATAGGAAGCCCCCGGTCACCGGCGGGCCGGGCGGATGACTGATTCGGGGGCCGTCCGGGCCGCCGGCTGGAGCAGCAGCTCCGCGGCCTCGTCGTGGCAGGCGCGGGCGCGCGCGGTCTGGCCGAGGCTCGCGTAGACGTCGCCCATCAGCCGCAGGGCGAGGCCGCTGCCGCGGTCGTGCCGCAGGTCCCGGCTCAGCGCCAGGGCCCGTTCGGCGTGGCCGAGGGCGTCGTGCGGCTGGCCGGCCACGTGCTCGGTCTCGGCCAGGTTGGTCAGCACGAGCGCCTCGCGGATCCGGTCGTCGAGCTCGCGGGTGATCGCGAGGCCGGCGTGATGGTGGTCGAGGGCCTCCGCGAACCGGCCCATCAGGCGCAGCACGATGCCGATGTTGTCGAGGGCCGACCCGGTCTTGTAGCGGTCGCTCAGCTCCCGGCGCAGCGCCAGGCTCTCCTGCAGGCAGCGCAGCGCCGTGTCCAGGTCGCCCTCGTCGCGGTGCGCGTTGCCGAGGTTGTTGAGGCTGGCGGCCTCGCCGGCGCGGTCGCCCAGCTCGCGGCGGACCGCCAGCGCCTGCTCGAGCATCGCGATGCCCTCGCGCCGCCGCTCGTGCCGCAGCATCCCGATCGCCAGCGTGTTGAGCGCCTGCGCCACCGCGAGCCGGTCACCGAGCGCCTCGGCGGCCGCGATCGCGAGCTGGCCGAACCGGGCCTGATCCACGAAGTGGCCCGCGTAGTCGAGGTACTTGGCGATCGCGACGCCCAGGTCGCGGATCGCCGGCAGCGAGCGCCCGGCGGCGAGCTCCTGACCGGCGAGCAGCCGCAGGTTGACCCGTTCCCGCTCCAGCCATTGCCAGGCCTGCGCCGTGGTCGCGTCGGGCGGGATCAGGGACTGGGCGGTGGCGCCGAGCGTGCCGTACGGCAGCGGGTCGTGCGGGAACAGCGACCGCGTTGCGCTCGCCGCGGCGCTGAACATCACGGCGACGAGCCGTTCCGACGCCGCGGCCAGCGTCTCGGCCGGGTCGACCGCCTCGGCCTGCTCGCGGGCGAAGATCCGTACGCTGTCGTGGTAGCGGAACCGGCCCGCGGTCGTGCTCTCCACGAGGTGGGCGTCGAGGAGCAGCTCCAGGGCCCGGTCGACGGTCACGACGGGCGTGTCGAGCATCGCGGCGCAGGCGGCCGCGCTCAGGTCGATCCAGTCGGGGACGGCGGCGACGCGGAACACGGTCGCGGCCAGGCCGTCGGCGCTCTCGACCAGGCTGCGGTAGCCCACCCGCAGCCCGGCCCGCACCGACAGGTCACCGACCTCGAGCTCGTCGAGGTGGCGGGCGTGGTCACCGAGGTGGCCGGCGACGGCGCCCAGCGTCCCCGGCACCATCCGGGCGGCGGCCCGGGACCCGACGATCCGCAGGGCCAGCGGGGACCCGCCGCACAGCCGGACGATGTCGCCGGCCGCGCCGGCCTCCGCGGCCACCCGGTCGGCGCCGCACAGGTGGGCGAGCAGGTCGCTCCCGGCGGTCGTGGACAGCGGCTCCACCGGCAGGCGGCCGGTGACGTCGAGGTCGGGCAGCCGCCACCGGCTGGTGATCAGCGTGCCCGTCCGCGGGCCGCTCGGCAGCAGCGGCCGCACCTGCGCCGCCGACCCGGCGTTGTCGAGGACGACCAGCATGGCCCGGTCGGCGGTCACACTGCGGAACACGGCGCTGGCCTCCTCGACCGTGTGCGGCGCGGTCCGCACGCCGAGGGCCCGCAGGAAACCGAGGAGCACGTCGTGCGGTTCGCTCGGCGCCCAGTCGGCGCTCGCCCCGCGCAGGTCGACGTAGAGGCAGCCACCCGGATAGCGGGCGGCGGCCCGGTGGCCGGCCAGCAGCGCGAGCGTGGACTTGCCGACGCCGCCGGCTCCGGTCAGCAGCCAGACGCCCTGCGGCTCCGCCAGCCCGGCGGCGAGGCGGTCCAACTCGTCGGCCCGGCCGACCACGACGGGCGGCGGCGGTGGGAGCTGGAACGGCACGGTCTCGGGCGGCGGCTCCTCCTCGGCGTCGCCGGCCCGCTCGGCCAGCCGCTCCCAGACCTCCAGCCAGACCGCGACCGCCGCCGGTCGCACGTCGCACGCGGCCAGCACGGCGGACACGAGCTCGCGGCGGGGGAGGGTGCGCCGCGCGAGCATCGTCGCCAGCGTGCTGGCGGGCAGGACGGCGCCGGCACGCTTGGCGATCGTCCGGTAGGACAGGCCCGAACGGTCCCGTACGCGCCGCAGCAGGACGACATATTCCTCCGCCGAGGTCACTCCCCGTGGATCGAGACCCTGCATGACCCCCCGGTCCGGTGAGCGATCCATAACCTGCCGTCGATGATCGCGCGACCGGTGTGCGGAGGGCAACGTACCGTCCTAGCCCGTGGACAGCGTTAGCGGGGTTGGGCCTCCAGATAGCGCAGGACCGCGCGGACGCGGCGGTGGTCGGTGGCGGCGGGCGGCAGGTCCAGCTTGGTGAAGATGGCGGTGACGTGCTTCTCGACACTGCGTCCCGCGAGCCGGAGGTCCGCCGCGATCGCCACGTTGGAGCGGCCCTCCGCCAGCAGCGCCAGGATCTCCCGTTCGCGCGGTGTGAGCCGGGCGAGGCCGGCGTCCACTGTGGGCGCCGACAGGAGCTGGCGGATCACCTCCGGATCCAGGGCCACGCCACCCTCGGCGACGCGGCGCAGGGCGTCCAGAAAGGACGCCGTGCTGACGATGCGGTCCTTGAGCAGGTAGCCGACGCGTTCCGGGTGCTCGCGCAGGAGCTGGTGCGCGTACACCGTCTCGACCCACTGCGAGAACACCAGCACACCGGTGCCGGGGTACGCCGCCCGGATCGCGATGGCCGCCCGCACCCCCTCGTCGGTGAAGCTCGGCGGCATCCGGACGTCGACGATCGCCACGTCGGGCCGGTGCTCCTCGACCGCGGCCAGCAGCGCCGTCGCGTCGGACACGGCGGCCAGCACGGTCACGTCGTGGTCGGCCAGCAGCGCGGCCATGCCGTCGCGCATCAGCGCGTTGTCCTCGGCGATGACGGTGCGCATCTCAGGCCGCCGGCAGCCGCACGGTGACGACGGTCGGCCCGCCGTCGGGGCTGTCGACCTCGAACCGCCCGTCGAGGGCCCGGGCCCGTTCGGCGAGGCCGCGCAGGCCCGTACCGGTGCTGGAAGGTGCCGCGCCACCGCGGCCGTCGTCGGTCACGACCAACCGTAACCAACCGTCCGCGCGGGTGAGGGACAGCGTCGCCGCCCGCGCCCGACCGTGGCGGGCGGCGTTGCTGAGCAGCTCGGCCGCCGTGAAGTAGAGCGTCGTGGCGGCCTCCGGCGGCACCGGCCGGTCCAGCTCGACCGAGACCGCGACCGGCAGCCCGCTGCGCGCGGCCAGTGTGCTCAGCGCGGTGGGCAGCCCGGCGTCCAGGGCGGGCGGGTGGATGCCGCGCACGATGTCCCGCAGCTCGTCGAGCGCCTCGGTGACGGCCGTCCGCGCGCCGCCGACCAGCGCGGCCACCTCGTCGTCGGCGGGCTCGAGCCGCTTCTCGACCCGGGCCAGCGTCATCCCCAGCGCCACCAGCCGGGCCTGCGTGCCGTCGTGCAGGTCGCGCTCCAGCCGGCGCAGCGTGCCCGCGGCGCCGGCGGTGAGCGCGGCCCGGCCGGCCACCAGCTCGTCGATCCGCTCCGCGGCCGGCCCGGGCCCGAGCAGCAGTGAGGCGAGGACGCCGTCGACGGCCACCAGCCCGCGCAGGACCCACGGGAACAGCAGCAGCGCGCCGGCGCCGGCCAGGGTCAGGTAGGTCGCGTCGAGCCCGCTGTCGACGCCGAGCGGTGCCAGGTCGTCGACCCCCGTGGCCCACCACACCGGCGAGGTGAGCAGCAGCGCGCCGAACAGCGCGCCGAGCAGGGTCAGGTACGCGGTGACGCCCGCCAGGGGCACCTTGACGAACGCGTAGACGGCGGCGCGCCAGGCCCGCCCGTCGACCAGCACCTCGCGGACCCGGGCGAGCACCGTGCGGCCGGCCAGCGGCGGTGCCGGGCGCAGGTCCCAGCCCAGCAGCGGCCGGGCCGCCGACCCGAACCAGCCCGGCAGGTGCCGGGCCAGCAGCAGCACCCCGACCAGCAGCGGCAGCCCGACGCCGAGTAACGCCAGCGGCGCCGCGACGACCAGCGCGACCGGCACCAGGAAGGCCGGCACCGCGAGCAGCAGGCTGGTGAGCGCGTAGCCCACCATCCGCCAGGTCCGCGGCGTGAACGGGGCGAGCAGGACGGCGGTCAAGCGAGCGCCTCGACCGGCCGGCCGCGGGTCGACAACGCGGCCGGCAGGACCGTGCCGGCCGCCACGACCGCGGCGGCCGCGAGGATGCCGGTCACCCAGGCGGCGGGCGGAAGGTAGGGCACCCAGGTGCCGAGTCCGGAGTGGACGATCGGCACCAGCGTCACGCCCGCCACGGCGGTGGCGAGGGCGAGCGCGGTGCCGGTCACGATGCCAGCTTCGCAGATCACGACGGCCAGCACCCGCCCGCGCGTGGCGCCGGCCAGGCGCAGCGTCGCCAGGTCGCGCCGGCGCCCGACCACGACGGTGGCCAGCGTGTTGACCGCCGCGACGGCGGCGAACAGGCAGTAGACGCCGGTGCCGGCAGCGTCCAGCCAGACCTCGGCCGCCGGCCCGGCGCGGCCCGTGACGTGCGTGGCCGTCGTGTGCGCCGCGACCTTGACCGCGGCGAACGCGACCGCCAGCACCAGCGGCACCAGGGCACCCGACAGCGCCCGGGACAGCACCGCCACGTTGTCGGCGGCGAGCCGCCCGGTGCCGGCGAGACCGGTCAGGGGGCGGGTCACGGCGATGGCCGCCCGCAGCACGACCGGGCCGAGCAGGCCGACGCCCACACAGAGCGAGAGCATGACGAAGAACGCGGCGTCGTCGGCGGCCTCCGCCGCACGGTCCGCGATCAAGACCGACAGCGTCACGCCGGCGGCCACCAGCGCCAGTCCCAGGCCGACCCGGACCGCGGTGAACCGGGGCCGGCGGGTCGCCACGTCGGCGAGCGCGACGGCGGGCCGGGCCCGCGCGGGCCGGATCGCCGCGACCAGCGCGCCGAGCACCGAGGTGACGACGAGCACGCCGAGCACCGGCGCGAGCAGCCACGGCACAACCGCGAACCGGACGTCCGCGGGGGCCAGCCCGTGCGCGGCCAGGGCGCCCAGCCATTCCCGGCCCGCGGCCAGGCCGAGCAGGTGGCCGACGACCCCGGCGGGCAGCGCGATCGCGGCCGCCTCCACGGCGACAGCGCGGCGGATCCGGCCCGGGGTCGCGCCGACCGCGCGGAGCAGCGCGATGTCGCCGGACTGCTGGGCGATCGCGGCGTTCATGGTGATGCCGACCAGCAGCACCGTGAGGTAGCCGGCGATCGCGGCGAAGGCGACCATCGCCTCCGAGATCTCGGCCGCGGGGTGGTCCCGCAGCGCCAGCGCCGTGGTCAGGGTCGCGGTCAGCACGGTGGCGGCGACCGTTTGCGTGCTCGCCGGCCCGACGAAGGCCCAGCGGTGCGCGCGCAGCGCCTGGGCCGCGATCCCGGCCCTCACGCGGGCACCGGTGCCTGGTCGGTCACGCCGCGCAGCAGGTCCGCGATGGCGGGCGCGTCCGGCGTGGGGGTGTCGGCGACCAGCCGGCCGGCGCGCAGCAGCAGCAACCGGTCGCTGTGCGCCGCCGCGACAGGATCGTGGCTGACCATCACCACGGTCACGCCGTCGCGGACGGCCGCGGCCCGCAGCAGCCGGAGCACCTGGCCGCCGGTGGTCGGGTCGAGCGCGCCCGTCGGCTCGTCGGCGAACACGACCGCGGGCCGGGTGACCAGGGCCCGGGCCACCGCGACCCGCTGGCGCTGGCCGCCGGACAGGTCACCGACCGGCCGGTCGCCCATCCCGCCCAGGCCCACGGCGTCGAGCATCGCCGCGAGGTCGCCGGCGCTGATCCGCGGGCCGCCCAGCCGCGCGGGCAGCAGCACGTTGCGGGCGACGGTCAGCGCCGACAGCAGGTTGTAGGACTGGAACACGAAGCCCACCCGGTCGCGGCGCCACCGGGTCAGCGCCGCCTCCCGCAGCCGGGCGATGTCGCGGCCGGCCAGCCGCACCCGCCCGGCGGTGGGCCGGTCCAGGCCGGCCAGGCAGTGCAGCAGCGTGCTCTTGCCGGAGCCGGTCGCGCCCATCACCGCCACGAACCGCCCCGCCGGTACGGCCAGCGAGACGTCCCGCAACGCCCACAGCCGCCCGCCGTACCGCCGGCCCAACCCCTCCGCCATCACCGGTGTGTCGTCCATGTGACCAGCCTTCCGGCGTGCGGCGGGCCGGACGACCGGGCGGCCCACCCGGTCCCGGTGCGGTCAACCGCATCATGGGGTTTCCCGAGCGTCCGCGCGGGGCAACGCAGTGCGCATGACGTGGGTCGACTCCGTCCGGCAGCGGGCGCGCAGCAGCTTGAGCACCGCCGGGCGGCGGGGTGGACCGCCGCCGTTCACCCCGAACCAGCGGCTGGCGCCGCCCGCACCGCCGCCGGTGGTGCTGGTCGACAAGCAGCCGTCGATCGACGACGGGATACCCCGGGGCATCCGGGTGGCGGGCGCGTGGGCCTGGCGGATCGTGCTGTTCGTCGCGGCCGCGTACCTGTTGCTCCGGGTCATGGGGATTCTCCGGATCGTGCTGATTCCCGTGGTCGTGGCGATCCTGCTCGCGGCGTTGCTCGAGCCGGTCGCGGCGGCCATGCGCCGCCGCGGGATGAACAGGTCGCTGGCGGCCGCGCTGGTGCTGCTCGGCGGGCTGATCGTCGTCTTCGGTGGGCTCAGCCTGATCGTGCAGACGTTCATCTCGCAGTTCGACGACCTCTCGGACCAGGTCGGGCAGGGCATCGACGAGGTGCAGACCTGGCTGGCGAACAGCCCGCTGCACCTCTCGCAGGCCCAGGTCAACGACGCGATCGAGCAGTTGCAGCGGCAGTTCATGGACAACCGGGACAGCCTGGCCACCGGGGCGCTGAGCACGGCGACCACGGTCGGCGAGGTCGTCACGGGGTTCTTCCTGGTGCTCTTCACGCTCTTCTTCTACCTGCGCGACGGCGAGTCGATCTGGACCTTCCTGTGCCGGCTGCTGCCGCGGGGCGCGCGGGTGCCGGTGGCCCGGGCCGGGCACTACTCGTGGCACACGCTCGTCTCGTACGTGCGGGCCACCGTGCTCGTGGCGTTCATCGACGCGGTCGGCATCGGCATCGGCCTGGCGGTGATGGGGGTCCCGCTCGCCCTGCCGCTGGCGGCGCTGGTGTTCCTCGGCGCCTTCATCCCGGTGATCGGTGCGACGGTCAGCGGGGCCGTGGCGGTGCTGGTCGCCCTGGTCACCCAGGGGCCGATCAGCGCGCTGATCGTGCTGGCCATCGTGATCGGGGTGCAGCAACTCGAAGGGCACGTGCTGCAGCCGCTGATCATGGGGCGGGCGGTCGCGTTGCACCCGCTCGCCGTGATCCTCGCGATCGCGACCGGTGTCGTGGTCGGCGGCATCGTCGGTGGTCTGGTGGCCGTGCCGATCCTGGCCGTGGCCAACACCGCGGTCCGCTATCTCGTCGAGCATCCGACGGGCGAGCCGACGCCGGACCACGAGCCACCGGGCACGGAGCCGGCGGGGGAGGACGACGACGAGAAGGACGACGACGTGACGGACGACGACGAGCCGGAGTCGTCCACGGTGGAGCTGCCGGCCGACCCCGCCCCGCGCTGAGGAGCTAGAGAGCGCCGATCGCCTCGTCGATCGGTGTGTCTCCGCCGGTGACCTCGAACTGCCGGCGCACGGCCAGGTTGCCGGTCAGGACCGCGGCGATCGACGCGGCCACGTCGGCGCGGGGGATGCTGCCCCGGGCGACCGTCTCGCCGACCGTCACCTTCCCGGTGCCGGGCTTGTCGGTGAAGCCGTCCGGGCGCAGGATCGTCCAGTCCAGGTCGCTGCCGCGGACCGCGGCATCGGCCGCGCTCTTCGCCTCCAGGTAGACCTCGAAGTCGTCGTCGAGGGACGGGTCGAAGTCGTCGGCGCCGATCGCGGAGAGCACCACGAACCGGCGCACGCCGGCCGCGGCCGCCGCCGCGGCGAGCAGGACGCAGGCGTCCCGGTCGACCGTCCACTTGCGAGCCGGGCCGCTGCCCGGGCCGGCGCCGGCGGCGAACACGGCCGCGTCCGCGCCGTCCAGGGCGGCGGCCACGTCCTCGCGGGACACCTTCTCCAGGTCGAGGACGACGGGCTCGGCCCCGGACGCCACCACGTCGGCGGTGTGCGCGGGGTTGCGGATGATGCCCACGACCGTGTGGCCGCTGTCGGCGAGCCGCCGGTTGAGCAGCCGGGCCACCTGCCCGTGGCCGCCGGCGATGACGATCCTCATACCCGCGACGCTACTCCGGCCCCGGCGCGGCGCCGGGCTGGGCACGCGCGTAGCGGGCCGGCGGCTCGCCCACCACGGCCGTGAAGTCCCGGGTCAGGTGGGCCTGGTCGGCGTAGCCGAGGCGGGCGGCCAGGGCGCCCACGTCGAGGTTCTCGCCGCGCTCCGCGGCCGCGGCGGCCGCCTCGTGCAGGCGGTACCGGCGGATCACCCACTTCGGGCCGACGCCGACGTGGTCGGCGAAGAGGCGCTGCATCGTCCGCGCGCCCACACCGAACGCGTCGACGAGGTGGTCGACCCGGGTGACGGCCGGGTCCTCGGCGGCCCGGGCGGCGATCGCCTCGACGGTGCGCGCGGCCGGGTCCGGCTCGGCCGGGGCGCGCGCGGTGAGGAACCCGTCGAGCAGCGCCGCGGCGTCCGCGTCGGAAGCGGCCAGGACCGCGTCGGCGGCCAGGTCGGGGAACACCTCGTCGACCGGCAGGAAGCGGTCGGTGATCGTGGCTACGGGCGCGCCGAGGAACGGGCGGAACCCGGTCGGCCGGAACCGCACGCCGAACACCCGCCCGGTGCCGGTCAGCACCTCGGTGAACCGGCCGCGGGGCACGCCGGTGACGCGGCAGCGGCCGGGCAGGAAGGTGACGTTCACGGCCGGGTACGTGAGCACCGCCTGCTCGTGCGGCGCCTGCCCGCGCAGGTCCCAGTGGATGATCCAGTAGTGCGCGACGTAGGGCGCGAGCGCGGCGGCCGGCGCCCGGGTGCTGAACCGGAACGCCCGGTGCGCCCGCCCGGCGTGCAGGATCCCCGGCATCCGCCCAGGCTATGTCGCGTTTGTTCAAGCCCCGGCACCGGCCGTCGGCCTAGCGTGGTCCCCATGCACCTCGACTCCGTGATCTCCGACGCGACCGGGCGTACGGGCGCCGTGCTGCGCGCCGTGACCCCGGCCGACCTGGCCGCGCCGACGCCGTGCGCGCAGTGGGACGTGCGCACGCTGGTCAACCACCTGCTCCAGGTGGGCAGCGCGCTGGCGCTGGCCGGGCGCGGCGGGCCGGTGCCGGGCGAGCTGTGGGCCGCGGAGCTGATGGACCCGGAGTTCGCGGACCGCTTCGACACCGACGCCGCCGACGCGCGGGCCGCTTGGGCGGAGCCGCCGGCGGGCCCGATCACCCTGGGCGCGTACGAGATGCCGCCGGCCGCGGTCGCCTCGATGCTGGCCGCCGACCTCACGATCCACGGCTGGGACCTGGCCCGGGCGACCGGCCAGGACTACGCGCCCGAGCCGGGCACCGTCGAGCTGACCACCCGGTTCATGGCCGAGATGGTCGAGCAGGGCCGCGCCCGTGGCATCTTCGCCGATCCGGTCCCGGTCGCCCCGGACGCGGGACCGTTCGCGGCCGTGCTCGCGGTCAGCGGACGCGATCCGCGGTGGCGGAAGCGCTGACAGCGGGCGTTCCGGCGCGCTCCGGCCGGGCGCGGCCGAAGTACATCAGCTCCCAGATCGCCTCGTCGGCGACCTGCTCGACCAGCCGGCCGTCGCGGTGGTGCGCGATCGTGAGCACGCCCGCGAAGCGCAGGTAGGCGCCGTCGAACCGGGCCAGCCGGGCCGCGGCCCGCTTCCACCACGGCAGGTCGCCGGTGAGCGGGTTGCGGACGAGGTCGCGCTCCCGGTCGAAGGTCACGACGTAGGTGTCGGGCCCGTCGACGTAGGTGTAGCGGACGATCCCGGCCACGGGCTTGCCGGTCTTCGGATCCGTGTAGACGTCCTGCCGCTCGAACGTCAGCTTCGCCGGGTCGTCGCCGATGATCCGGCCGTCGCGGGCCAGCATGAAGATCGGGATCTCGTGGAAGCCGTACGTGGCCGTCGCGGTGATGAACGACGCGATCACCGTGTACGGCCCGGCCTGCCCGCGCCCCCAGTACCAGTCGTTGACGATCTTCAGCAGGCCGACGTTGCCCCAGTTGTGGTCGTGGTAGCCGACCCCGGTGACGTCGTGCCGGACACCCGCGACGGTGTACGAGCCGCGGACGGTGCCCTGCGGCACGGCGGGCAGCCAGCTGAACTCCAGGTCCCGCACCGGCCCGAAGAGCATGTGCCCGGTCGCCGGGCGCCAGGCGGGCACGTCGGCGGTCAGCGTGAGGTCGACCTGGACGTCACCGGCGGTCGCTTCGATCCGGTAGTCGCGCAGGCCGTACCCGGTGAAGTGGTTGCCGGGCCACATCCGCACGTCGGTGCGCCCGCGCAGCGCCGACCACTGCGCAGCGGGGACCGCGATCGTGTGGTTGCTCGTGGTGCCGTCGGGCAGGTCCACATTGACCCGAAGCTGCGGGGCGAGGCCGCCGCCGGTCGCGCTGAGGTCCTTGTTCATGAACACCACGACGACCTTCGCGCCGTCGTCGAGGTGGGCGTCGAAGTACCACCACTCGTAGGTTCCCGCCCGCCCGTCGGTGCGGGCGCCGTCCTCCCACTCCCGCACGGCGTCGCGCTCGAGCCCGAAACGCTCGTAGTCGTCGCTCATGACGGCCAGTCGGTCCGGCATGACTCCTCCTCTCACAGGCCGGCGAACCCGGTCCGCCAGGACGGGTACGCGGGCTTCCAGCCGAGTCCTTCGCGGGCGTGGCGGTTGCTGGCGCCGCGGGCCCAGGCGTGCGGCCGCTCGCCGGTCGACACGGGTGGCGCGGGCACACCGACCGCCGCGCAGAACGCGGGCACCCACTCGGCGGCGGGCGCGGGCTCGTCGTCGCAGACGTTGACCGCGCCGCTGGGCCAGTCGAGCGCCTCGGCCGCGGCCGAGGCGGCGTCGTCGACGTGCAGCAGGCTGCTCACGTCGGCGTCCGCCCGGACCGCGCCGGCCGGCGCCCGTTGCGCCATCAGGCCCCCACGGGCGAACCAGGTGTCCGGGCCGTAGAGCGTCCCGTAGCGCAGCACGACCCATTCGGGCGCCTCGCGCACCGCCGCCTCGAGCGCCGCGACACCGGCCACACTGGTCCGGCGCGGTTCCGGGGCGCCGGCGTCGAACGGCGTGTCCTCGGTCGCCGGCGCGAGGCCGGGTTCGTACGCCCAGGCGATGCCCTGCGCCACGATCCGCCGCACGCCCGCCGCCAGCGCCGCGTCGACGAGGTTGCGGGTGCCGACCTGCCGCAGCCGCGAGTTGGCGGCGAGGTCGCCCGAGGCGAGCGTGGTCACCTGGTGCATGACGACGTCCGGCCGGGCAGCGGCGACGGCCGCCATGACACCGTCGCGATCGAACAGGTCGACGGCGCCCGGCCCGGTGCGGGCGAGCGGGACGACCTCGTGGCCGCGCGCGGCCAGCAACGGCCCGAGCCGCCGCCCGATGACGCCGGTCGCACCGGCGAGCAGGACCCGGGTCATGGCCGCGGGGCGCGCAGGTGGCGCCGGGCTTCGAGCTCGTCCGCGCCGACCAGCACGAGCATCTCCTGGTCGGGCGCGCAGACCATCACGACCAGGAACGTGGTCGGCCGGTCCGGCAGGTTGTTGGCGGCCTGGTAGTGGATGACGTCGCCGCCCGGCTCCCAGAACGCCTCGCCGGCCTTGATCACCCGCTCCGGCTCGCCCTCCAGCTCGAAGATCATCTCCCCGTCGAGCAGGTAGCCGAACACCGGACCGGAGTGCCGGTGCGGCGGTGAGCCCGGGTCGCCCGGCGGCAGCTCGATCGTCGCCGTCATCACGTGCGAGCCGGCCGGGAGCAGCGGCGGCAGCGCCGTGCCCAACAGCTCGACCTCGTTGTTGCCCAGTTTCATGCGTACGACTCCTCGGTCATTCCTGGTGCTGGAAGCGGGACAGCTTCTCGGGGTTCAGGGTCAGCAGGACGCGTTCGATGCCGGCGTCGGAGGCGTCGATCGCGATCAGGGCGACCGCCTCGCCGTCGTGGGACGCGAGGATCGCCGGCTGGCCGTTCGACTCGACGATCTCCATGTCCAGGTCGGCGCCGTACTTGCGCCAGAGGCCGACGATGTAGCGCGCCACGTTCTCGCGGCCGACGATCGGGTGCGGTGCGGCCCGGACGGTGCCGCCGCCGTCCGCGTACGAGGTGGCGGTCTCGGCCAGCAGCCGCTCCAACTGGTCCAGGTCACCGGCGCGGGCCGCGGCCAGGAACGAGCGCAGCAGCCGGCCGTGGTCGGCGCGCCCGACGGTGGCCGGCCGCTCCTCGGCGAGATGCGTGCGGGCCCGCCGCCCGAGTTGCCGCGCGTTCGTCTCGGACGTGCCGAGCACCTCGCCGATCTGCCGGAACGGGTAGTCGAACGCCTCGTGCAGCACGTACACCGCCCGCTCGGCCGGCGTGAGCCGCTCCAGCAGGAGCAGCAGCGCGAGCTCAAGCGACTCGTCGCGCTCCGCCCGGAACACGGGGTCGGCGGCCGTGTCGACGGGCTCGGGCAGCCACGGTCCGGGATAGACCTCGCGGCGGGCGCGGGCCGACGTCACGGCGTTGAGCGCGAGCCGGGAGGTCGTCGTGATCAGGAAGCCCTCCGGGTCGCGGACCCGGTCGCGGTCGGTCTGCTGCCAGCGCAGCCACGCGTCGTGCACGACGTCCTCGGCGTCCGCGACGGTGCCGAGCATCCGGTACGCGATGCCGAACAGCCGCGGCCGCACGGCGCCGAACGCCTCCAGCGCGCCGTCCAGGGTCCCCAGTCTCTCTGGCCTCTCCATCACCGTTCGCCCCGTTCCTCGCATGGCTCTACGACCGCCGCCGCCGGGCGCCGGTGCACAGACACGTACCCCTGCGCCGCGGTCCTACGACGCAGCCGCGCACCAGCGTGGTGACCAGCCAGGACAGCGGGTCCGCCACGCGTTCCCGCGCGGCCGGCGGCATCGTGTACCAGCGCGCGTACGTGGCGCGGACCGCGTGCTCCGCGGCCTCCCGGTCGCCGATCAGGCCGTACGCGAGGATCTCCAGCAGCCGCCGCTCGGCGACGACGGCCCGCAACGCGCTGGGCAGGCGGGGTTCCGACACCATGGCCACCCTCCTCGCTTCCACTCACCAGATACGGACCGAGCGGCCCCGCGATTCGTGACATCCGGCTCCGCGGCTCTGGATAGGCTGGTCAACGGGGTCGATATGCCCGAAATCCGTACGCCTGACCAGCGGTTGCGGGTTTTCGTCAGCTCGACGATGAACGAGCTGTCGGAGGCCCGGGTCGCCGCGCGGCGGGCCATCGAGCAGCTGCACCTCACGCCGGTGATGTTCGAGCTGGGTGCCCGGCCGTACCCGCCGCGCGACCTGTACCTCGCCTACCTGGACCAGAGCGACGTCTTCGTCGCGATGTACGGCGAGAGCTACGGCATGGTCGAGCCGGGCCGCGAGGTGTCCGGCCTCGAGGACGAGTTCCTCGCCGCGAAGGGCAAACCCCAGCTCGTGTACGTGCAGCGCCCGGCGCCGCACCGCGAGCCGCGGCTGACCGAGATGCTGGAGCGGGTGGCCCGCGGCGGCGTCTCCTACCGTACGTTCGCGCACCCCGACGAGCTGGTCGGCCTGATCGGCGGCGACCTCGCCCTGCTGCTCAGCGAACGCTTCGGCGGGACGACCGGCGCACCCGCACCCGCCGAACCCGCCGAACCCGTCGAGCCCGTTCGCACGCCGCGCCGGCTCGGTGGGACCAACACGTTCATCGGGCGCCGGCGCGAGCAGAAGGAGCTGCGGTCGCTGCTGCGCGGATCCGGCCCGCGGGTGGTGACGCTGGCCGGGCCGGGCGGGATCGGCAAGACCCGCCTCGCCGTCGAGGTCGTGGCGGCCGTCGCCCGCAGGTTCGAGTCCGTGGCCACGGTGGAGGTCGACCAGCTCGCCTCGGCCCGCCAGGTGCCGCCGGCGATCGCCGCCGCGTTGGGCGTGCCCGACACACCCGGCCTGTCGGTGCTCGACGCGGTGGCGGGCTCCGTCGACGGGCACCGGACCCTGCTGCTGCTCGACGGCTTCGAGCACGTGCTGGACGTGGCGCCGATGGTCGCCGAGCTCGTCGCGCGGACGTCCCGGCTCACCGTGGTGGCGACCAGCCGTGAACCCCTGCACCTCACCGGCGAGCACGTCTTCGAGGTGCCGACGCTCGGCGTGCCGGACTGGGCCGACAGCACCGCCACCGCGCGCAGGGCGGACTCGGTGCGGCTGTTCGCCGACCGGGCCGCGGCGGCCGGGGTGCGGCTGCGGTTGGACGAGTCCGCCGTGCGTACCATCGCGGAGATCTGCCGACGGCTCGACGGCCTGCCGCTGGCCATCGAGCTGGCCGCGCCGCGGACCCGGCTGCTGGACCTGCCCGACCTGCTGGCGCGACTCGACAGCAGCTTCGACGCGCTCGGCGCAGGCGCCCGCGACATGCCGTCGCGGCAGCGCACGCTGCGCTCGACGATCGCCTGGAGCTACGACCTGCTCGACCCGCCGGACCGCACGCTGTTCGCCCGGCTCGGCGTGTTCGGCGGCAGCTTCCGCCTCGACGCGGCGGAGACGGTCTGCGACGCGGCGTTCGACGACGTGTCGTCCCTTGTGGACAAGGCGCTGCTGCGCCCGGACCACTCGGTGCCCGGCGAGCCCCGGTTCAGCATGCTTCACGTCGTTCGCGACTTCGCGACCGAGCGCCTGGCGGGGACCGGTGAGGCCGAACAGCTCCGCAAGCGGCACGCGGAGCACTTCCGCCGCCTGGCCTTCGACATCGGCGCGTCGCTCGCCGGCAACGACCGCATCCGGCCGCTGGTGCTGACCTGTGTGGCCGACCGGGACAACTGCCGGCTCGCCCTGCGCTGGTTCGTCGACAACGGCGACGCCGGGTCGGCGGTCGGCATGGGCCTGGCCATCTGGCCGCTGCTGTTCGACCAGGGTCTCGCCGTCGACGTCCAGGAGGCGATGGACCGGGCGCTGGCGACCGACCTGAGCGCCGACGACCGGGCCAACGCCCAGCTCGTGCTCGGCATGCTGGCGTTCCTGCGCGCCGACTACGGCCGGGCGGCGGAGGTGCTGCCGGCGGCCCGCGCGCATTTCGTCGCGCGCGGCGACGAGCGCGGGGCGGCCACCGCGTCACTCGTGTTCGGCACGATCGACGCCGCGACGGACCCCGACGAGGCCGACCGGGAGCTGCGCTCCGCCGTCGACACGTTCCGCCGGCTCGACGACCGGTGGTGGCTCCTGCTGGCCCAGCTCTCGCTCGGCCTCGCCCGGGTGACCATGCACCGGGAGGACGCCGCGATCCCGCTGCTCGAGGCCGGTGTGCGGGACGCCCGTGAGGCGCAGGACGACGTGCTGTTCAGCAACGGGCTCATCGGGCTCGCGCTGGCGCACCTGCACACGGGCGACCTCGCGCTGGCCGGCCGGCAGTTCGGGGAGGCCCTCGAGCGGGCGGTCGCGTTCGGCAGCCGGGAGACGATCCCGCGGGCGCTGGACGGGCTCGCCGCCGTGGCGGAGCGGACCGGTGACACCGACCGGGCCGCGACGCTGTTCGGTGCCGCCGAGGGCGTGCGCGGGACGGCCGGGACCGACATGTGGGGTGTGGACCGGGAGGACCACGCGCAGACCGGCCGGCGGTTGCGGGCCAGCCTCGGGGACGAGCCGTACCGCCGTCTCACCACCGGCGGCGCCGCGCTGGCCCTGGACGACGTGCTGGAGCTGGCCACCCTGTGAGAGCGCTCTCTCGCCCACTGAGATGCCATTGACATCCGCCGCTGGGTTTGGTGACCTGCTCTGCAATAGAACGCCCCCGACCGTCCCCGGAGGCACCATGAAACCGTTCTCTCATCGGTGGCGCGCGCCGGCCGCCGTCCTCGCCGTGGCCCTGGTGACCACGGCCCTCTCGTTCACGATGCTCGACCCCGCCGGCGCGGCACCGCTGGGCGCCGGCAGCTACGCCACCAGCCGTCCCGCCGGCGGCGCGGCGCCCGTCGCCTGCGCCGGCGTCTCCGCGAACCCCCGCCTCTACGTCACCGGCAACGCGCCTGCCGGGGCGGTGCCGACCAACGACTGGTGGTCGTCGCTGCTCTACAAGCGCGACAACGCGAGCTGTCAGTTCTCGGCGCCGCTGCACGCGCACCCGATGTCGTTCCAGCCGGCCGGCGACGGCCTCGGCGTCTCTTACACCACCACGCCCACGATCTCGGGCACGCCGACGACCGTGGGGGAGTACCACTACCCGTACAGCCGGGAGTTCACCCTCGGCGTCGCCGGGCTCAGCTCGCCCGACGTCAAGGTGGACGGTTGGACCGACTGGACCGTCTCGCCGTACTGGGCCGGCAACGGCCGCACCCTGCGCGCGACGATCGGGCACGGCCTGCCGTTCGTGTACGCCCAGGTGACCGGCGGCAACGCGGTGCTCTCGTTCCCGAGCACGCCGGCCGTCTGGGTCAACAGCGGCAACCGGGTCGGCTTCACGATGCGCGGGCACGACTACGTCGCGTTCGCGCCGACCGGTGCCACCTGGACCGTCAGCGGCACCACGATCACGTCCACACTGGCCGGTCGGGGTTACCTGTCGGTGGCGCTGCTGCCGACGACCACGTCGACGCCGGCGGCCGAGCGGACCGCGCTGGCCGACAGCTACGCGACCTACGCGCACCGGCACGTCACCGGCACCACGGTGAGCTGGTCGTTCAACCAGGCGACCAGCAGCGTCAACGCGACCTACGCGTTCGCCACCACCGCCCGCGAGGGCTCCGGCGGAGGCACGGTCGCGAGCCTCTACCCGCACCAGTGGAAGAACCTCGCCTCGGGTACGCCGATCACCCCGACCTACGTCTCCGCGCGCGGGCCGATGCGTACCCTCGTCGGGGTCTCGTCCTTCACCACCGCCATCCGGTTCAACGGCGTGCTGCCCGAGGTCCCGGCCGTCGCCACGTCGACCGGCGCCGACCTGACCACCCTGGGCACGCTGCTCGACCAGGTGGCCAACGGCGACCCGCTGGCCGGCGTGGGCAACGACACCTACTGGACCGGCAAGGGTCTCGGCCGGGCCGCCCGCCTCGCCGAGATCGCCGACCAGCTCGGGCGCACCACCCAGCGGGACCGGATGCTCTCGGCGATCCGCACGCGGCTCACCGACTGGTTCACCGCCTCGGCGGGCAAGACACAGCGCGTCTTCGCGTACGACGCCGCCTGGGGCACGCTGGTCGGCTACCCGGCCTCGTACGGGTCCGACACGGAGCTCAACGACCACCACTTCCACTACGGCTACTTCATCGCGGCGGCCGCCACGCTGGCCCGGTTCGACCCGGGGTGGGCGGCGCAGTCGCAGTACGGCGCGATGGTCAACCTGCTGATCCGCGACGCCAACAGCTGGCAGCGGTCCGACACCATGTTCCCGTTCCTGCGCGACTTCGACATCTACGCCGGGCACGACTGGGCCGCCGGGCACGGCGCGTTCGGCGCGGGCAACAACCAGGAGTCGTCGTCGGAGGGCATGAACTTCGCCAACGCCCTCATCCAGTGGGGCATCGCGACGGGCCAGCCCGCGGTCCGCGACGCGGGCCTGTTCATCTACACGACCCAGGCGCAGGCGATCCAGGAGTACTGGTTCGACTCGTCGGACAGCAACTACCCGGCGGCGTTCGGGCACAGCACGGTCGGCATGGTCTGGGGCGACGGCGGCGCGTACGCCACATGGTTCAGCGGCGAGCCCGAGATGATCCAGGGCATCAACCTGCTGCCGATCACGGGCGGGTCGCTCTACCTGGGCCAGCGGCCGTCCTATGTGAACACCAACTGGGACGAGCTGGTCCGCAACAACGGCGGGCAACCGACCGTCTGGCCGGACGTGCTCTGGTCGTTCCGCGCCCTGGGCTCGGGCGGTGCCGGTGACGCGGCCCTGGCGGCGTGGCGGGCGAACCCGGGCTATCCGCCGGAGGACGGCGAGACGCGGGCGCACACGTTCCACTGGCTGCGCAACGTCGCCGCGCTCGGCACGGTCGACACCTCCGTCACGGCGGACACGCCGCTGTACGCGGTGTTCACGAAGAACGGCGCGCGGACCTACGTGGCGACGAACGCGACGGCCAACCCGGTGACGGTGCGGTTCTCGGACGGGCGCACGCTCACGGTGGCCGGCGGCCGCACGGCGACGACCGGCGCGTTCACCTGGAGCGGTGGCGGCGGGGTGTCGAACCCGCCGACCGGCGGACCGACGGACCCGCCGACCTCGAACCCGCCGACGTCGAACCCGCCGACGAGCAACCCGCCCACGAGCAACCCGCCGGTGGGCTCGAACCGGTTGCTCGTCCGCTCGGGCGGTGCGTTGTCCACATCGGCCGGTGGCGCGGCGACCACCGTCACGCTGGCGGCGGCCAACGGCAACTGGGACGGCACGCCGCACAACCCGGCCACGTTCACGCTGTGCGGGCTGCGCGGCCCGGTCAGCGGCACGACGGCGTTCCAGCTCCACGTGGACGCCGGGGGAGCGGTGGCGCAGGGCGTGCAGGCCCGGGTCTCGTACGACCCGGCCGGCACGGGCACGTTCAGCCGGGTGGAGACGTACGCCTACTTCGCCACGGATCCGGTGCCCGGCACCGAGGCCTACACGCAGGCGGCGGGGCTGCGGTCGTCGTCGGGCACGCTCGCCGCGATGACGGGCGGCTGCGCGAAGCTCGAGGTCTGGAACGCGATCGGCAACGCCCCGACGACGGTCCGGGTGGACGCCACCGCCACGGAGGGGAGGCAGTCCACGGTGACCGTGCCGTTCACGGTCTCCTGACAGGCAGGGGTTCCCGCGGGCCAACGGCCTGCGGGAACCGCCTACGCGCGGGTTCCCGCGGGCCGACAGCCTGCGGGAACCCGCCTTCGCTCGCTAAATGGCGGGCGTCCGGCGGCGGGCGGCCGCTACCGTGCCCGCATGCTGGACGTGCGGGAGCGGTTCGTCGACTCCGGGCCGCTGCGGATCTGGACCGAGCGGGTCGGCGATCCCGCGCTGCCCGCGGTGCTGATGGTCATGGGGTCCGCCGCGCAGGGCGTCAGCTGCCCCGACGAGCTGGTGGCGCGGCTCGTCGCGCGGGGCGTCCAGGTGATCCGGTTCGACCATCGGGACACCGGGCGGTCCAGCGTCGTCGACTTCGACGCCGATCCCTACACGATCCCGGACCTGGCCCGCGACTGCCTGGCCGTGCTGGACGGTTACGACCTCGGCTCCGCCCACGTGGCCGGGGCCTCCCTCGGGGGCATCATCGCGCAGTGGCTGGCGGTGCACGCCCCGGAACGGGTCCGGTCGTTGACGGTGCTGTCCAGCTCACCGATGGGTCATGACCCGAGCGCCGCGTGGGCGCGGGCCCGGGCCGGGGAGCCGGCCGACCCCGACGACCTGCCTCCGCCGTCGGCCGAGTTCCTCGCGCACCTGGCCGCCGGGCCGCCGCCGGGTGTGGAGTCCGACGTGGCCCTGTTCCGGGTCTTCAACGGGCCCGTCCGGCCGTTCGACGAGGCGGCCGCCCGCACGATGCTGGAGCTGGCGCTGTCCCGGGCCACCGACCCGGCGGCCGCCGCCAACCACCACCGGGCCGTGTGGCTGGACGCCCCCGACCTGCGCGCCCCGCTGTCGTCGATCACCGCCCCGACCGCGATCGTCCACGGCGACCAGGACCCGGTCTATCCGCTCGCCCACGGCGAGGCCCTGGCCGCCGCGATCCCGGGCGCGGTGCTGCACGTCGTCGCCGGGATGGGTCATGTCCTGACCTCGCCCGGCCTGCCCGAGGAGGTCGCCGACCTGATCCGGCTGTGACTACAGAGCGGCCGCCACCGCCTGGTCGACCGGGATGTCGTCGCGCAGGCTGATCACCGCGACCACCGCCGTCAGGGGCATCGGCCCGTAGAGGTGCGGGAACAGGGCGCCGCCGCGGGAGACCTCCCAGCGCAGGGCCGGGCCGAGCACGTCGGGGTCGACGGCGAGCATCGTCAGGTCGGTCTGGCCGGCGAACACCCGGGCCGCCGTCTCCACGACCTGGTCGGCCGCCGAGAAGTGGATGAAGCCGTCGCCGCGGTCGAAGTCGGAACCCTCGTAGACCCCGGCGGCCTCGGCGGCGCGCCACTCCGCGGTGGCCAGCAGCTTGTAGATCACCGGGCCGAGCCTACCGGCGCCGTCGGCACCCAGAAGCGGAGTTTTCCGTGGCGTTCGTCCTCGAGCACGCCGCCGTTCGCCTCGATCACCTTGCGCGAGCCGACGTTGTCGACGTCGCAGGTGACCAGCGCCGACGGGATGCCGAGCGCGTGGGCCGTGGGCAGCGCGGCCCGCAGCATCGCGGTCGCGTGACCGCGCCGGCGGGCGGTCGCCCGCACGTCGTACCCGATGTGCCCGCCGTACTCGCGCAGCCAGTCGGTGAGCCGGTGGCGGATGGCGAGCCGGCCGAGGTAGTCGGTGCCGTCGACCCACCAGAGGGTCGTGGCCGGGACGAAGTGCGCCGGCCGGGGCGACTCCTCGAGGGCATCGGCGCGCAGCGCGTCGACGTAGGCCCGGAACACGGCCGGGTCCGCCCAGCGGTCGCCGTACTCCCTGATCTCTCGCCCGATCATGGACTCGTCGTCGGGTGCGCCCCGCCCCTCGGCTTGGAACTCGGCCATGGCGGTGCGGAACGAGTCGTGGACGTCGGCGGTGGGTGACACGAGTGCGGGCATGCGGAGCTTCCTATCACCCCACGCGCTGCAGCGCGCGGTCGCGTCGGGCCGCCACCAGCGAGCCGGACTCCCGCCGGGCCATCCGGCGCAGCACCGGCGGCGCGAGCAGCAGCCCCGCGACCGCCCAGGCGCCGAGCACGCCGAGCGTCTCCAGGTGGCGCCCGGAGTCGCCGATCTCGACCACCACGGCCGCGTCCGGGAGCAGGGCCGCGCGCATGCCGAGGCCGAGCCAGTAGAACGGGAAGACCTGCGCGACCGCCTGCAGCCAGCCCGGCAGGGCCGCGAGCGGATAGAAGATGCCGGAGATCGCCACGACGCCGAGGATCGGCAGGGTGAGCAGGCTCTGGCCGCGGGCGCTGCCGAACGCCGCGCCGAGCACGATGCCGAGCGGCAGGGTGGCCACCATGGCCAGGGCCAGCAGCCCGATCACGGCGGGCCAGCCGCCGGTGACCAGGCCCGGCACGAGCAGCGCGGCCGGGACGAGGAAGATGACCAGGTCGGCGAGGAGACCGCCGCCGACGAGGAGCAGGGTGCCGATCAGGTACGCGGGCATGCCGTGCGGTGTCGCCCGGGCGCGCAGCAGCGTGCCGTCCTCGCGGTCGGCGGTGAGCTGCTGGCTCAGCGAGATCATGCCGAAGGCGGCGTTCATCCCGAGGATGCTCGGCACCGCGAGCGCGCCCAGCGAGAAGGCGCCGAACTCGCGGCCGCGCAGGGCGACAACGGCGCCGACCATCAGCGCCGGCCAGAGGACGTGCGAGAAGATCTCGGCGCCGTTGGCGAACGACTGGCGGAGCAGGATCAGGCCGCGCCGCCAGCCGTTGCGCAGGGTCATCGGGTCACCTCGGCCTTCCGCACCAGGGTCAGGTAGGTCGCCTCGAGCGAGGCGCGGCGCACCTCGAGGTCCGCGAGCGCCGCGCCGTGGGTGGCGAACAGGTCGCGGACGAAGGCCGTCGAATCGGGCGTCGAGCGGGTGAAACGCGCGTCCCCGACGCGCCAGCGGACCTCGTCGGCACCGACGATCGACTGGGCGAGCCGGTCCGGCGACCCGGACGCCACCACCCGTCCCTGGTCGAGGATGACGATCCGGTCCGCGAGCCGCGCCGCCTCGTCGAGGTCGTGGGTGGTCAGCAGCACCGTGGTCTCCAGGCCCGCGACCAGGTCGTGGAACTCGCGCCGGGCGACGGGGTCGAAGCCGGCGGTGGGCTCGTCGAGGAAGAGCACGTCGGGCCGGCCGACCACGCCGATCGCCACGTCGAGGCGGCGGCGCTGGCCGCCGGAGAGGGTCCGGATCTTCTGGCCCGCCTGGTCGGTGAGCCCGACGGCGGCGAGCAGCGGGTCGACCGGCCAGGGCCGCGGGTAGTAGCCGGCCAGGTGCGCCAGCAGTTCCCGGACCCGCCACTTCGCGTGGTCGCGCCAGGACTGCAGCACGATGCCGACCCGGGCGCGCCAGTCGTCGCCGCCGAGGAACGGGTCGGTGCCGAGCACCGCGACCCGCCCGGCGGTCCGGCGCCGGAACCCCTCCAGGATCTCGATCGTGGTGGTCTTGCCCGCGCCGTTGGGGCCGAGGAGGGCCACCGTCTCGCCGGCGCCGACCTGGAACGTCACGTCGTGCAGCACCTCGGTCGCGCCGTACCGCATCCGGATGCCGTCGACGTCGATGACCGTCGTCGTCATACCGGCGGACGGTAGTTTTCGTTTACGGTGCCGTCAACGCTAGAGTCGTTTGCTGACAAGGAAATCAAGGAATCATTGCAATGGCGATGAGGGTGTACGCAACGGGCCGTTGCAATGGGATGACGGTGAACGCAACGGAGGTCGCGATGCCGGGCGGCAGGCTGACGCACGACGAGCGGGTCGCGATCGCGGCCGGGCTCTCGGACGGCCACGGCTACGCGGAGATCGCCCGCGGGCTCGGCCGGCCGACCTCGACGGTGACCCGGGAGGTGTCCCGCAACGGTGGCGCCCGCGGTTACACCGCCGACCGGGCGCACCGGGCGACCGCCCGCCGGGCCCGCCGGCGGCAACCGGCGACGGTCCGTGCCGACCGGCCCGACGACGCCGAGGCGCGGCAGGCGTTCGTCGAGGAGTTCGCCGACCTGCTCGCGGCGGCCGGCATCCCGCGGATGGTGGCCCGCGTGCTGTCCAGCCTCTACACCAGCGACACCGGCGCGCTCACCGCCGCCGACCTCGTGGAGCGGCTGCGGGTCAGCCCGGCGTCGGTGTCCAAGGCGGTCGGCTACCTCGCGGCGCTCGACCTGCTCCGCCGCGAGCGGCTCGGCCGGCGGGAACGCTACGTGGTCGACGACGACGTCTGGCTGCGCGCCTGGGCCGGCAACGCGAAGGTCCACCTCCTGTGGGCCGACGCGGCCGCCCGCGGTGCCGTCCTGTTCGGCGCGGACACGCCCACCGGCGCCCGGCTCGGGGAGATGGGTGGGTTCTTCGGCCGGCTCGCCGACGACATGTCCGGCGGCCCGGACGACGCCGCGGTCGGCGACGTGCGCACCGTCACGGCCGCGTTGGTGCAGGTCGGTGGCCCGTTGACGCGCGCCGCGCTGGCCACCGGGCTCGCCTGGCCGGCCGACCGCGTCGAGGCCGCCCTGCACGACGCCGTTCGCCGCGCCGACCTGACAGGTCCGGTGCTGGTGCGCCGGATTCGCGGCGCGCGTTATGTCGCGACGCCCCGGCTCACCGCCGCCCAACGCGACGCATTGACCGCCGTCGCGCAGTCAGCCTGATGTCACGCTGCGGTTTCTGGCCGAAAGTGTCATGGTGATCGTCTCATCGGTAGGACATTGTTGATCTCGCAACCAAGAAGGCCGGACTTTATGGAAGCGGATAATGGCGCACATTGACCAATTCGGGTATGGCTGGATCACCCCAGCTCTGAGCTATGCGCTGTCGGTGCTGGGCTCGGTGCTCGGCCTGATTTGCGCCCAGCGGGCGCGGGAGGCGCACGGCACGGCACAACGCGCGTGGTGGCTCATGTTGGCGGCGTGGGCTATCGGCGGAACGGCCATTTGGAGCATGCATTTCATGGCGATGCTCGGCTTTTCGGTCACCGGTGCCCCCATCCGTTACGACATCGGCTTGACCGCCGCGAGTGCGCTGCTCGCCATCGTGATGGTCGGCATCGGCCTGTTCATCGCCGGCATGGGCCGGCCCATGCTGCTCAAGGTGCTCGTCGGCGGAGTGGTCGCCGGCCTCGGCGTCGCGGCGATGCATTACACCGGCATGGCCGCCATGCGACTGAACGCCGACGTGCATTACGACGCCACCCGCGTCGGCCTGTCGATCGCGATCGCCGTGGTCGCGGCGGCCGTCGCGCTCTGGCTGGCCACCAACGTCAGGGGCGCCCTCGCCGTCACGGCCTCCGCCCTGGTGATGGGCGTCGCGGTCAACGGCATGCACTTCACCGGCATGTACTCGATGTCGGCGACCCTGCACGAGGAGCAGAACACGATGTCGGGCGCCACGGCCTCGAACCTGCTGGTGCCGATCGTGCTCGCGGTGATCCTCGTCGTCATCGGCCTGGTCTACGCGGTGCTCGCCGCGCCGACGGCCGACGACCGGGCCGGTGCCGAATACCTCCAGAGCCGGATGGCCGACCGGCTCGACAGCGCGACGGGCCAGGCGCCGGCGCCCGACCCCCACGGCCTGGCCGCCAAGACCGCTCCCAAGCCGCCCGCGGCCGACCCCAACGGCCTGGCGTCCCGGTTCCAGAGCCGCCGCTGAGCCTTTACGGTTGGTGCTCATGGAGTTCAACTGGGCATCCAGCCACCGGTACGGCGCCGCGCGGCTGGCCCACCCCTCGACGATCGACGAGGCCCGTGAGCTGGTCGCCGGCGCCGACCGGGTCCGCGCCCTCGGCACCCGGCACACGTTCACCGGTCTCGCCGACACCCCCGGCCTGCTGCTGTCGACCACCGGGCTGCCGATGGACCTCGAGATCGACGAGGCCGCCGGCACCGCCACGGTGGCCGGCGGCGCCCGCTACGGCGAGGTCGCGATCGCGCTCGACGCGCGAGGCTGGGCGCTGGCGACCATGGCCTCGCTGCCGCACATCTCGGTCGCGGGCGCGGTGGCGACCGGCACGCACGGTTCGGGGAACCGGACCGGTTCGCTGGCGGCGGCCGTCCGCGCGGTCGAGATCATCGGCCCCGACGGCGCGCTGCGCCGGGTCAGCCGGGGCGAGCCGGACTTCGCGGGCAGCGTGGTCGCGATCGGCGCCCTGGGCGTGGTGACCCGGGTCACGCTCGACATCGAACCGTCCTATGTGATCCGCCAGGCGGTCTACCGCGACCTGCCGTGGAGCCGGGCCGAGACCGACTTCGACGCGCTGACCGGCGCCGCCTACAGCGTGAGCCTGTTCCTCGACTGGGCCAGCGACCGGATCGCGCAGGTCTGGCTCAAGAGCCGCGGCGACCTGCCGGGCGAGCTGTTCGGCGTGGCGCCGGCCGACGAGCCCGTGCACATGCTGGCCGGCGCGACCACCGAGGCGGTCACGGGCCAGCAGGGCATGCCCGGCCCGTGGCACGACCGGCTGCCGCACTTCAAGCTGGCCTTCACCCCGAGCCGGGGCGAGGAGCTGCAGAGCGAATACCTGCTGCCCCGGTCGGCGGTGCAGGAGGCGTTCGCGGGACTGCGGCCGCTCGGCCGGCGGATCTCCGAGCTCCTGCAGATCACCGAGGTCCGCACGGTGGCCGCCGACGACCTGTGGCTGAGCTGCGCGTACGGCACCGACGTGGTCGGGATCCACTTCACCTGGGTCAAGGACATCGAGCGGGTGTACGCGCTGCTGCCCGACATCGAGGCCGTGCTGCTGCCGCTCGGCGCCCGCCCGCACTGGGGCAAGTGCTTCGTCACCACCGACGTGGCCGACCTCTACCCGCGGATGGCGGACTTCCGCGCACTGCGCGCCCGGGTGGACCCCGGCGGCAAGTTCGGCAGCGCCCTGGTCGACAAGCTGCTCGGCTGAGCGCCTACCGCGGCCAGCTCGTCAGGGCGCGGTCGAGGGCGGCGACGAGCTGCTCGAACGAGGAGTCGAGGCTGAGCGGCAGGCCGAACCCGGCGGCGGCGTCGATCGCGACGAAGCCGTGCAGGGCGCTGCGGGCAACCCGGGTCGCGTCGATCGCGCGGTCGCCGCTCAGGCCGTACCCGTCGAGGACCGCGAGGAACACGGCGACCGCGCCCTCGGCCGCGGCCTGGTATTCCGCGTCACCGGGGTCCGGGGCGCGTAGCGACGCGGCGTAGGGACCCGGGTGGGCGCGGGCGTAGTCCCGGTAGGCGACGGCGACGGCCCGCAGCGCGGCCGGCCCGCTGCGGCCGACCGCGGCCGTGGTGGTCGCCGCGGTCAGCTCCCGGATGCCGCGCAACGCCAGCAGCCGGCGCAGCCCGTCGAGGCCGGGCACGTGCTTGTAGAGGCTGGGCAAACTCACCCCGAGCCGGCTGGCCACCTGGGCCAGGGTGAGCCGGTCCAGGCCGACCTCGTCGGCGAGGCGGGCCGCCTCGTCGACCACCGTGGCCGGCGTCAGGCCGGCCCTAGGCACCCGCGAACGCCTTGCCCAGGAAGGTCACCAGCGCGGGGTTGACCAGGTCGGGCCGCTCGGCCATCGGGTAGTGCCCGGCGCCCGGCACGAGCACGAGCTCGCCGCGCACCGCCTCGGCGACCCACCGGGCCTCGGCGACCGCGTCGGGCCAGTCGGGGTCCTTGTCGCCCATCACGACCAGGGCCGGCGCGGTCACCCGGGGCAACCGCTGCTCGGCCGGCGCGTGGCTGGTGCCCGCCGTGGCCCGGAACGACGCCAGGTGGTCGCCGCGGCGCAGGCTCTCCTTGATGCGGGCCTGGTGCGCGGCCAGGTCCGCGGGCGGGTTGCCCGGGTAGTACCGCTTGTAGTAACCGGCCCACGCGCCCGGACCCCACGGCTTGCGCAGCAGCAGCGAGATCGACAGCCGGGCGGCGGCCGACAGCTTCGGGTCGCGCACGACCGGGCCGAGCAGGGCGAGGGCGGCGACGGTGTCGGGCCGCTCGGCGGCGGCGTAGACCGCGGCGCCGGCGCCCAGGCTGTTGCCGACGAGCGCGGCCGGCCCGCCGCCGAGGTGGTCGATCAGGGCGAGCGCGTCGGCGGCGGCCGCCACGTCGTCGTAGGCGTCGAAGCCGTCCGAGCTGTCGCCGTGACCGCGCAGGTCGAAGGTGGCGACCCGGTAGCCGGCGTCGACCAGGGCGGGGACGGTGAAGCGGTAGACCGAGCGGAGGTCGCCCATGCCGTGCACGGCGACCACCAGCGGGCCGTCGCCCGTGACGTCGTAGGCAAGGCGCCGGCCGGCGCCTCGGTCGAGGTAGTTAGTACTCATAGCCATAAAGCTAATGCCCTTAACTTCGATCGTCAACCCGAGACGGGCCGCGGCTGGGTGTCGGTGGCGAGCCGGGCCGGCTCGGCGAGGGTCACCTCGAGCCGGCGGGCCGAGTCGAGGTGGTCCGCGGTCCAGATCACCCGCACCGCCGTCGCGGTCGCCGCGCCGTCGCCGCCGCTCAGGTCGCTGCGGACGGCCTCGATCAGCCGACCGTCGTCGACCAGGTCGGGCGGGCTGGGCGCGGGGGCGGCCCGCCCGCCGGCGATGCTGGCGGCCAGATCCGCGTACCAGTTCTCGACCTCCTGGCTGGTCCGCAGCAGCAGGGCGCGGGCCGCGGCCCGGTCGCCGGCGGACGGGTTGCCGCGCTGCCACAGGTCGAGCACCGCGTCGGCGGCGATCCGCAGCCCCGCCACGCCGTTGACCAGGCTGGTGATCTCCGCGAGCGGCATCGGCTTGGCGCCCCGCTCGCTCAGGTAGGTGCGGAACGTGTCGTCGAGGCGGCGAGACGAGGCCGCGGCCCGCTGCGCTTGGGCGGTCGGCGCCGGCGGGCGGGCGGTGCCGTCGCAGCAGGCGGCCGCGTACTCCACCGCCGCGTGCAGGTAACGGGCGCTGTCCTCGTACGCGTCGGACAGGGCGGTCCGCAGTTCCTTGCGCGCGCCGCGCGGCCAGAGCAGCAACCCGACCAGCAGGCTGATCCCCACGCCGATCGCGATGTCCTCGATCCGGATCAGCCCCAGCTCCCAGCCGGCCGGCTGGATGATGTTGAACAGGATCAGCAGCGCGACGGTGAACGCCGCCTGCCCGGCCGTGAACGAGATCAACGCCGGCGCGACCCCCGCCATCAGGATCGCGATCGGCAGCAGGCCCCAGAGCACGTCGACGTCGGTGCCGATGCCGATCAGGATCACCGCGCCGATCACGAACCCGACGACCGTGCCGGCGATCGCCCGCAGCGCGTTCTGGCCGGTGGCCAGCGCGTTCGAGCGCAGCACGGAGAGGGCGCCGAAGATGACCCAGAACGAGTGTTGTACGCCGACGTAGTGCACGACCACGACGGCCGCCGCGACGCCGACCGCGCCGCGCAGGCTGTTGTGCAGCCAGGTGGAGTGCCGCTGCAGGTGGGCGAGCGCCCGCTCGCGGGCCGTCGCGAACGGCCCGGCGAGGCCGCCCGGCTGCTGGCCCAGGATGCGCTGCGCCCAGGTGCGCCGCTCGGCCGCCACGCTCAGCTCGACGTTGCGGGCGACGAGCCGGATCGCGTACGCCAGTTCCTGCACCCGGAAGCTCGGTTCGAGGGAGCTGAGGAACTCCGCGGCGCGGCCGTCACCGCCGGCCCCGGACGGCGCGGGCAGCCGGCTGCCCGTGGCGGCGCGGGACACCTGGCCGAGCACCGCGTCGAGCCGGCGTTGGGCGGCGTGCAGCGCGTCGGGCGTGGTGTCCGGCCGTTCCAGCAGCGCGGCGGCCTCGTCCAGCAGGTCGGCGGCGGCGTCCTTGGCGGCGGTGACCGCTTCGCTGCCCGGGGTCCGCGCGGCCCGATGCCGGGCGATGTCGCGGATCCAGGCGAGCTCGTCGACCAGCCGCACGCGGGTACGGGCCGAGCTGGTGAGGCCCGTGGGGCGGGTGGGCGTGGCCAGGAAGCTCCGGTGCAGGGCGGTCACCGCCGCGTCGGCCCGGTCGACCAGGGCGGTGTAGCGCTCGTGGGACAGGCCGTCGTGGCGCCAGATCCGCGCGCCGGCGTGCAGCGTCTCGGCGAGGGCGCGGCAGGCGGCCACGATCAGCGGGCGCAGCGGGTCGCGGACCGGCGCCGGCCAGAGGAACCGGACGGCCAGCAGCGAGGCGCCGGCCGCGAGCCCCCAGCCCGCCAGGCGCGGCACGACCTGGCTCGGACCGGCGGGCAGGGAGACGGCGAGGATCACGGCGAGCAGCAGCGCGACGCCGGCGCCGGCGAGCACCGAGCTGACCACGCCCGAGAACAGGATCAGGAAAGCGATCAGCAATATCACCGGGGCGGCGAGCCAGACGTGCGGTGAGATCAGCGTGCCGACGGCGATCAGCACGCCGCCGACCAGGATCAGCCCCAGCTCGGCCTGGATCCGCTCGCGCATCGGGCCGCCGAACTCGACGAGCAGCAGCATGCAGAACGCGCCGATGATGGCGAAGGTGCCGATCGTGGTGCTGCCGATGCCCAGGAGCCCGACGGCGAAGACGGCCGGCCCGACGACCGCCGCGCGGGCGCCCCGCCGCACGGCGCCGTCGACCCAGAGGCGCCTGGCGGCGCGCACCGTGGCGGCGGCCGCGGACCGGACCTGGGTCATCAGTCGCACCAACCCCGACAAAACGGGAAATTACGATCGATCTTCCCAGGCTAACACCGGTGGTGGCGGGCGTCAGGCGGCTCCGATCCGCTCGGAGAACTCGACGAGACGGTTGGCGAAGCCCCACTCGTTGTCGTACCAGCCGAAGACCTTGACCTGGTTGCCGACGGCCTCGGTCAGCGGCGCGTCGAAGATCGACGAGTACGGGTTGCCGACGATGTCGGCCGAAACGAGGGGCGCCTCCGAGTACCGCAGGTAGCGCCGCAGCCGTTCCCCGCCGGCGGCCGCGCGGAAGGCCGCGTTGACCTCGTCGGCGGTCGCGCCGCGCCGCAGCACCACCGTGAGGTCGGTGATCGAGCCGACCGGGACGGGGACGCGCAGAGCGGCGCCGGTGAGCCGCCCGTCGAGCTCTGGGATGACCTTGCCGATCGCCTTCGCCGCGCCCGACGACGTCGGGATCGTCGAGACGGCCGCCGCGCGGGCCCGGCGCAGGTCACCGTGCGGAGCGTCGTGGAGCCGCTGGTCGCCCGTGTAGGCGTGGACGGTCGTCATCAGGCCCGACTCGATGCCGAACGCGTCGTGCAGCACCTTCGCCAGCGGCGCGAGCGAGTTCGTGGTGCACGAGCCGTTGGAGAAGACGTCGTGGCTGTCGGGGTCCAGCTTGTCGTCGTTCACGCCGAGGACGAAGGTGGGGACGTCGCCCTTGGCCGGTGCCGAGACGACGACCTTCCGTGCGCCTCCCTTCAGGTGGGCGGCCGCCTTGGCGCCGTCGGTGAAGTGGCCGGTCGACTCGATGACGACGTCGGCGCCGACGTCGCCCCACGGGATGCCAGCCGGGTCGGGCTGCGCCAGCACCGTGATGGTCTTCCCGTTGACGGCGATCGCGTCGCCGTCGAGGCCGACACCGTCGAGGTGGCCGGAGACGGAGTCCCACTCGAGCAGGGTGGCCAGCGTGCGGGCGTCGGTGAGGTCGTTGACCGCGACCACCTCGACGTCGGCGTCGCTCGCCAGGGCCGCCCGCAGGTAGCTGCGCCCGATCCGGCCGAAGCCGTTGATGCCGATGCGTACGGTCATGCTGTCCTCCCGGTGTTCTGGTGGCTGGGCGCGGCGGCTCGCAGCAGGTCGAGGGCGCCGGCGCGGGCGTCGTCGAACGGGCCCGGGTCCTGTTGTGCGATCGCCAGCACGTAGCCGCCCTGCAGCACGGCCATCAGGGTGTGGGCGAGGCGCTCGGTGTCGAGGTCGGCGCGCAGTTGACCGGCGGCGACGGCCTCGCGGAGCACGCGGACCCAGCTGTCGTGGACCTGGGCGAACGCGCGGGCGACCGGGGCGAGCAGGACCGGGTCCTCGCGGACCTGCGGGTCCTGGGTCATCCGGCCGACCTTGCAGCCCTTGAGGGCGGCGCGGGGGCGCATGAGGTAGGCCTCGATGCGGGTCATGGGGTCGCCTTGGCCGTCGAGCTCCGAGGTCGCGGGCAGGAGGTCCTGGACGTTGCGCTCGAGGGCGGCGAGGGCGAGGTCGCGCTTGGTGGGGAAGTGGTGGTACATGCTGCCCTGGCCGACGCCGGAGCGCTCGCGCACGTGGCGCGGGCTGGTGTCGGCGTAGCCGCGCTCCCACATGAGCTCGCTCATGGTGTCGACCAGGAGCTGTCGTGAGTCCATGGCTGAAGTGTACATACCAGTAGGTACAGCGGGGCGGCTGCGGTGGGTGGCTTCGCGGTGCGTGCGGTGTGGGGCTCAGCGGGCGCCGGTGGAGGTGCGGCGTTCGATGGCGTGCAGGACCGCCGCCATGTCGGCCGGGCCGTGGCCGAGCGCCTGGGTTTCCGCGTAGAGCGCGTGGGCCGTGTCGAGCAGCGGGGAGGCCAGACCCGCCTCGCGGGCGGCCGCGGCGACCAGGCGGTTGTTGTCGAGCACGTTGGCGATCGACGCCTGGACCGCGAAGTCGCGGTCGACCAGCTTGCGGGCCTTGACCCGGGAAACGGCGCTGGCCATCGGGCCCGCGTCCAGGACGTCGACGAACTGGTCCAGGTCGAGGCCGTGGCCGGCGGCGAAGTGCACCGCCTCCGCCAGGCCCGTGACCAGGGTGATCAGGAACAGGTTGACGGCGAGCTTCATCGTCAGCGCGCCGGGGACCGGGCCGCAGGTGAACGTCTCGCGGCCGAGCGGTGCCAGCAGCGGGCCGACGACCGCCAGGTCGTCCGGGTCGCCGGCCAGCATGACGACGAGCTCGCCCGCCTCGGCCGGCTTGCGTGAGCCGGAGACCGGGGCCTCCACGTAGCGGCCGCCGCGGGCCTGCACGCGGGCGGCCAGTGCGGCCGAGTGCTGCGGGGCCGTCGTACCCATGTGGACAATGATCTTGTCTTCGATCGGGACGTCGGCGATGGTCGCGTCGATGGCGGCCGCGTCGGCCAGCATCATCAGCAGCACGTCGACCTTCGCGACGAGGTCGGCCGGTGTAGGGGCGACCGTCGCTCCGGCGGCCCGCAACGGCGCGGTCCGCTCGTGCGTGCGGTTCCAGACGACCAGCGGGGTGCCGGCGCGGAGCAGGTTGAGGGCCATGGGCGTGCCCATCACGCCGAGACCGGCGAAGCCGACGCGCATTCCGCACCTCCGGGTCGTGTTATGACGGCCGACATAATAGCGCCCACTATGACGTCTCTCATAGAGTGCAGCCATGAGCCAGCACGGTCCCCGGGAGCGGATGGTCTTCAGCGCGGCCCAGCTCATCCGTCGTTCCGGTGTGACGGCGACGGGGCTGCGTGACGTGGTCGCGCACGCGGAGGCACCGCGCGGGTCGCTGGGGCACTACTTCCCGGGCGGCAAGGAGCAGTTGGTCAACGAGGCGGTCGACTGGGCAGGGCGGTACGCCGCCAACCGCGTCGACCGCTTCCTCGCCGGCATGACGCGACCGACGCCGAGCCGGCTGTTCGCGGCGATGGTGCGGCAGTGGACAGACGAGTTCCGCGCCATCGGGTACGGCCAGGGCTGCCCGGTCGCCGCGGCCACCGTCGACGCGTCGGTGACCGACTCGACCCGGTCGGCGGCGGCCGCCGCGTTCACCGCGTGGCGCGCACCGATCGCCCGCGCACTGGTGGGGATGGGCGTGCCGGCCCGGCGGGCGACCTCCGCCGCCACACTGATGGTCAGCGCCGTGGAGGGCGCGATCCTGATCGCGCGGGCCGAGCAGAGCCCCCGCGCCCTCACGACGGTCGCCCGCGAGTTGGGGCCCCTGCTCGACAGCTACGTCATCCGCTGATCAGGCGAGCCGCGCGCTCCGCGACCGCGAGGGTGGCCGTGTGGGTGTTGCCCGTGACGATCGACGGCACCACCGACGCGTCGGCGACGCGCAGGCCGTCGACCGCGTGCACGCGTAGTTCCGGGTCCACCACCGCGGCGCCGTCGATGCCCATCCGGCACGTGCCCGCCGGGTGGGAGCACGGCGTCACGGTGTCCCGGACGTACTGCGCCAGGACCGCCGCACTGTCCACGCCGGAACCCGGGAACTCCTCGGTGTCACGCACGGAACTCAGCGCCGGCGCGCCGCCGAGGTCGCGGGCCATCCGCAGGCCCGTCACCATCCGGTCGACGTCGGCGTCGTCCGCGAGCAGGGCCGGGTCGATCAGGGGCGGCGCGTACGGGTCGGGCCCGCGCAGCCGCACCGTTCCCCGGCTCGCCGGGCGGGTGAGCGCGAAGACCACCGAGTAGCCGTCCTCCTCGCCCGGCTCGTGGCGCGGGTGGAGCGGCCGGTCGCCGAACGTGAGATGCAGGTCCTGCGGCCCGTCCGGATCGGTCCGGGCCAGCATGTGCGGTGCCCGGTCGGCCGGGACCGGCCCGGTCGCGGCATAGGCGACCTGGGACCGCGGGTGATCCTGCAGGTTGCTGCCGACACCCGGCAGGTCGGCCACGACCGGCAAACCGTTGGCCCGCAGGTCGGCGCCCGGTCCGATGCCCGAGAGCAGCAGCAGCCGCGGCGACCCGATCGCGCCGGTAGCCAGCACCACCTCACGGTCGGCGCAGGTCAGCCCGGTGTGCCCGTCGACGTGGTAGGCGACGCCCCGGCAGTCACCCCGATCCACGACGACCCGGACGGCCTGGGCGTCGGGCAGCACGGTCAGGTTGGGCCGCTGGGCGATCGCGGCCAGCATCTCCCCGGCGGGCAGGGCGTCCCGGTCGGCCTGCGGGTGGTGCCCGGCCTCGACGGTCGCCGCCCAGAGGGGTTCGACGGGCGGCCCGACGGGCGACGCGGCGCCGGCGCCGAGGAACGGCAGGAGGGCGGCGTACGTCCAGTCGGTGGCGCCGGCTTCGGCCCAGGCGTCGTAGCTGTCCGGGTCGCCGAGCCCGGCCATGAGCCCGTCGGCCCGGCTGGAGCCGCCGAGGGCCTTGCCCAGTGGGTACGAAAGCGTGGCCCGGTCGGCGTCGGCCTGCGGCACGGTGCGGTAGTGCCACCCGCTGTCCCCGTCCGGGAACGCGGTGCCGGCCTCCAGCAGGAGCACGGTGACTTCCGGGTCGGCGGACAACCGGGCGGCGAGCACACAACCAGCCGTACCGGCCCCGACGATGACATAGTCGAACGACCGCATGGCGGATCCTCCCTGGGATCGGCCCATCCGTCGATGCTAGGCACGCCCGGCCGTCGCCCGCAGCGGTTAGCCCGAACCGCTCCGGCAATGCCGCCCGGATCAGCCCACCGACGGCAGCCTGTCCGGAGCCGCCCGCCGAACCCCGCGCAGGACCGGGACGAGGAAGAGCAGCGCGGCGAGTTGTACGCAGCCGACCGTCAGCAGGACGCCGCGGGGCGGGAGGGCGGCGGTCACCGGGCCCGTCGCGGCCGCGCCCAGGGCGAAGGAGCCCACCTTCAGGCTCGCGGCCGTCGCCACCACCTGGCCGTAGCGGTCGACCGGGACCGACTCCTGGCGGACCGCCAGCGTCGCCGCGAGCATCGGGCCCGTCGCGGCACCGCCGAGGGTCGCCGCCGCCACGGCCGGTGTGAAGCCCGGTGCGGCCGCGATCGTCGCGAACGCGCCGCCGAGCACCGTCAGGGCGGCGACGAGCACCGCGAGCGGACGGAACCGCGACAGCAACCGCGCCGAGGCGAGGGCACCCGCGAGCGAGCCGGCGCTCATCGCCGTCAGGAACCACGCCCCGTGCGCCGCCGGGTGTCCGAACTGGACAGCCAGCAGCGGGAAGGTGACCGGCAGCAGACCCTGTGCGGCGTAGCCGACGGTGGTCGCCAGCGTCGTCGCCCGCAACGCGGGCACCCGCCGGAGCAGGCCGATCCCGTCCCGCAGCGCGGTCGGCAGCGGCACGCGCCGCACCACGACAGGGCCGGGCATGGGTGCCGCGGCGACGAGGACCAGGCCGGCGGCGGCGATGCCCGCGACCGCGGCGAGCGCCGGGCCCGCGCCGGCCAGGCCGGCGGCCACCGCGACGAGCGCCGGCCCGCCGAGGCCCGCCACCTCGTAGCTGGCCGCGTCGAGCGCGTTCGCGCGGGGCAGCGCGTCCGGCGCGGTGCGGGGGACCAGCGCGCTGTAGCCGCCGGTGAGGATCGGCGCGGTCAGGCCCGCCACCAGGCCCAGCGCCACGAGGGCCGCACCCGGCGCCCGCCCGGCGAGGACGAGGATGCCGGTCAGCGAACCGGCGAGCGCGACCTGGTTGGCCAGGAACAGCGGCCGCGGCCGGGCCAACCGGTCCAGCAGGGCGCCGAGCACCGGGCCGGTGACCAGCGTCGGCAGGGCGAACGCCGCGACCACCAGGCCGGCCAGGCCCGGGTCGCCGGTGCGGGCGACCACCAGCAGCGCCACCGCCACACCCGCCGCGTCGTCGGCCAGGCGGGATCCCGTCGCGGCCAGCAGCAGGCGGGCCGGCGCTGTAACGGGTTGCATGCCGAGTACCGTAACAGCCATGTTCGGATACTCGCGCTGGGCGGCCCTCGCGGCGGCGCTCGCCAACACCGCCCCCGGCCGGCGGCACGGCGACCTGCTGGCCACGCCGGCCGACCTCGCGGCGCTGCTGCGCGCCCACGACGAGCCCGAGCCCGTCGACGTCGACGCCGGCGACCTGCGGGACGCCCTGGCCGCCCGGGACGCGTTCACCGGTGTCTTCGACGCGGCACCGGACGAGCAGGCGCTGGCCGAGCGGCTCAACACGCTGCTCGCCGGCAGCGCCCGGCCGCGACTGGTGGCGCACGGCGGCGTACCCCTGCATCTGCACGTCGACGCGCCCGGCGCCTCCTGGGGTGGCTGGCTCGCGGCGTCCGGCGCGATGGGTCTCGCGCTGCTGGTCGCCGAGCACGGCGCCGACGTCCTGCGCCGCTGTGCCGCCGACGACTGCCGGGACGCGTTGCTGCGTACCGGATCCGGGCCGGCCCGCAGGTTCTGCTCGGCGACCTGCGCCAGCCGGGTACGCGTCGCGGCGCACCGGGCCGCTCAGGGGCGCAGGGGCAGCCCGGCGGCCTCGTAGACCGCGTCGATCAGCGACATCGTCGCCACCGAGTCGTCGGGCGGCGTGAGGTTGGTCCGCTTCCCACCGACCGCGGCGACGAACGCGCGGAGCTGGTGCACATAGGTCGGTTCGCCGCCGAACCGCTCCTGGCGCCGCCGCCCGTCGACGGTGAGCGTGAAGCGCGACGGGAGCTGCGGCGTGGCGTAGTTGAACACCGACATCGTGCCGCGGGTGCCGACCACGCGCGCCCGGATCCGCAGCAGCGTCGACGACCACATGGACGCCTCGATCCGGCCCGTGCCCCCGCCGGGCAGCGCGAGGTCGGCCGTCATCGCGCGGTCGATCCGCCGGTCGCGGCGCAGCGTCAGCGCCTCGGCCGCCGTGACGGTGGGCTCGCCGGGGCTGAGCATCCGCAGGCAGTGCGCGGCGTAGCAGCCGGCGTCCATCAGCGCGCCGCCGGCCAGGTCGTACTGGTAACGGATGTCGCCGAAGCGGGGGAGCGGGAAGCACATCGAGGTCTCGACCCGCTCGATCGCGCCGAGCTCACCCTCCCGCACGACTCCGGCCATCCGCCGCGCGAGCGGGTGGTAGCGGTAGTGGAACGCCTCCATCACCACGAGCCCGGTGCCGGCGGCCGCGTCCCGCACCGCGATCGCCTGGGCGGCGTTGCTGGTGAACGGTTTCTCGCAGAGCACGTGCTTCCCGGCCGCGATGGCGGCCAGCGTCCACCGCGCGTGCAGCCCGTTGGGCAACGGCACATAGACGGCGTCGAGGCTGGGATCGTCGACCAGCTCCTCGTACGAGCCGTGCACGGTCGGAATGCGGTGCCGGCGCGCGAACCGCGCGGCCCGCTCGCGCGAACGTGCCGCGACGGCGGCCACCTCGACACCGTCGACGGCGGATGCCGCGCGCACCAACGCGGCCGGCGCGATCCGCGCGGCGCCGAGCACCCCGATCCTCACCGCCGCAGTCTAGGCCGGCAGATCCGCGGTCGGGGTGACTGCCGGCTCCGGGTGGGCGGCGGGCGTGGCCAGGTCCCGCTCCGCCTCGCCCAGCAGCTTGTGGCCCGTGGCCAGCACGAAGATGGCCAGCACGAAGGTCACGCCGCCCAGGTAGAAGGGGACCGAGAGCGAGAACGCGTCCGCCAGCTTGCCCGCCGCGAACGGGGCCAGGCCGCCGCCGATGAAGCGGACGAAGCCGTACGCCGACGACGCGACCGAGCGTTCCACCGGCGAGACCAGCATGACCGCCTGCGTGGTCAGCGTGTTGTTGATGCCGATGAACGCGCCGCTGACGATCACGGCGACGATCACCGTCGTCGGCGTCGACACGCCCGCCGCGATCACCGCCATCACCACGCCGAGCGCCGCCAGGTTGACGTAGAGCACCTTCGCCGTGCCGAACCGGGCCTGCAAGCGTGGCGCGAAGAACACGCTGAACAGCGCCACGAGCAGACCCCAACCCGTGAAGACCAGGCCGAGGTGGTGGGCGTCGAGTTCCATCGGGTACGGCGCGTACCCGAGCATCGTGAAGAAGCCCCAGTTGTAGAGCAGCGCGGTTAGGCCCATGACGAGCAACCCGCGGTGGCGCAGGGCGCGCAGCGGCGCCGACAGCGAGGTCGGCCGCGCCGGCTTCGGCATCGACGGCACGAACGCGACGGTCGCGACCAGGGCGATGAACATGAGCGCCGAGACGCCGAAGAACGGGCCCTTCCAGCTGATGCTGCCGAGCTCCCCGCCGAGCAGCGGGCCGACCGCGATGCCGAGACCCAGCGCCGTCTCGTACAGGATGATCGCACCCGCGAAGCCGCCGCTCGCCGACGCGACGATGACCGCGAGGCTGGTCGCGATGAACAGGGCGTTGCCCAGTCCCCAGCCGGCCCGGAAGCCGACGATCCCGCCGATCGAGTCGGAGGCACCGGCCAGCGCGGCGAACACCACGATGATCACCAGGCCGACGACGAGGGTGCGCTTGGCGCCGATCCGGCTGGCGACCGCGCCGACCACCAGCATCGCGACGGCCGTCACCACGAGATAGCTGGTGAACAGCAGGGAGACCTGGCTCGGCGTCGCGTGCAGGTCGTCGGCGAGCGCGGGCAGGATCGGGTCGACGAGGCCGATGCCCATGAACGACACGACGCAGGCGAACGCGACGGCCCAGACGGCGCGCGGCTGTGTGAAGGGACTGGCGGAGGACATAGCTGTACTATACAGCTTGTCGGGAAAGTGGAAGGGGACCCGGCCCCCGGATCCCCTTCCCGAGCGGAGCTCTCAGCCCAGGTCCACCGCCACCAGGCGGGCGGCGTCGGCGGCCGCGTCGTCGGTCGCCTCCTGCGCCTTGCGGTCGGCCTCGATGGCCTGGTCGTACGCGGCCACCTCCCGGTCGACGTCGACGTCGGTCCAGCCCAGCACCGAGCCCATCAGCCGCGCCGCGTCCGGTGCCGCCTGCACACCACGGGAGAACGTCTCGAAGTACGCCCTTGTGCGCCGCGACAACACGTCGTCGAGATGCAGCGCGCCCTCGTGGCTCGCGCCGTAGACCGCCTCGACCCGCAGGTAGTCGTCGGCGCCGGGCAGCGGCTCGGCCAGACCCGGGTCCTTCGCGATCATCCGCAGCAGCTCGAAGATCAGCGAGCCGTACCGGTTGAGCAGGTGCTCGATCCGGTGCACGTGCAGGCCCCAGTCCTCGGCCAGGTCGTGCCGCTGGTTCCACAGTGCCCGGTAGCCGTCGGCGCCGAGCAGCGGGATGTCCCGGGTCACCGAGTCGGGCACGTTCTCCTGGTCGAGCCCCCGCACGGCCGCGTTGACGGTGTCCTCGGCCATCTTGCGGTAGGTCGTGTACTTGCCGCCCGCCACGACCACCATGCCGGGCACCGGGCTCGCCACCGAGTGGTCCCGGGACAGCTTGGCGCTCGACTCGGCGGTGCCGGCCACCAGCGGCCGGAGTCCGACGTAGACACCCTCGATGTCGGCCTGTGTCAACGGTGAGACGAGCACCGAGTTGACGTGGTCGAGCAGGTACTCGATGTCCGTCGAGGTGGCCGCCGGCCGGGCCTTGTCGAGCTCCCAGTCGGTGTCGGTCGTGCCGATCAGCCAGTGCCGGCCCCACGGGATGACGAACAGCACGCTCTTCTCCGTACGCAGGATCAGGCCCGTGTCGAGCTGGATCCGGTCCCGCGGCACGGTGAAGTGCACGCCCTTCGACGTGTGGACGTGGAACTCACCCCGGGTGTCGGCGAGCGCTTGCGTGTCGTCGGTCCAGACGCCCGTCGAGTTGATCACCTGCTTGGCCCGGACCTCCCGGGTCTCGCCGGTCATCAGGTCCTCGACCAGCGCACCCACGACCTGCTCGCCCTCGCGCAGGTAGTCGAGCACCCGCGCGCGGTTGGCCACCAGCGCGCCGTAGCTCGCCGCCGTGCGTACCACCGTCATGGTGTGCCGGGCGTCGTCGACCTGGCCGTCGTAGTACTGCACCGCACCGATCAGGGCCGTCTTCTTGAGGCCGGGCGCCACCTTGAGCGCGCCGCGCCGGGTGAGGTGCTTGTGGTGCGGGAGGCCCCGGGCCGTACCCGAGGTGATTCCCATCGTGTCGTAGAGGATCAGGCCGCTACCGACGTACGGGCGCTCCCAGATCCGGTGCTTGAGCGGGTAGAGGAACTGCACCGGACGCACCAGGTGCGGCGCGATCCGTTGCAGCAGCAGGCCGCGCTCCCGCAGCGACTCGGCCACCAGGCCGAACTCGAACTGCTCCAGGTAGCGCAACCCGCCGTGCATCAGCTTGCTGGACCGGCTGGACGTGCCGGACGCCCAGTCGCGGGCCTCGACCAGGCCGGTCGACAGGCCACGGGTGACCGCGTCGAGGGCGCAGCCCGCGCCGACCACGCCGCCGCCCACCACGAGGATGTCCAGTTCACGTTCGGCCATCCCGGCGAGGGCCCGGCTTCGTTGTGCTGCGGAAAGGGCCACGGCCTCCACGGCAACCTCCTGCCTTCCAAGGGGTGGGGCGCCGCACGCGCGTACGCCTGCGACGCCCCGGTCGGTACCTCAGTCGACCTCGAGCCAGTCCATGGTCCGGTCGACCGCTTTCTTCCACATCTTGTAGCCGTCGGCCCGCTGCTGGTCGCTCCATTCGGGCGTCCAGCGCCGGTCCTCGTGCCAGTGGGCCCGCAACTCCTCGACGGAGTTCCAGTACTTCACCGCGAGGCCCGCGGCGTACGCGGCACCCAGCGCGGTGGTCTCCGCGACCACCGGCCGGCTCACCGGCACACCCAGGACGTCGGCCTGCATCTGCATCGCCAGGTCGTTGGCCGTGATGCCGCCGTCGACCTTGAGGATGTCGAGCGTGACCCCGGAGTCCTTCTGGGCCGCCTCCACCACGTCCTTGGACTGGTAGCAGATCGACTCCAGCGTCGCGCGGGCGAGGTGGCCGGCCGTGTTGAACCGCGACAGGCCGACGATCGCACCACGTGCGTCGGACTTCCAATATGGAGCGAACAGGCCGGAGAACGCGGGTACGAAGTAGACACCCCCGTTGTCCGGGACGCTGCGCGCCAGGGTCTCGCTCTCGGACGCGTTGCGGATGATGCCGAGCTGGTCGCGCAGCCACTGCACGGCCGAACCGGTCACCGCGATCGAGCCTTCCAGCGCGTACACCGGGTCCTGGTCGCCGAACTTGTAGCAGACCGTGGTGATCAGGCCCGCCTTCGACCGGACGACCTCGTTTCCGGTGTTGAGCAACAGGAAGTTACCCGTGCCGTAGGTGTTCTTCGCCTCGCCGACGGCGAAGCAGACCTGGCCGACCGTGGCCGCCTGCTGGTCGCCGAGCGACGCGGGCAGCGCCACCTCGCCCTTGAACGGGCCGCCGGCCTTGGTCATCCCGTAGAGATGCGGGTCCGACGACGGCCGGATCTCCGGCAGCATCTGCCGCGGGATGTTGAAGAACGAGAGCAGCTCGTCGTCCCAGTCGAGCGTCTCCAGGTTCATCAGCATCGTCCGGCTGGCGTTCGTGACGTCGGTGATGTGCAGTCCGCCGTCACGCCCACCGGTGAGGTTCCACAGGACCCAGGCGTCCGTGTTTCCGAAGATCGCGTCGCCGCTCTCCGCCGCTTCGCGGACGCCGTCGACGTTCTCCAGGATCCACTGGATCTTCCCGCCGGAGAAGTACGTCGCCGGCGGGAGACCGGCCTTGCGCCTGATCACGTCACCCCGGCCGTCGCGGTCGAGTGCGGCCGCGATCCGGTCCGTCCGGGTGTCCTGCCAGACGATCGCGTTGTAGTAGGGCCGCCCGGTGCGGCGGTTCCACACGACCGTCGTCTCGCGCTGGTTGGTGATGCCCACCGCGGCGAGGTCACTGGCCGACAGGTTCTGCCGGCTCATCGCCGTGGTGATCACCTCCTGCGTACGCTGCCAGATCTCGAGCGGGTCGTGCTCGACCCAGCCGGCCTGCGGCAGGATCTGCTCGTGCTCGAGCTGGTGGCGCCCAACCTCGCGCCCCTCGTGGTCGAAAATCATGAATCGTGTGCTTGTCGTGCCTTGGTCGATAGCGCCTACGTAATCCGCCATCTCTGTGTTTCCTTCCGGGTTCGTGGGTCCGGTCGCTATCTGTTGGGCCCTGGCCCCGGATCGATCGGTCCAGCCCCCGGATCTCGTCTGCCCGGGCCTTCACCCGTGCCGGGATCGAATCGGCCGGAGCCGGGATCCCGTCCGCCGGAGCCGGGGATCGCGCCCCCGGAACCGCGCTCGATCGGCCCGGACTCGCCGGTCGGCGTGCCACCCTCGCCGCCACCGACGGCGTCGACGGGAACCTCTTCCACGCCGGCGCGACCGGGAGGCGGAGCGGTCGTCTGCAGGAACGGCAGGACGCGACCGATGAGCGTGACGTAGATCAGGCCACCGATGAGACCACCGATGATCGGGGCGGCAATGGGCACCCACCAATAGAGCTGGTTGTATTGATCTCGCCAGGCCGTGCCGTATCCGGTGATGTAGGACGCCAGTCGAGGCCCGAAGTCACGGGCCGGGTTGATGGCGTAACCGGCGTTGGTGCCCCACGCCATACCGATCGCGACCACGACCAGACCCACGATGAACGGGGTCAGGTTCGACAGCGGCGGGTCGTTGAGGCGGTCGGTCAGCACGAAGATCAGGAACACCAGGATCGCGGTGCCGATGACCTGGTCCAGGAAGCCGCCCCAGAGGCTGACCGGCAGCGTTCCGTTACCGGGCAGCGTGGAGAAGACGCCCTGCGACTTGGCGGTCAACCCCGGGTCGAAGTTGTGCAGCACCGAGTTGTACGCCCAGCGCACGAGCAGAGCGCCGACGAAGGCACCCAGAACCTGCGCGAAGATGTACGGCACCACGCTCTTCCACGGGAACTTACGGAACGCCGCCAGCGCGATGGTGACGGCGGGGTTGAGGTGGGCACCGGAGATGCGTGCCGCGGTGTAGACACCGAGCACGACACCAAAACCCCACGCCCACGAGATGCTGTCGTGGTCACCGAGGCCGGAGCCGCCGGCCGTTACCTGTGCGACCACGCCGATACCGAACAGAAGCAGAATCATCGTGCCCAGGAATTCGGCGATCATCTGGACCACGATGTTCTGTCTGCTGAGAATTCCTCGAATCCCAGCCACAGCTTTAGCCCCCCAACAGCGTGCAACCTGGGCGATCCGCGGATTGACCATCACCGCCAGGAGCGCGCCTTGGGACCCACAACAGGATGAAGGCCCCAACCGGGGAATAGACACGTAACTAACGGCTATGTCTGAATATTCGGATTCGCCCTTTCTCACCGTCAGTCAAGCACGTGACCTCCGATAGGGCTACGGCCAATGGCTTTAAACCCGAAAATTGCTCTTTTTTTGGTACGCACCGCGGCGTACGCGAGGTGTCGCCCTATTTTTTGTTGCCCGCCGGGCAGCCAGAATGGATCACCTATGTCAGGCTAACCGGCCGGCCCGGGCGTGGAGTCCGAATCGCCAACCATCCACAATGGTGGTTACCAATGCGTCGTGACGCGATTCCCGGGACTTATGTGGTCGCCGCCCACCGGGCCGGAGGGGCCCGGGTCACGAAACCGTTGCGCTCGGAGGCCGCGCGGGTGGCGAGCGTGGCCTTCGGGCCGACTGTCGCGGGCTGGTCCGCGCCTCTGCCGGCGACCGCCCGGTGCAGGTGGGGGTGGGTGCCCGCGGCGGTGTTCACCGCGGGGCCTCATCGATCGTCAGGAGCTCGTCACAGGCTCCTCCTAGGCTGTTCCCAGGCTCCTCCGAGGGTTGTTCCGTAAGAGATACGGTGTGCCAGTCCGTCCGATCCGGGTGCTCCTCGTGGACCACGAGCCCCACAGCCATGCCCTGCTCCCCGACGCGGGCCGGGCGCGGTCGCCGCGGGACCCGGGGTGAGGGCGCCGCGGGTTCGGCACTGGCGGCACTGGACCCTGCGTGCCCGGCTGGTCGTCGCGGTCGCCACGTTGAGCGCGCTGGCCCTCCTGGTCGCCAACGCCATCGGGCTGGCGCTGCTGCGCCGCAACCTCACCGACCGGGTCGACGAGCAACTCCACAGCGCGGCCAAGGCGGCCGCCCAGCGGCCGTCCTGGGAAGGAGTCGCCGCGCCGAACCCGATGTTCCCGCGCGGCCGCCTCGACGTCGACCGCGCCTTCGTGGTCGTGGCCCCGGACGGCGGCACGGCAGTGGCGGCCGTGACGACCGGTGCGCCCGCGCCGAAGCTGCCCGCCTACGCGGACCTGGTGGAACAGGCCGAGGGCGAGCCGTTCACGGTCAGCGCGGTGGACGGCACCATGTCGTGGCGGCTGCTCGTCGTGTCCCGCGACGACGGCAGCCTGGCCGTCTCCGGCGTGTCCCTCAAGGCCGTCGACGCCACCGGCGACATGCTGCTGGCCATCGACGTCGCCGTGATGCTCGTGGTGCTCACGCTGCTCGCGGCCGTCGCCGCGCTGGTGGTGCGGATGGGGCTGCGGCCGCTGACCCGGATGGAGCGCACCTCCGCCGAGATCACGGCGGGCGACCTGTCCCGCCGGGTACGGGACGTCGACCCGCACACCGAGCCCGGCCGGCTCGGCATCGCGCTCAACTCGATGCTCGACCGCATCGAGGCCGAGGTGTCCGCCCGGACGACCTCCGAGCGGCGGCTGCGGCAGTTCGTCGCGGACGCGTCGCACGAGTTGCGTACGCCGCTGACGTCGATCCGCGGCTTCGCCGAGCTGTACCGGCGTGGGGGAGCCGTCCCCGGCCCCGGGCTCGACGAGATGATGGCCCGGATCGAGGCCGAGGCCGCCCGGATGGGGCTGCTCGTCGAGGACCTGCTGCTGCTGGCCCGGCTGGACCTGCAGCGCCGGCCCGAGCGGCAGCCCGTCGACCTGCTGGCCGTCGCCGCCGACACGATCAGCGACGCGCACGCCCGGCACCCGGACCGCCCGGTCGCGCTCGAAGCGCTCGCCGGTGGCGACGCCGCGTTCGAGGCGGTCACGGTGCTCGGAGACGTCCACGGCCTGCGCCAGGTCGTCACGAACCTGGTCGCCAACGCACTGCAGCACAGCGCGGCGCCGGCCGCCGTCGTGGTCCGGGTCGGCCGCCGGCGGCCGGGGGAGGCCCCCGACCCGGTGGTCGCCGCGGTGGGCGAGGTGCCGGCGGACCGCCCGGTGGCGGTGCTGGAGGTGGCCGACTCCGGGCCGGGCGTGCCGCCCGAGCACGCCGACCGGGTGTTCGAGCGGCTCTACCGGGCCGACCCGAGCCGCAACCGGCGCAGCGGGGGCTCCGGGCTCGGACTGTCCATCGTGGCCGCCATCGTCACCAGCCACGGCGGCCGCGTGGAGCTGAGCCCCACGCCCGGCGCCGGCGCGACGTTCCGGGTCCTGCTGCCCGAGGACGGTCGGGTGCCCAGCCTGCCGTGAGGTGACCCGTACCGCGCGCGGGTGAAGATCACCCGACCGGGTGACAGCCGCGCCGGATGCCGGCGGGACCCGCCGGGCCGATGAGTAGGTTGACGGGTGAGCGTTGAGGAGCGGGTCAGCGACGCCGTCAACGTGCTCGTGACGATCGTCGAAGCCGGCGGCGCGATCATCATCGGGCTCGGCGCGCTCTACGCCTTCGTGCGCCTGCTCTGGATCGCGGTGCGCGACCGGGACACCGCCGCGTTCGTGGTGGTCCGGCTCGACCTCGGCCGCTTCCTGACGCTCGGCCTGGAGTTCCAGCTCGCCGGCGACATCCTGCGCACCGCCATCTCGCCGTCGTTCAGCGACATCGGCCAGCTCGCGGCGATCGCGGCGATCCGGACCGCGCTCAACTGGACGCTGCGCCGCGAGATCGACGAGGAGCGCCGCCAGGTCGCCGCCGGACGGCACCCGAAGCCGTGACGATGGGCGAGATCACCGAGGCGGCCAGCGCCGTCGTCGTGGCCATGGGCATCGTCGTCGGCGCGGCGACGCTGGCGGCGACCCGGCGCCCGATGGCCGCGCTGGCGGTGCTGCTCGACTTCCTCGCCGCGGCCGGCCTGCTGCACCTCGCGGCCGACCCGACCTATCTGCGGGCGCTGTCGGCGGCCATCGTGCTCGGCATCCGCCACCTGATCACCTGGTCGCTGCAGACCGGCTCGCGCGCCGCCATGATGCCGCCGGGCCCCCGCGACACCGGCTAGAGGGCCTTCTTCGCGTCCTCGTAGGTGCCCTGGGGCGCGTCCTTGGCCGGGCTGTAGAACAGGTTGAGCACGCCCGTGCGGAAGGTCTCGGACGAGTCGAGCGTCAGCGGGATCGGCTGCTCGCCGTCGCCGAAGAGCTTGAGCCCCTTGCCGACCACGATCGGGTGCACCAGCAGGTGCAGCTGGTCGAGCAGGCCGGCGGCGAGGAGTTGGCGGACGACCGAGACCGAGCCCGACATGCCGATGGTGCCGCCGGGCTCGTTCTTGAGCGCCGTGACCGCCTCGACCAGGTCGCCGCGGAGGAGCTCCGAGTTGCGCCAGGTGAACTCGAGCGGCTGCCGCGAGACGACGATCTTGCGGGTGTCGCCGAGGGTCTTCGCCATCTCGGCGTCCTCCTCGCCGGCCAGCTCGCGGTCGGGCCACGCCCCGGCGAAGCTGTCGTAGGTCTTGCGGCCGATCAGATAGGTGTCGGCGTCGCCCAGCGTCCCGCCGACCGCCTGGCCCATCTCGTCGTTGAAATACGGGAAGTGCCACTGGTCGGGCGCCTCGACGACGCCGTCGAGCGAAATGAACAGCTGCGCGACGATTCTCCGCATAACGGCGACCCTAGCAGTGCCCACATGAAACAGTTATCCGGCACCAGGACGTCGCGTGCGAAGGCGCCGCGTGCTGAAAGGAATGGCGATGGTCGGTCCGCGTTTTCTCGCCGTCGCGCTGGCCGCCGCCGTGGTCGTCGCCCTGGCCGGCCCCGCCGGCGCTCGCGAGCGCGCGACCGACCCGTTCGCGGCGGCCGCCGCCCGCTACGACGTCCCCCGCGACGTCCTGCTCTCGCTCGGCTGGATGCTGTCCAGATTGGACCAGCGCGCCGTTGGGCGGGCCGGCGAGTGCGGCGTCATGCAGCTCTCGGCCGACATCCGGCGGGAGGCCGCGGCGCTGACCGGCCGCAGCACCGCGGAGCTGTGCGCCACCGCGGCCGACAACGTCGCCGGCGCCGCCGGGGTGCTGCGCGCGCACGCCGACCGGGCCGGGCTGCGCGCCGCCGACCGGGCCGACGTCAACCTCTGGTACGAGTCGGTGGCCCGGTTCGCCGGCAAGGTCGACGCGTCGATCGCCCGGCTCTACGCCGACACGGTCTTCGACCAGCTCGCCGCGGGCTTAGACACGGTGCCGGCCCGCGCGGTGGCGCCGGTCCGCGGGCGGCTGGCCGACGTGCCCGGCTGGGGGAGCGCCGGCCCGCGCAGCCCCGACCACGAGCCGGCCACCTGGTCGCCGGCGCACGACGACAACTTCCGCGACGCGGACCGCGAGAAGAGCCACCCGATCGACTTCGTCGTCATCCACGTGACGCAGGGCTCGTACGCCGGGACCCTGGCCTGGTTCAAGAACCCCGCGTCGGAGGTCAGCGCCCACTACACGTTCCGCTCCTCGGACGGCGCGGTGACGCAGTCGGTGCGGGAGAAGGACATCGGCTGGCACGCCGGCAACCGCGACTACAACGCGCGCTCGATCGGCATCGAGCACGAGGGCTTCATCGACAACCCGGCCTGGTTCACCGACAGGATGTACCGTGCGTCGGCCGCGCTGACCCGCACCCTGACCGAGAAGTACGGCATCCCGCGGACCCGCGCGAACATCGTCGCCCATCGCGAGGTGCCGGGTGCGGACCACACGGATCCCGGGAAGCACTGGAACTGGACCTACTACCTGCAGCTCGTCAAGGGCGCCACGGGCATCGGCAAGGGCACCGTCAAGGCGCCCACCGGCACGCTCACCGTCCGCAAAGGAGCCGGCTCCGACCGCGCGAAGGTCGGCACGCTGCCCGACGGCGCCAAGGTGACGATCTGGTGCCAGGCCACCGGCACCGCGGAGTCGGGCCCGGTCGGCCGCACGAAGGTCTGGAACCGGATCGGCCAGGATCGCTGGATCTCCAACGCCTACGTGAACACCGGACACCCGGGATTCATCGCCGGCGTGCCCAAGTGCTGAAGAAAACATTCAATTCACGGCTGACATCCGGCACTGCTTTACATAGACGAACATCACCGTGTACGGTGCGGCGATGGTCCTCCATCTGGTGCTCACCGCCGTGCTGGCCGCCGTGCCGACCGGTGTCGCCGCGCCCGCCGCCGACCGCACGCCGGCGCCGGCCGCGATGTTCGCGTCCGCGTCCGCCCGTTACGACGTCCCCCGTGATCTGCTCCTGTCGCTCGGCTACACACAGTCCAGGTTGGACCAGGGCGCCGTCGGCCGGGCCGGGGAGCGCGGCATCATGCAGCTCGACGAGCGCACGCTCACCACGGCGGCGGCGCTGACCGGGCTCCCGCGGGAGATCCTGCGCACCAGCGGGCCGGCGAACGTCGCGGGCGCGGCCGCCGTGCTGCGCTCCTACGCCGACGGGGCGGGGCTCGACGCGGCCGCCCGCGACGACGTCGACCGCTGGTACGGCCCGGTGGCCCGGTTCGCGGGCGACGTCGACGGCCCGCTCGCCCGGCTGTTCGCCGATACGGTCTACGGCCACCTCGCCACGGGCTTCGACGGCCCGGTGACGGTGGCCGCCCGGCCGGTCGCGCCCGACCGTGGTGCGCTGGCCCGGGTGCCGGCCTGGGGCGGCGGCGACGTCGGGGTGCTCAGCGCCGACTACGGCCCGGCCGTGTGGGCGCCGGCGCACTCCGCCAACTTCACGGTCTCCAGCCGGGAGAGCAGCTACCCGATCGACTACGTGGTCATCCACGTGACACAGGGCTCGTACGCGGGCAGCATCTCCTGGTTCCAGAACCCGGCGTCGAAGGTCAGCGCCCACTACACCTTCCGCTCCTCGGACGGCGCGGTGACGCAGTCGGTGCGGGAGAAGGACATCGGCTGGCACGCCGGCAACTGGGACTACAACACGCGCTCGATCGGCATCGAGCACGAGGGCTTCGTCGACAACCCGGCCTGGTTCACCGACGCGATGTACCGGGCGTCGGCGACGTTGACCCGCAACCTGACGACGAAGTACGGCATCCCGCGCGACCGGGCGCACATCATCGCCCACCGCGAGGTCCCCGGCGCCACCCACACCGACCCGGGCCCGCACTGGAACTGGACCTACTACATGCAACTCGTCAACGGCGTGACCGGGACCGGGCGCGGCACCGTCGACACGGCCTCCACCAACCTCAACGTCCGCGGCGGCCCGGGCACGGGCTACGCGGTGGTCGGCTCGGTCGCGGACGGCGCCGCGGTCACGGTCTGGTGCCAGGCCACCGGCACCACGGTCACGGGCACGTTCGGCACGAGCAACGTGTGGAACCGCATCGGCGTGGGCCGCTGGGTCTCCGACACGTACGTCAACACGGGCCACAACGGCTTCATCCCCGGCGTGCCCCGCTGCTGATCACTTCTTACGGTCCGACCGGCCCCGCTCGCGCTCGTCCCCGCGGGAGCGGCGGTCCGGCCGGTCCGGGTCCTCCTCGTGACGCCTGATGTCGGCGATGTTCTTGTTCTCACCCTTGAACAGGACGGCGTCGGTCTTGGGGGCCTTCTCGCGGTCTTCCTCCGGCTCAGTCATGGGGGTCGCCTACCCCGATGCCGCGCGGACATGCGGTACCGGGGTGACCCAACTCGCACATATCGCCAGCCTTCGGGCCCGTCCAGCGCCGCCGCGCCCGGGCATGCTGGGCGCGTGGACGAGACCGTGTGCAGCCCGGTGTTCGTGGGGCGGGGGACCGAGCTGGGTGAGCTGGCGCGCGCCGTCGACGCCGCCAACCGGGGTCAGCCCCAGGCGGTGATCGTCCGCGGCGAGGCCGGGGTCGGCAAGACCCGGCTGGTCCAGGAGGTCCTGCGCGAGCTGCCGGACCGCTCCGTCGCGGCGGTCGGCGGCTGTGTCGAGGTCGCCGGCGACGGACTGCCGTTCGCGCCGTTCTCCGCCGCGCTGCGCGTCCTCTGGCGGCTGCTGCCCGACGAGGTGCGGGCCGCGAGCGCCGGTCACGAGGCGCTGCTCGGCCGGATCCTGCCCGACCTGGCGCCCGGCGCCGCGCCGGCGGGGCGGGCCGACGACGACGTCGCCCGGCTGTTCACGCTGACCGCGCGGCTGCTCGAGCGGCTGGCGACCAACCGGCTCGTCGTGCTGGTGATCGAGGACCTGCACTGGGCGGACCCGGCCACCCGCGAGCTGCTCGGCTACCTCCTGCGCGCCCGGCGCTCGGGGCGCTTCCTGCTGCTGGCCACGCTCCGCTCCGACGACCTGCACCGCCGCCACCCGCTGCGGCCGCTGCTGGCCGAGACCGACCGGCTGCGCGCGGTGCGCCGTGTCGACCTGCCCCGGTTCAACCGGGTCGAGGTCACCAAGCAGGTCACCGCCATCCTCGGTGCGCAGCCCGAGCCGCCGGTGCTCGACGAGATCTACGCGCGGTCCGAGGGCAACGCCTTCTTCGTCGAGGAGCTCGCGCGCGGGCTGCGCGACCACCGCGACATGCGCCTCGACGACCTGCGCGACCTCCTGCTCGTCCGGGTCGAGGCGTTGCCCGAGCACAGCCAGCGGATCGTCCGGATCGCCGCCGAGAGCGGGACCGTCGTCGGCTTCCCGCTGCTGCTCGCGGTGACCGGGCTGGCCGAGAACGAGCTGATCGAGGGCCTGCGCTCCGCCGTGCTCGCCCAGATCCTGGTCACCGAACCCGACGGCGCCGGCTACCGGTTCCGGCACGCGCTGGTGCGGGAGGCGGTCAGCGACAGCCTGCTGCCGGGCGAGCAAGCGCTGATCAACCGGCGGTACGCGGAGGTCATGGAGGCCGACGGCACGCTCGTCCGGGCCGAGGAGCGGCGCGGCCGGCTCGCCCAGCACTGGTTCGCGGCGCTCGACCACGAGAAGGCGCTGGAGAGCAGCGTGCTGGCCGCCAACTGCGCCCACGACCGGTACGCGTACGGCGAGCAGCTTCGGATGCTCGAGCGGGCGCTGCTGCTCTGGGACCGGGTGGCGGAGCCGGTCCGCGCCGGCCTGCCCGCGCTGACCACCCCGGCCGGCTACCCGCCCGCGGGCTACGGGCCCGACCACCGCGGTCCGGACCGGACGGACCTGTTCGCCACCGCGGCCGTGGCCGCCGCCGGCAGCGGTGACCTCGACCGGGCGCTGCACCACCTGCGCGCGGCGCTGGCGGCGGCGACCGGCCCGCTGCGCGCCGCATGGCTCTGGGCGCGCCGCTCCCAGTTCGTGCAGACCGGAAACCGCGGCGACGGCTGGGAGGAGCTGCGGACCGCGCGCGAGCTCGGCTGCGACCAGCCGCCGTCCGCCGTCTACGCCGACGTGCTCGTGCGGATCGCGCTCTGGGGTGCGCGGCACCGGCCGGGGCCGGCGAGCCAGCGCGCCGCCGAGGAGGCCGTGCGGTACGCGGCCGCGATCGGCGCCGAGGAGCAGGAGCTGCACGCGCGCATCATCCGCTGCTGGCTGGCCGCCGAGGCCGACCACGACGGCCACAGCCTCGCCACGCTCTACGCGGTGCGGGACCGCAGCGAGCAGCTCGGCGCGCCCGAGATCGTCGGGTCGGCCAACCAGACCCTGGTGTCGACCCTGGAAGGCATGGGCCGCTCCGCCGAGTCCCTGGCCGCCGGCGACCACGCCGTCGAGCTCTGCCGGTCGCTGGGCCTGTCCGACGTCGAGGCGTGGATCCAGTGCAACCGCTCGCTGTCGCTGTTCTCGCTCGGTCGCTGGGCCGAGGCCGACGACGCCCTCGACGAGGCGGCGGCGCTCGCCCAGGGGTGCAAGCCGCACGGCATCGTGGCGGCCCGCCGGGCTATCGCCCGGCTCCTGCGCGGCGACGTCGGCGCCGCCCGCGAGCAGATCGGCCTCGCCCACGCGCAGCTCGGTGTCGAGGACCGCCAGCCGCAGCTCTTCGTGGCCTTCACCGAGGTCATGATGCAGGTCCTGGCCCGGGAGGGCCGGCTCGCCGACGCCCGCGCCGAGTTCCGCCGCGCGGACGCCGCCGGCCTGACCGCGGGGCCGGTGCGTTACGCGCTGCCGATGCTGTGCGCCGCGGCGGGCATCGAGGCCGACGCGGCCGACGAGGGCGCCGACCCGGACCTCGAGGTGCTGGCGGCGGTACGGCGCGCCGCGGCCCGCTTCGCGGTCGCCTTCCCGGTCTGGCGGGCCTTCGACCAGCTGCTGCGGGCCGAGCTGGGCCGCGCGGAGGGCGCCGACGAGGCCGGCTCCTGGGCGGCCGCCGGCGCCGCGTTCGAGCCCCTCGACCGCCCGTACGAGCTGGCCCGGGCCCTGTTCGGTGAGGGCCGGGCCCGGCTGCGCGCCGGCGGCGACGAGACGGCCGCGCAGGACCGGCTCGCCCGGGCGCGCCGGATCGCCGAGGGCCTCGGCGCCCACCTGCTGCTCGCCGACATCGCGGCCTGCTCGCCCGAGAGCGCGGCCGCACCCGCCGAGCCGCCGGCCGTCCGGGACGCCGACTTCGGCCTCACGCCACGCGAGTTCGAGGTGCTGGCGCTCGTCGCCCGTGGTCGCAGCAACCGCCAGATCGCGCAGGAGCTGTTCATCTCGCCGAAGACGACGAGCACGCACGTCTCCAACATCCTCGCCAAGCTGGGCGCCTCGCGGCGCACCGAGGCCGCCTCCATCGCGCTGCGCCGGGGTCTCGCGGCACCCGAGTAGGGAATTTGCCCTAGGGCGATCCGCGCCCGGTCGGCCAGGAGATCGGATCTGTTCCCGATGTCGCGGCGGCCGTACGCGGTGAGCATGGTTCTCGCCGTCCCGCGTCCCGCTGATCGCGCGAAAGAGGAGACCATGCACTCGCACACCCGACCGGCCCCCGCGGGCGTCGTCATCCGGCCCCTGCAGGCCGCCGACCTGGACCGTGCGGTCGACCTGCTGGTGCTCACGACCGGTGAGCACCGGCGGTTCCGGCTGGTCGAGCGCCTCACGAACGGCGCCGTGACGGGCCCGCACCACGCCGTCGTCGCGGAGCGGGGCGGCCTCGTCGTCGGCGCCGCCCACCTGACCGCCGAGCCGACCTTCCCGGGCACGGTCGCGGCGCACGTCGCGGTCGACGCGTTCCACCGCGGCGAGGGCATCGGCACCGTGCTCGCCGCCGAGGTCGAGTGGGCGGCGGCCCGGCTCGGCCGCGGCCAGGTGCTGACCAGCGCCCTGCGCGACGACCTGCCCGACGGGCGGCGGTTCGCGGAGCGGCACGGCATGCGGGTCACGGCGCACAGCCTCGGCTGGCGCTACGACCTGACCGGGCCAGGCGCGGACGGTGCCCAACTCGCCGCGCGGGCCGGTGCGTCCGCCGCGGCCGCCGGCATCCGCGTGCGCCGCGGCGACCTGGTCTGCGAGGAGGCCGAGATCATGCTCTGCCTGGGACGCAGCATGACGGGCCTGCCGCTGCCGGGGGAGCAGGGCCAGCACGTCGACCTGGCCCAGGCGTGGCGGACGATCCCGCGCGACGGGGTCGTCCTGCTGGCCGAGAAGGACGGCCTGGGCGCGCCGGTCGCCATGTCCATCATCAGCCCGCTGCGGAAGGGCACGGACTGGTACACGGTCTACACCGGAGTCGTGGAGGCCCACCGCGGCCGCGGCATCGCCAAGGCGCTCAAGGCCGCCGACCTGGCGTACGCCCGCGCGGCCGGCGCCGCCGGCCTGACCACGCACAACGACGTGACCAACCGCGCCATCCTGCGGACGAACGGGCGCTTCGGCATGCGGCCGAGCGTCGGCTACTGGAACCTGACCCGCTCGGCCCACTGAACCTCCTGGGCACCCGTCGGGGGTCGGGTGCCCAGGAACCATCCTCGATATCGTCGGGCGTCGTGGAGACGACGATCTCGATCCTGCTGTTCGTGCCCACCGTCGGCCTGACGGTGCTGCTGTTCGCGGCCGTGATCCGGCGGCTGCTCGGCGTCCGCGTCGGACCGTTCCGCACGCTGCTGGCCGGCGTGCTCGTCGTGCTGGTCGCGACCCCGGTGCTCAACGCGCTGGCGCCGGCCGACCCGCGGAGCGTGAGCGCGGGCGAGGCCGTCCTGCTCGGCTTCCTCGCCATCGTGGTGTCCGCGCTGATCGCGATGGCCGCACTGGTGATCCTCGAGGTGCTGCTGCCGACCGGCTCGCTGCCGGGCCCCGTGGAGCTCTGGCGCGGCACCCGCCGGCGGATCGCGCGGAGCCGGCGGTACGCGACGATCGTGCGCATCGCCCTGCGGCACGGTCTCGGCCGGTTCCTGCGGGGCCGGCCCGATCCCGGGCCGTCGTCCGCGGCGGCACGGCGCCGGCTCGGCCGGTCGTTGCGGGCGGCGCTCGACGAGGGCGGGGTCGCCTTCGTCAAGCTCGGCCAGCTCCTGTCGGCCCGCCGGGACCTGCTGCCCGCGGAGATCGCCGACGAGCTGACCGCGCTGCAGGACCGGGCGGCGCCGGTGCCCTGGGAGTCGGTGTCGGAGGTCCTGGCCGCGGATCTCGGCCGGCCGGTCGCCGAGGTCTTCACCTCGTTCGAGCGCGTGCCGCTCGCCGCCGCGTCGGTGGCGCAGGTGCACGTGGCGCGGCTGCCCGACGGCACCGAGGTGGTGGTCAAGGTGCGCCGGCCCGGGGTGGCCGCCGTGGTCGAGCGCGACGTCGACATCCTGCTCCGGCTCGCCCGCACGCTGGAGGAGCGTACGTCCTGGGGCCGCCCGCTCGGGCTGGTCGGCCTGGCCACGGGTTTCGCCGCCGCGCTGCGTGAGGAGCTGGACTTCACCGTGGAACGCGACAACCTGCAGGCGATGGCGGCGGCGCTGGCGTCCTCACCGGACCGGGGCGTACGGGTGCCGGCGGCCCACGCCGCGCTCAGCTCCGAACGGGTGCTGGTGATGGAGCGGATGCCCGGCACGTCGCTGGGCACGGCCGCGGCGGTGCTGGACCGCCTCGGCGACGAGCGCCGGACGACGCTGGCCGCCGGCCTGGTCGACACCATGCTCGACCAGGTGCTCGTGCACGGGATCTTCCACGTCGACCTGCACCCCGGGAACGTGCTCGTCGCCGAGGACGGCCGGCTGGGCGTGCTCGACCTGGGCTCCGTCGGCCGGCTCGACGCGGCCACCCGGGCCGGCATCGGCCACCTGCTCGGCGCGCTCGGCCGCGGCGACTCGGTGGCGGTCAGCGACGCGCTGCTCCAGATCGTCGACCGGCCGGCGGAGATCGACGAGCGGGACCTGCAGCGGGCGATCGGCGCGCTGATCGTCCGGTACGCGGCACCAGGCGGCTCCGCGTCGGCCGCGGCCGTGTCGGCCCTGCTGCGCACGTTCACCGCGTACGGCCTGCGCGTACCGCCCGGGGTGGCCGCGGTGTTCCGTGCCTTCGCCACGCTGGAGGGGACGCTCGGGCTCGTCCGACCGGGGTTCGACCTGGTGGCCCATGCCCGGTCGGCGGCGGGCCAGCGGGTGGCGGAGGCGCTGGGTCCGCAGCGGTTGCGCGGGTCGCTGGAGAACGAGTTGCTTGACCTGCTGCCGGTGCTGCGCCGCCTGCCGCGCCGGATCGACCGCCTCGGCGACGCGCTCGAACACGGGCGGCTGCGGGTCAACGTGCGCCTGTTCGCCGACGAGCAGGACCGCCGGCTGGTGACGGGCCTGGTGAACCGGGCGCTGCTGACCGTGATCGGCGCCGCCGCCGGCGTCATCGCGGTGGTGCTGCTCGGCGCCGGCGGCGGCCCACGGGTCAGCGCGACCGTGTCGCTGTTCCCGCTGCTCGGCTACGGCCTGCTGATCGTCTCGGTCGTCCTGGTGCTACGGGTGCTCGTCGTCGTCCTCCGCCGGGAGTGACCACTCCGTGATCATCTCGTCGTTGGTGTGGATGCAGGTCATCCGCAGCGGCCCGGTCGACGAGGCCGTGAAGCCGTGCAGCTCGTTGGGCGGCACGACGACCACGGAGCCGCCCCGCGCCTCGATCGTCTCGTCGCCCGCCAGGAAGGTGCCGCTGCCTTCGTGCAGGACGAACACCTCCGCGTACGGGTGGCGGTGCGGTCCGGGGCCGTGGCCCGTCGGGCTCGCCTGGATGAAGAACGAGATCGGGACCCCGCCGTGGTCGCGCCCCAGGAAGGTCCGCGAGACCTCGTTGCCGGGCAGGTCACCGTTCTGGATGTGAAGCGCCATGCCCCGGCACGGTAGCGGGTGGGAACCGACCGCGCCTGCCCGTGGTCTCATCCTCTATGGATGCCCGACGGTTCGGCGCCGTGGTCGTGGCGACTGTCCTCGCGCTGGTGGGTTGTTCCGGGCCGCCCGACCGGGCGGCCTACCTCGACCAGTCGGCCAACTCGTGCCCCGCGGTGGACGCCCTGTCCGCGGCGCGGTCCGCGGACCCGTTGCCGGCCGACTTCCGGCCGATCTCGGTCACCCGGTGTACGTTCCGGCTGGCGCTGGCCAGCCCCGGCGTGACGGTGTCGTCGGGCGGCACGGCCTGGTCGTCCGCGCAGCGCGCGACGGGTCCGTTCGACGACCTCGTCCGCGCCCTGCGGCTGCCGCCCGAGGAGCCGGCCGGTGATCTGGTCTGCCCGGCGGTGCACCTGATGCCGGAGCTGCTGGCGCTGACCGACGCCGCGGGCAGGACGCTGGTGCCGGCCCTGCCGGGCACGATCTGCTCGACCCCGATCGCGGAGGTCCAGGCGGCGGTCGACGCGCTCGACTGGGTCGAGCTGGAGCGCTGGTCGTCGGTCGGTCCAAACTAGCCACCCGGGCGCCGGCGGCGGGCGAGGATGAACGACATGACGACGACGGAGGTCCTGGCCTCGACCACGTTCGAGGTGCCGGGCTATCGGGTGGACCGCACGATGGGCATAGCCTGGGGCATCATCGTCCGCAGCGTGGGCGTCGTGCGTGGGGTGACGGGCGGCTTCAAGGCGCTGCGCCAGGGCGAGGTCTCCGAATACACGCAGGTGGTCGACGCGGCCCGCCACACGGCGTTCGAGCGCTTGGTGGCGCACGCCCACGAGCTGGGCGGCAACGCGGTGATCGGGGTGCGCTTCGACTCGTCGGACATCGGCAACGGCCTGTCGGAGATCGTCGCCTACGGCACGGCCGCGGTCGTCGTCCCAGCCTAGCCCGCTCCGGTCGGCCCAGGCTTGGTCCGCTTCGGGCGGTGACCGACCGAGAGCGCCAGCCGGCCGAGTCGGACCCAGTCCAGGGCCGCCCGGGCAGCGCGGACGCCGGGGCGGTGGCGGGGCACCCGTACCCGTAGCGCCTTGGGTCGGATCCGGCAGTGCAGTGGCGTTTCCAGCAGGAGCGCCTCGCCGTCGACACCGACCGGCACGCGGGCGCCGCCCGCCTCGATCGTCGCCTCCGGGGCGGCCAGCACGGTGACCGACTCCGACCGCCGTCCGCGCAACAGCCGCAGCGCGGCGGCGGTCGAGTCGACGGTCAGCGCGATGACGCCGAGCCGGCCGCGGTCGAGCCGGGGCCGCTGCCCCAGCCCGGCGACGTCGTCCACCGTGTACGGGTTGTTGCTCACCAGGATCGCCTGCGGCGCGGGGCAGACGACCTCGCCGACGCGTAGTTGGAGCCGCGGTCCTTCGTGCTGGGCGAGCAGGTCCGGGAGCAGCGCGAGGGCGGTGCCGGCCTTGTCGGCGCGATAGGCGTCGCTCTGGACGACGGCGGCGTACACCCCGAACGAGGCATTGTTGACGAACGTCCGGCCGCCGAGGTCCCCGAGATCGACGCGGACCTCGACGCCGTCGGTGAGCGCGTCGAGGCAGGCGGCCGGGTCGTCGCGGTCGAGACCGAGGTCGAGCGCGAAGTGGTTGCGGGTACCGGCCGATACGACCAGGAACGGGAGGTCGTGTGCGGCCGCGATCCCGGCGACGATGGCCTGGGTGCCGTCGCCGCCGGCCACACCGAGCAGGTCCGCGCCGCGCCGGACGGCGTCGCGGGCGAGCGCGGCGACGTCGGTGGTGCCGGTCGGGTCGAGCAGCACGACCTCGGCGCCGAGCGCTCGCGCCCGCTCCGCCAGGTGGAACTCGCCGACCTTCCCGCCGCCGGAGCGCGGGTTCATGATGATGAACGGCCGCTGCGGCGGCGGCGTGAACTCCTCGCGCGGTGCGCGCACGGCCTGGGCGAGCGCCCGCCGCCCGACGCCACCGGCCAGCGCGAGCAGGCCGAGCGAGACCGCGGCGACCCAGACGAGCCGATGCAGCGCGAAGACCAGCAGCACGGCGAGCGGGGCACCGACGAGCAGGGCCGCGGCCAGCCACCGCACGATGCCGGCGTGCGCGAGGAACCACCAGCCGGCGGCCACGGTGGCGACCAGGCACCCGAGCGCGATCACCAGCATCGCGATGCTGCCGCGCACGCCGGCGACCAGCACCGGCACCGCGAACGCGGCGAGCACGGCCAGGAACGCGACCCGCGCCAACCACCGCTCGATCACCGCCGCCGGACGCCCCGGCCCGGCCGCCTGGGTAGCCATATCTACCGATATTACGACCAATCGGCCTTATGGGTCGCGGGATGTCGCCAGCCACCGCGCGTGCCGGCGGATGCGGAGCGGGTCGTCGGGAAAGCAGGTCTCCCACGGGTGATCCAGGCTCACCCAGGCGGCGGGCTGCCCGGGCTCGGGCGTCAGCGTCGCCGCGCCGTCGACGATCGCGGCGTAGGACACGCTCAGGGTCGCCGGCCAGTCGGGGTGGTAGGAGCGGACGTTGGCCGCCGCCGGCCGGTCGAGCAGATCGGCGTCGACCCCGGTCTCCTCGCGCAGCTCACGGCGCGCCGCGGCACGGGGCGTCTCCCCGGGTTCGACCCGGCCGCCGGGCGGAACCCACCCCCGCCATGGATGACGCACGAGCAGCACCCGGGACAGGTCGGCGTCGAACGCCCAGACGTCGGCCCCGAGCGCACCCTCGGGACTGGGACCGACGGCAGCCACCCAGCCCGCGACGTCGTCGAACGCGACCCGGGCGAGGCGGGCGTCGTCCAACGCGGCCTTCAACGACTGCCGCCGCAACTCGTCAGGAGTCATGGCGGCAACCTAGCGGGAGGGTACGACACCGCCGGCCACGATCTCCGGGACCGACCTCGGCGCGCGGAGGCCCGCGGCCTCCGCGCCGATTGGGGCCGACCTCGATGTTCGGGGCCGACCCCGTCGCGCGCGACCGGCGGCCTCCTCGCGGTCGGCTAGGTCAGGGCCAGGACTCCGCTCAGGGCCGAGGTCGACCGGAGCACCGACGTGCGGGCCGCGGCGTCCGGGACGCGCAGTGTGGCGTGCAGGGAGAGCTGGGCCAGGTGGACGATCGCGGCCAGGTCGCGGCCCGCCACGCCGTCGCGTTCGGCCTCTCGCAGCAGTGTCCCGAGGGACTTTGCCGCCTCCGGCGTGATGCGGCCGGCCGCCGCGTGGTCCGCGATCAGGTCGCGGAGGTCCGAGTACCAGGCCGGGTCCCGGCTCACCGTGCGCGGCACGTAGCCCGAACGGACCGCCGCGGACGTCGCCGCCACCGACGGGGCCGCGTAGGACCACACCGTCGGATAGAGCGCCGCCAACTGCGGCTCGGACAACGGCACCGAGCTGCCGTCCAGGAAGCAGAAGCCCGGACCCGTGTTGCTGCCGCTGTTGACCCGCAGCGGCACCTCGTGCTGCGGCAGGCGGATGCCGCCCAGCGACAGGCCCAGCTCGTCGCGGGCCACCGCCGTGCCGGTCATGGCGATCTTCGGCGCCGTCGGTGGCGGCACGCCGCGGGTGATCCAGGCGACCGAGTGGTCGTACACCGCGTTCTGGACCATGTGTTGCGGCACCCGCGACAGCGACGGCAGCGCGCACGTCTGCGGCTCGCCGGGGTAGCCGCCCGGGTAGGTACCGATGTCCCTCTTGCGCAGCGGGCCGTAGTCGGTGATCAGTTTCCAGTCGCCGTGCGAGGCCCCGGCCACCTCCCAGGCGCGCAGCACCGGCGAGTCCGCCTGGGCGCGGGCCGCGGCCGGGAGGATGCCGCTCGCCACGTCGCCCTCCGAGTTGATCCGGAAGACCTTCGTCGCGAGGTCGGTGCGCAGGACTCCGCCGCCGCCGTGCAGCACGACCGCGTCGACCACGCCGGCCAGGGGGTGGATGCCGTTGTAGTAGCTGGCCAGGCGGCCGGCCGACTGCGAGTGGCCCGTGGCGATCACCAGCGACGGCCGGGGAAGCGGGCCCAGGGGGACCGCCCGCACCGCCTGGCTGAAGATGTCGTACGACAGCGAGTCGTCGTTGATCGTGCCGCCCGCCGTCACGTCGAGCGCGCCGTAGCGACCCGGGCTCCACGCCTTCAACCCCGTGGCAGAGTGCACGCCCGCGCGCTGCGCCGAGACGCCGACCCACGCGTAGCCCGCCCGCAGGAAATGCTCGTGCGACTGGAACCAGTCGACCTCCTGGTCCCACTGGTTGCTGACGTTGAGCCACTCGGCGACCACCACGCCGTTGAACGCCTTACCGACCATGGGGCGACGGACCACGATGCGCGTCGTGTACGGGTGGCCCGTGCTGACGACGGTGGCCGTGGCGGTGCCGCTCGTGGCGTATCGGGTGGCCGTGCCGCTGACGAAGAACTCCTCCTCGACGTAGCCCGCCGCGGCGAGGTCGACGTCGGTGGCGAGGAACGGGTAGCCGTGGCCGGGGTCGCCGACCGGGGTGGTGGCCGCGACCGGGCCGCTGACGACCGGGGTGGGGACGACCGGGGTGGGGACGAGAGCCGCCGTGGCGGGGGAGGGGACGGCGAGGAGACCGACGACCAACGTCAGGAGCGCGAGAAGACGGGTTCGCATGAAACAGAATATAGATCGTCGTCAGTTGTCGGTGCGGCGCCACGGCTGGAAGGCGTTGGCCACCGCCCGCAGCGCCGGCCGTAGCTCCGGATGGTGCCGCAGCAGCACCGTGGTCATGGTGTTGTCGGCGACCCAGTCGAGGCCCACCCGCGTGTAGACCTCCGGCGTGTAGTCGCGGGTGAAGAACCGGTCGCTGTTGAGCCGGCGCGACGCCATCAACACGAACACCCGGAACGCCGTGTCGCTGAAGGCGAAACCGCGTGGCGGCCGCTCGGCGAACATGCCGACCATGAGGTCGAGGCTCTCCACGTCGTCGCCGTAGACGGCCCGCAGCCGCGCGGCCAGCGCCGCGTCGCCGGTCAGCTCCGCGTAGCTCTCGACCGGCTCGAGGTGCATCAACCGCCGGAACGCGTTGTAGCGCGGCACCCCCAGCTCCCGGATCCGCACGAGGTCGGTGGCGGCCAGGTCGACCAGCCGCCCGTCGGGCCGCTCGAACTCCTGCAGGTGCCGGGGGAAGTTGTCGAGCACGAGTGCGCCCGGGTGCGCGGTGCCGAACGAGTAGAACAGATCGGCCATCCGCGTCGAGGCGGCGACCGCGAGCGCCGCGGGGCCCGACAGCTCCCGCAGCGTCCACGAGCCCACCGCGGCGTCGTCGGCGGCCGCGCGCACGGCGAAGTCGTCGGGCATCAGCGGGTGCATCCGGTAGACCGCGACGAACTCCTCGGTGAGCGTGAACGGCACCCCGAAATGGTCGGTCGCGGACCCGATGATGCCGCTGATCGCCTCGCTGGAGCTGATCCGCCCGAACCGGCGGCGGACCCGCTCGCCGGCCAGCCCGAACCAGTTGGCCCGCATCGCCGTCACGGTCGTCGGGTGGTTGATCATCGCGGGCGTCCACTCGATGGTGTGGATCTTCGCGAGCAGCGCCGCCAGGATCAGCCGGGCCCGTTGGAACAGCTCCTCGTCGAGCCAGCCCGGATGCTCGCCGCGCAGCCGGTCGCAGATCGCGTTGTGCTCCCGGGCGAACAGGTCGTGCAGCATCAGGAGCCCGAGCCAGAAACCCGGCTCCCGGGTCGGGTCGTGACCGTCGACGACCGGCCGCATGGGGCCGACCCGCAGCTTGCCGTCGACGCCGGTGCGCGCGGCCCGCTGCTCCGCCGCGCTGTTGCCGTAGAGCATCGAGCCGTCCCACCAGTGGCTGTGCAGGTTGGCGTCGCCGAGCACGCGCGGGATCGTCAGCTCACCGCCCGGCCACGCATCGTCCGACGCGAGCGGGACGGACCACGCCGACGACGCCGGCCCGTGACCGTGGGTGAACCAGTCGCGCACCATGAACTGGATCCACGACGCCGCCAGCACGTTGAACGTCGGCGCCGGTCGGAACTCGTGGCGGGTCAGCAGCGCGCGGCTGACCGTACGCGGGTTCGGTGTCAGGACATCACGCGCGTCGCCGGTCAGCACCGCACCGATCGGGATGTTACGGCCGAACCGGGCACCGGCCATGCCCATCGCGCCGTCGTCGAGGTCGTTCCACGCGCCGTCCGCGGTGCGTCGCGTCGTGTAGGCCGCCATGAACGGCGCGGCGGCGGGCCGGCCACCGGCGTCGTGTAGGTTCTCCCGGCGCAGCGTGTCGCGGACGCCGACCAGCACCGCGAGGCCGAGCGGCAACGGCAGCCGGTGCCACCCGAACCGCCGGTCGACCCACTCCGTGAGGGCGCCGTAGCGGCGCGCGAACCAGCCCGTCATCCGGCTGAGGCTAGTCGCATCGACCGGTGTCACGCTGTCCCGGCGCGTCACTCTGCGTACCCGGCGGGTCCGAGGTCTGTTAGCGCTCACACCACCGTGGACGGTCCCGCGAAGACGCAGCGTGTCGGCCTGTTTGCCGTCCGGAAGCCAGGTGCGCCGGAGCGCCCGCGAACGCACCCTCCTTGTTACGAGACCGTGACCGGTGGATGTCGGTACGAGGGGTTGACGCTGCCGTTGTTAGCGCTAACACTGTCCGACGTTGTAATCCGCGCAACGTTGATGGCTTCAAACCCCGGAGGGGGGAACAGCTTGTGAACAGACGACTTCTGGCCGTTCTGGGCGCTGCCGCTCTGGCGCTGAGCATGGCGGCTTGCGGTGGCGAGGGCGCCGGCAGTGGCACCGACG
>NZ_BONE01000025.1 GCF_016862555.1 Asanoa siamensis | reverse complement strand
TGCCCCGGCAGGTCGCGCAGTGCCAACGCGCCGATCGCCTGCGCGCGCACCGCGAACGCGCCCGGCGTCAGGCGCACCTGTCTGGAGGGCTCCCGGTGTGCGCCGCCCCGGCCGCGCGGGTGGCGGCGCCGGGTGATCCGCCCGAACAGCCGCTTGCGGTCGGCCTCGGCGATCAGGTCGCGCTGGTGTTCGTGTGCCACGGTGAGCATCAGGTCGGGGTGCTGGTACATCGCGGATCTCCTGTCGTTCTCGTTCGACAGGTTCAATCCTGTGCGGCCGGGCGCCCCGCGACATCGGGAGTGATTCCCTAACCGCGGGGCGCCCACCCTCCTTAGCCGACCCCCGGACCGGCCTAGGTATACCTAGACGGGCTGGATGTTGTGGTTGACGCGGAACATGTTCGTCGGGTCGTACGCCTTCTTGATCTCGGTGAGGCGCGCGTACCGCTGCGATCCGTACACCGCCCGCAGTGCCTCCGGCGTGGTCGCCTCGTCCGGTGACAGGAAGTTGACCATCTTGCGGCCTTCGACGCTCCACGGCGCGAGCCGGTGGACGATCTCGTCGAGGTAGCCGCCCATCCGCCCGGCCTGCTCGGGCCCGCCGAGGCCGAAACCGAAGAGCACGAACGGGACACCCCGGGTCGGTACGGCGTTGGGCACGGCGGGCTCCCGGTCGAGCGCGCCGCCGAGCGCGCGGATCTCGACGTTGACGAGCGGGCAGTCCGACTCCGGCCCGGTCAGCTCGACCAGCGTGGCCACGGCCTCGGGCGTCAGGTCCCACAGCGAGGTGGTCCGGTCGTGGTAGGGCATCGGGTCCGGCGGGTCCATGTGGATGAACCCGACGTTGGCGTACGGCTGCTCGGCCACCGCGTCGAGCAGCGCCGGCGCGGCCGCCCGCATCGGCGCGAGCAGGCGTTCGCCCTCGGCCGCCGGACCCACGTACGCGAACCGCAGGTGCACGACGAACGCGCCGCGCAAAGGCTCCGGCAGGTCCGGGAGGTCCGGCAGGCGCTGCACGGCCACCGAGGTGGTGGCCTCCTCGGGCAGCGTCGGCGCCCAGTCCCGCCACATGGCGAGCAGGTCGGCGAGCCACTCGCCCGAGTAGTAGATCCCGCCGCCGTAGAACGACGTGACCGGGAACAGGTCGAACTCCAGCGCGGTGACCACGCCGTAGTTCCCCTTGCCGCCCCGGACCGCCCAGAACAGGTCGGGTTCGGTCTCGGCCGACGCCGTCCGCAGCGCGCCGTCGGCGGTCACGATCTCGACGCGGCGCACGTGGTCGGCGGCGTACCCGAGCGACCGCCCGAGCACCGGGCTCTGCCCGCCGCCCAGGGTGTAGCCCACGACGCCGACCGACGGCGCGGAGCCGTTCATCGGCGCCAGCCCGACCCGCGCCGCGGCCTCGACCACGTCGTGCCAGCGGGCGCCGGCGCCGACCCGGGCGACCCGGGCGGCCGCGTCGATCGCGACGTCGTCCATCCGCGAGGTGTTGACCAGCACGGCGCCGGCCCCGGCCTGGACGACCTGGTGGCCGGCGCCGCGCACCGCGACCGGAAGGCCGTGCCGGTCCGCGAACGAGACGGCGGCCTGGACGTCCCGGGCGCCGGTGGCGCCGACCACGAGCGCGGGCCGCATGACGGCGTTGATGTTGAAGGCCGAGGTCTCGCGGGCGAAGTCCTCGTCGCCCGGCAGCAGGACCGGCCCGTCGACCTCCCGCGCGACTTCCGCGGCCTGGATCTCGAGCGTTGGTGCGTTCATTCCGGCTCACTTCCCCCGTTACAAGCGGAGCCCAAAACTCCCCGCGTCGACGGTAGCGCCGGTTGTGCTCAGTCTGAGTATGACTGCGCCCACACCCGTCAGTGGGTCAGCTGGTAGAAGCGGAAGAAGCCGAAATCCGTGATCGGCAACACCTCGACGTCGGCGAAGCCGGCCGCCCGGGCGTAGTCGCGCAGCGTGTCCGGGCGCATCACGGTGCCGGTGCCCACCGACTCCGGGTCGGTCATGCTGTCAGGCAGGCAGACCAGCGTGCTGAACCCGTACATCAGCCGTTCGACGTCGTCGCCGGGCGCCTGGAACGACTCGGCGACCGCCTCGTCCATCACGACCACCGGCGCGCCGGGGCGGACCGCGCCGCGGACGGCCGCCAGCACCTGGGCCGGGCGGGGCAGGTCGTGGACGCACTCGAACGCGAACGCCGCGTCGTAGCCGCCGTCGCCGGGCAGCCCGCCGCCGGCGTCGACCTCGTGGAAGGCCACCCGGTCGCGCAGCCCCGCCGCCTTGGCGTTGGCGTTGGCCAGGGCCACCGACGGCTTGTCGACGTCGAAGCCGTCGACGGTGGCCTCCGGGTAGGCCCGGGCGAGCGCGATCGACGACCAGCCGCCGCCGCAGCCGACGTCGGCGATCCGGGCGCCCGGCCGGCGCAGCGCCGCGTCCAGGTGGGCGACGCCGGCCAGCGCGCCCGCGAGCTCGCGCTCGAACCAGGGCCGGTTGGCGTCGGCCTGCGCCTCGCGCATCTCGGTGCCGTACGCCGCCCAGCCGACCCCGCCACCGTCCCGGTAGGCCGCGACCAGGGCCGGGAGCTGGATCGCCGCCGCCGCGAAGGTGCGGGCGAGCGGCGCGAGGTAGTTGAGGCTGCCGGTGTCGGTGAGGACCTCGGCGGCACCCGCGGGCAGCGCGAACCGGCCGTCGCCCGTGGCGGTCAGGATGCCGTAGGACGCCTGCTGCTGCAGCCACTCGTGCGCGTACCGGCGCGTGCCGCCGGCCCGTTCCACCAGCGCCGCGGCGTCGGCCGGGCCGCCCTCGGCGAGCGCGCGGTACCAGCCGAGCCGGTCGCCGAGGTAGACCGAGAGCAGCTCGGCGGTGCCGAGGGCGCTGCGGAACATGCGGTCGGCGAACTCTTCCGTCGTCTGCGTCATGCGTCGGACGCTAGCCACCGCCCGAGGACACCGCACCGCATAAAACGCCACGGAGCGTGGTTTCTGGTTGACTGTCCGAATGACGACCGAGCCGGTGTTCGTGATCGTGGGCGCGTCGCTGGCCGGCGCCCGGGCCGCCGAGACGCTGCGCGCCGAGGGCTTCGACGGGCGCGTCGTGCTGATCGGCCGGGAGCCCCAGCTTCCCTACGAGCGGCCGCCGCTGTCCAAGGGCTATCTGCTCGGCAAGGACGAGCGCGGGAAGGCCTTCCCGCACGACCAGGAGTGGTACGACCGGCAACGGATCGAGCTGCGGACGGGCACCGTGGTCACCGCGGTCGACCCCGCCGCGCACACGGTGACGCTCGACGGCGGCGAGACCCTCGGCTACACCAAGCTGCTGCTGGCCACCGGCTCGACACCGCGCACCCTCGACCTGCCCGGCGGCGAGGGTCCGCGGATCCACCGCCTGCGCACGATCGAGCAGTCCGAGGCGTTGGGCGCGACGCTGCGCGCGGGCGACCCGGTGGTGGTGATCGGCGCCGGCTGGATCGGCCTCGAGATCGCCGCCGCCGCGCGGACGTTCGGCTGCGACGTGACCGTCGTCGAGAACGACCGCGCGCCGCTGCGGCACGTCCTGGGCGACGAGGTCGGCACCGTCTTCCGCGCCCTGCACGAGGCGCACGGGGTGACGTTCCGGTTCGACACCCAGGTGCGCGAGCTGGGTGGGATCGGTGACCGGCTCACCCACGCCGTGCTCGACGACAACACCGAGGTGCCGGCGTCGGCGGTGCTGATCGCGGTCGGCATCACGCCCGAGGTCGAGTTGGCCCGCGACGCCGGCCTGCGGGTCGACGACGGCGTGGTGGTCGACGCCGCGCTGCGCACCAGCGACCCCGACATCTACGCCTGCGGCGACGTCGCGTCCGCGTACCACCCGCTGTTCCACCGGCACGTCCGGGTCGAGCACTGGGCCAACGCGCTCAACGGCGGCCCGGCCGCGGCCCGGTCGATGCTCGGCCAGGACGTCTCGTACGACCGCCTGCCCTATTTCTTCACGGATCAGTACGACCTCGGCATGGAGCTGGCCGGCTGGTTCCCGCGCAGCGGCTACGACCGGGTGGTGTTCCGCGGCGATCCGTCCATCGTGGAGGGCAAGACGCCGGAGTTCATGGTGTTCTGGACCCGGCAGCGCCACGTGCTCGCGGGGATGAACGTCAACATATGGGACGTCCAGGACGATATCCAGAAACTCGTGCGGGCCGGCTACAGCGGCCAGGATGTCGACCTCGACCGGCTCGCCGACCCCAGCGTGCCCCTGGACACGCTTCTCGCCCGATAGCACGCGGGATTCCCCGATCGCCCGCGTCCCGCGCGCGGCCTTCGCGATGCTGAAACTCTGGCGAGCGAGCCGAGGAGCGAGCGATGGCAATCAACCAGTCGACCGCGCCCGCGGAAACGGGCCTGCGGGGACCGCGGGGCGAGCCGGTCACCCTCGACGTCAACGGCGCGACGTACGCGATCGAGCTGGAACCACGCGTCAGCCTGCTGGACGCGCTGCGCGACCACCTCGACATGACCGGCACGAAGAAGGGCTGTGACCAGGGCACCTGCGGCGCCTGCACGGTCTGGATGGACGGCCGCAGGGTGCTGTCCTGCCTGACCCTGGCGTACTCCTGCGAGGGGCACCAGATCGCCACGATCGAGGGGATCGCGCAGGACGGCGAGTTGCACCCGATGCAGCAGGCGTTCATCGACCATGACGCCTTCCAGTGCGGCTACTGCACGCCCGGGCAGATCATGTCGGCGATCGCGCTGCTCCGCGAGGGCAACGCGACGACCGACGCCGACATCGCGGAGCACATGAGCGGCAACATCTGCCGCTGCCAGGCGTACCCGAACATCCACGCGGCGATCCGCGAGGTGCGCGACGCCGACGACGGGGGCTGATGACGATGCGACCGATCACGTTCTTCCGGGCCGGGTCGATCGACGAGGCGGTGGCCGCCGTCAGCAGCCATCCCGACAGCGCGTTCCTGGCCGGCGGCACCACGGAGATCGACCTGCTGCGGCTCAACGTCGTGCAGCCCACGCTGCTGGTCGACGTCAACGACCTGCCGCTGACCTATCTCGAGGACGTCGACGACGGCGGCGTACGGATCGGCGCGATGGCCCGGATGAGCGACGTGGCCCGGGCGCCGCGCATCGTCGAGCGGTACCCCGGCATGTCGCAGGCGCTCCTGCTGGGCGCGTCCGAACAGCTACGCAACATGGCGTCGATGGGCGGCAACATGTGCCAGCGGACGCGGTGCTCGTACTTCCGCGACGGCCAGTCGCCGTGCAACAAGCGCGAGCCCGGCAGCGGCTGCTCGGCGCTGACCGGGATCAACCGTGGGCACGCGGTGCTCGGCACGTCGGAGCAGTGCATCGCCACCCACCCGTCGGACGTCGCGGTGGCGCTCGTGGCGTTGGACGCGATGATCCGGACGATCGGGCCCGACGGTACGAACGCCATCCCGATCGAGCGCTTCTTCCTGCGGCCCGCGGACACGCCGAGCATCGAGCACCCGCTCGCGCACGGCGAGCTGATCGTCGCGATCGACGTGCCGGCCCTCCCGGTCGCCCGCACGTCCCGCTACGTCAAGCACCGCGACCGCGCCTCGTACGAGTTCGCCCTGGTCTCGGTCTTCTCGGCCATGCGGGTCGACGACGCCGGCAACGTCGCCGAGCTGCGGCTGGCCCTCGGCGGCGTCGGCACCGTGCCCTGGCGGGCGCACCGCGCGGAGGAGGCGCTGATCGGCCGGCCCGCGACGCCCGAGAACTTCGCCGCGGCCGCCGACGCCGAGTTCGCCGACGCGCGGACGACGCCGATGAACGAGTTCATGGTGACGTTCGCCAAGCGGGCGATCGTCCGGGAGCTGAGCGAGGTGACCTCATGAGCCCCGTCGTGGGCAAGCCGGTGAACCGTGTCGACGGGCCGGACAAGGTCACCGGGACGGGTCGCTACTGCGGCGAGATCGTGCTGCCCGGCCTCGCGTACGGGCTGATCGTGGGTGCCGCGGTGGCCAACGGCCGGGTCGTGTCGATCGACGAGACGGCGGCCCGGGCGGCGGGCGGCGTCTTCGGCATCATGACGCACCGCAACACGCCGAAGGTCGCGAACCAGCCGCGGCTGATCCCGTCGCTGGCCGGCCAGCCGGCGCCGGGGGAGAGCTTCTTCCCGATGCAGGACGACGTCGTGCACTACTGGGGACAGCCGGTCGCCCTCGTGGTCGCCGACTCGGAGGAGGCGGCCGCGCACGCCGCGGCGCTGCTCGACATCACCTACGAGCCGGGCGTTCCCGTGGCGACGATCGCGGACGGGCGGGCCTCGGCGACCCAGGCGAAGACGCTGTTCGGCGGGCTGATGCCGGCGACGGACGAGCGGGGCGACGTGGAGGGTGCCCTGGCCGCGGCCGAGGTGACCGTCGACGCCACGTACCACTTCGCCGCCAACCACCACAACCCGCTGGAGACGTCGGTGACGACGGCGCAGTGGGACGGCGACCGGGTCACCCTCTGGGACTCCACGATGGGCGTACGGGCCAGCCAGCTCACGGTCGCGTCGCTGCTGGGCATCCCGCTCAGCGACGTCCGCGTGATCACCCACTTCGTCGGCGGCGGGTTCGGGTCGAAGGCGATGGTCTGGCCGCACGTGACGCTGGCCGCGATGGCCGCGCGGCACGTGGGCCGCCCGGTGCGGCTCGCGCTGACCCGGCCGCAGAGCTTCACCTCCAACGGGCACCGCGAGGAGCAGGAGCAGCGGATCACGCTGGGTGCGGGCCGGGACGGCCGGCTGACCGCGATCCGGCACCGGAAGCTCTCGGTGACCTCGCCGTTCGACGACTGGGCCGAGCCGGCGACCGGCGTGTCGACGCAGATCTACGGCTGCGACAACTACCTCGGCGACCACCAGCTCATCCATGGCAACACGATGACGCCGACGTTCACCCGGGCACCCGGCGAGTCGCTCGGCTCGTTCACGCTGGAGACGGCGATGGACCGGCTCGCGTACGAGTTGGGGATGGACCCGATCGAGTTGCGGATCATGAACCATCCGCCGGTCGACAACCACGGCAACCCGTGGTCCAGCGACGGCATGGCGGACTGCCTGCGCCGCGGCGCCGACCTGTTCGGCTGGGCCGGCCGCGACCCGACACCGGGGACACGGCAGGAAGGCAACGACCTCATCGGTACGGGCGTCGCCGGCGCCGGCTACCCGGTCGCGTTCATGATGCCGGTGCAGCACGCCCGGGCCCGGATCTTCCACGACGGCAGCGTGGTCATCCAGACCAGCGCGCAGGAGTTCGGCATCGGCGTCACGACCTCGATGTCCCAGGTCGGCGCGGACGGGCTCGGCGTCGACATGGACGTGCTGCGGTTCGAGGCGGGCGACACCGACCTGCCCAACACCACGTCGGCCGTGGGCTCGATGGGGGCGACCATGCAGTCGTCGGCCGTGCACAACGCGGCCACGACCCTGCGCAACGACCTGATCGCGCACGCCGTCAACGACGGGAAGTCGCCGCTGCACGGGCTCTCGCCGAGCTCGGTCAAGGTGGCCGACGGCCGGATGACGTCCACTCTGGACCCGTCCATCGGCGAGTCCTACGCGGACCTGCTGCAGCGCAACCGGCTGCTCGACATGGAGGCGCTGGGCAGCTGGACGCCGCCCGGCATGGACACCCCGCACGGGCTGCTCACCTTCGGCGCGCAGTTCGCCGAGGTGGCCGTCGACAAGGACCTGGGGCTGGTCCGGGTGCGCCGGATGACCGGCGTGTTCGCCCCCGGCCGCGTGCTCAACCCCAAGCTGGCCCGCAGCCAGCTGCTGGGCGGCATGCTCTGGGGGCTCGGCCAGGCACTGCTGGAGGGCAACCAGATCGACCGCCAGTCGGGCCGGTGGGCACTCAACAACCTGGGCGAGTACCTGGTGCCCGTGCACGCCGACATCCCCGACATCCAGGTCGACTTCGTGGAGGTCGAGGACGACGTGGTCGGCCCGCTGGGCGTCAAGGGCGTCGGCGAGGTCGGCCAGGTGGGTGCGGCCGCGGCGATCGCCAACGCGGTCTTCCACGCCACCGGCCGGCGGATGAACGAGCTGCCGATGACCGCGGAGGTAGTGATGAACGGTGGCGGCCCCGGGTGAGGTGAGCGCGACCGCCGCCCTGCCCGAGCGGCCGGTCATCAGCACACCGTCCCAGGACCTGCACCCGGCTGTCCGCGCCGCCCAACAGCGGAGCGTGGCGCGCCAGCCGTGGCTCGGCCTGGCGGGGTTGCTGCTGGTGGTCCCGGTCGCGGTGGCGCTGGCGTTCGCGCTCGACGGCCCCGTCCGGTCGCTGCTGGTGATCGGCCCGCTCGTCACGTTCTCGCTCGTGCCGACCGCCGTCGTGGCGTTCTGGTGGGAGGACTGGCCGGGCACCGCGCTCGCGCCGCGCTGGTTGGCCGGCTGGCTCAACACCCTGTTCATCCTGGCCGCCGGCGTCGGGCTGACGTTCCTCGGCCAGTTCATAGCCGGCGGCGGCGTCGACCCGCGCGGCGTGTTCGACCCGAACCCACCGCCCGGGAGCCTGCCGACCTTCCCGGGCACGTTGCCGATCGCCGGTGCCGCGTTCACGGCGATGCTGCAGTTCACGCTGGTCAACGAGGGCTGGCCGCTGCGCAAGCTGCGCCGGGTGCCGGGCGGGTTGCTGGCCGGGCTGGTGGCCTGGGGTGCGGCGGTCCTCATCTACTACTTCGTGGTCGACGTGCACCCGCCGGCCAGCACCGGGCTGCACACCGAGACCGGTCCGATGTCCGGTGCCGCCCTGGGCGCGCTGACGGTCACGGTGGGCGCCTGGCAGACGTGGCTCTACGTGACCTGGCGCGGCTGGCCGTTCAACCTGATCAAGCGGCGCTGGCTGCGGCTGCTGGTGGCCAACGCGACGGTGGCGGTCGGCGGCTGGGCGACGTACACCCTGATCCATCTGGCGGTGAGCCCTGGCAAGATCATCGCGGGCGCGGCGGCGTTCATCGCGGCGGGCCTGGTGGTCTCGATGCTGTTCGAGAACGCGGTGCGCCCACACATCACGGCGGTGATGGACAAGTGGTTGTCGGTGCTGACGGTGTCGGCGTTGGCGGTGGTGCTGTACGTGGTGCTGACGGCCTACGCGCGCACGGTGGAGTTCGGCCGGGTGGAGCCGTCCGAGTTCGTGGTGCACGGCTGCCTCAACGCGCTCGCCTTCTCGGTGATCACGCACGTCGCGGTCGGCCGCCGCTGGCCGTTCGCCCGTGACCTACCCTGACCCGGCGGAAGCGCTCGAAGCGGTGGCCGCCCGCGGTCGACCTAGCCTGAGGTATGGAGTTCGAAGAGCTGATCGCGGCGGCGCTGGCCGTGGTGGCGCCGCGCCGGGTGCAGGGCCGGCTGGTCGGCGACGTCGGCGCCGCCTTGGTCACCGCCGACGGCAACCGGTACGTCGGGGTCTGCATCGACACCGCCTGCGGCACCGGCTTCTGCGCGGAGGCGAGCGCGATCGCCGCGATGGTCACCGCGGGGGAGGAGCGGATCGCCCGGATCGTGGCGGTCTGGCGGGACGAGCGCGACGACCGCCTCTACGTGCTGCCACCGTGCGGCCGGTGCCGTGAGTTCATCCGGCAGATGCACCCGGCCAACCTCGACACCGAGGTCGTGCTGGGCACCAACCGGTGGTCGCCGCTGCGCGAGTTGCTGCCCGACCACGAGTGGCCGGAGCCGGTCACGTGACGGGGCGCTCCCGCTTGGGCAGCTTGGCCACGACGGCGTCGTACGAGGCGTCGATCGCCTCCAGGATCTCGTCGTCGGGGATGCCGGTGCCGACGGTCAGCGTGTTCCAGCCCGACCGTCCGATGTAGGCCATCACCGCCGCCGAGTCGGGATAGCGGGTGAGCCACTCGTCGGCGATCTCCCGGTTGGCGCCGCACTTGAGCCCCACGGTGGGCGGCGGCCCGGCGCCGAGGAACGCGAAGATCTTGCTGCCCACCTTCGCGACCTGGTCGCCCTCCCACGGCTCGTCCGGCCACGCGCCCGGCTTGGCCAGGCAGTACGCGACAAGCTCGTCCCGGGTCATGACGTCACCTTAACCTCGGGCGGGGCCCGCGGCGCGGCGGTCGCGCCAGGCCTGTTGCTTGGCGCGGTTGCCGCACAGCCGCATCGCGCACCACTTGCCCGTGCCCGCGCGCGACGTGTCGAAGAAGGCCCAGCGGCAGGTGTCGTTCGCGCAGACCCTGAGCCGCGGCCACGTCCCGTCGGTCATCGCCTCGGTCATCGCGACGACGAGATCGCCGAGCGCGCCGTCGACGCCGCCGGCCCGCGCCTGCGCGCGCCAGGCGCGGTCGGGGGTGAACGAGAGGGTGACGCGGGCCCGCGCCGCGACGTCGTCGAGCGCGGCGAGCGCCTCGGCCGGCACCGGTCCGCGGTCGTGGTTGGCGGTCGCCGCCGCCCGCAACGCCTCGCGCAGGCGACGGGCCCGGGCCAGGTCGACCCCGCGGACCGCCTGCACCGTCCGGCCCCCGTCGCGCAACCAGGCCCGCAGCCCGGGGGCGTCGGCCAGCGCGTCGGTGCCGGCCTCGATGTCGCGCGTGTTGACGAACCGCCGGACCAGCTCGAGCCGGCCCGGTGCGGCCATCGGGTTGTCGCCGGACATGGCGCTCATCCTAACCGGCTTGCGACCATCAATGGTTACTCGTAACCTCCTTCGATATGACAACGGTTACGCGCGATGCGGTCGCCCCGGCCTGGTCCGACGTGAACTTCCGGCGGCTCTGGCGCGGGTCGGCGGCGTCCACTCTGGGCAGTGAGATCGCCGAGCTCGCGCTGCCGCTGTTCGCGCTGGTCACGCTCTCGGCGTCGGCCGCGCAGGCGAGCACGCTGCGGGTCGCGCAGTTCCTGCCGTTCCTGCTGGCCACGCTGCCGGCCGGGCTGCTGGTCGACCGGTTCCGCCGGGCCCGGCTGCGGCTGATGATCGGCGCCGACGTGGGCCGCGCGCTGCTCGTCGCGCTGATCCCCGTCGCCGCCTGGACGGGCCTCGCGAGCATGCCGGCGCTCTACGCGGTCGTCTTCGTCGCCGCGGTGCTGACGGTCGTCTACCAGGTCGCCGACTTCGCGCTGTTGCCGAGCGTGGTCGGGCCGGATCGACTCGTCGACGCCAACGGCAAGCTCTCCGCGACCCAGTCCGCGAGCGAGATCGGCGGTCGCGGGGTCGGCGGCCTGCTCGTCCAGGTCGTCACCGCTCCGGTCGCGCTGCTGCTCAACGCGCTCGGCTACGTCGTCTCGGCCGTGTCCCTGAGCCGGATCAGGCTGGCCGACGGGCCGCCGGACGACGCCCCGCCGCGCACCTCCGCCTGGCGGGAGGCGGTGGCGGGCCTGCGCGTCACCGTCCGGCACCGCTACGTCCGGCCGCTGCTCGGCGAGGCCGCCACGTTCAACCTGTGCAACGAGGCGTTCGTGCTGGGCCTGCTGCTGTACGCGGTCCGCGACGCCGACCTGAGCCCGGTCGCGATCGGCGCCGTCTTCACGGCCGGCGGGGTGGGCTCGTTCCTCGGGGCGTGGTTCGGCGCCCGCTTCACCGCCCGCTTCGGCTACGGCCGGGTCCTGCTGGTCAGCCTCGTCCTCGGCAACGGCGCGCCGCTCGGGGTGCTGGCCGCGGGCCGCGCGGGCGCCGCCCTGCTGCCGTTGCTCTGCGCGGTCTTCGTCGTGATGGGCGTCGGCATCGGCATCGCCAACGTGCACGCCGTGAGCCTGCGCCAGTCGGCCGTGCCCAAGGCCCTGCGCGGCCGGGTCAACGCGGCCTACCGCCTGATCTCCTGGGGCGCGGTGCCCGTCGGCGCGGCGGCCGGCGGCGTGATCGCGACCCAGGCCGGCCCGTTCACGGCCATGGCCGCCGGCGCGGTCGGCATCTCACTCGCGACGCTCTGGGTCGCGCTGTCCCGCGTCCCGTCGCTGGCCACGATCGCGGACGCGGCCCGTTCATAGTGGTTGTCCCGCGGCCCGTCCGCGGTAGTCGCCGTGGAGATGCCGAGCATGCCGCCTGTTCCGTCCGGGCAGGCCAACCACGTTCGACCAGGCGGCGGCTTCTCCAGCTCATGCCTCGTCGCCGGCCGACGGGTTCGAACCATCGGCCGAGCGGTCGCACGTTCTCCGGCCTGGCCGGCTGTTCGACGGTAACGACTTCGGCCGGCGTGGCCAAGCTCAACGGTCACGTTGGGCTTGGCCACGCCGCCCCTACCGCGGACCGCGCGCGCCACACCGTGGGGTCTCCGGGCGGGGCACTATCCGCACGAGACCGACCCCGAGCGACTGCTCCCGGCGATCCACGCCTTCCTGCGCGCTACGCAGCCGTTTCGTTACTCCGAGGACTCGTGGCGGCACGCGCCGGCGTGACGATCTGACACGCAGCGTGGTCGCCGCACCACCGTCCGGTGTGGTCGGAAACGTATTCGTAACGAGGGCTTGACCCCCGCGTTGATCTCGGCGCAGACTCCCGGAAACGTTTACAGCTACCGGGTGGAGGTGCAGGGCGTGGGTCGTAAACGTTTACAGGAGCCAGATGGCCGGCCGACGGTGCACACCGTCGCCGCGCGGGCCGGTGTCTCCATCGCCTCCGCGTCCCGGGTGCTCAACGGGGTCGGCGGCAGCCCCGAGACCGTGCGCAAGGTGCGCGCCGCGGCCGCCGAGGTCGGCTACGTGCCCAACGCGATCGCCCGGTCGCTGCAGTCGCAGCGCACCGAGCTCGTCGCGCTCGCGGTCGAGGACATCGGCAACCCGGTGTACGTGGCGATGATGCGCGCGATCGAGGCCGTCGTCGCGGAGTCGGGGCGGCAACTGCTCGTGCACGCCACCGGCGGGCGGATCGACAACGAGACCGCGCTGCTGCGCCGGCTGGCCCACCGCTACGTGGACGGCATGATCATCTCGCCGATCCGGGTCACCGCCGAGCACCTCACGGCGCTGGCCGACAGCCCCGTACCCGTGGTGGTGATCGGTCAGCTCGCCGAGGACGCGCCGATGGACAACGTGCGCACCGACTCGCGGCTGGGCATCGCGCTCGCCGTCGACCACCTCGTGGCCACCGGCCGGCGCCGGATCGGCTTCGTCAACGGCCCGCTCGACACCGTGCCAGGCGCGGCCCGTGACGCCGGCTTCCGCGCCGCGCTGGCCCGGCACGGCATCCCGCTCGACGAGAACCTGGTCGAGGTCGGCGACTTCCAGTACGCGGCCGGCCGGGAAGCCACGGAGCGCCTGCTCGCCCGCGCGGAACCCGACGCCCTCGTCTGCGCCAACGACCTCATCGCGGTCGGCGCGCTGCACACGCTGCTCGCTCTCGGCCGGCGCGTGCCGACCGACGTGGCCCTGGTCGGCATGGACGACACCGAACTCGCCCGGATGATGTTCCCCCAGCTCTCCAGCGTCTCGCTCGGCTCGGCCGAGCGTGGTCGCAAGGCCGCCGAACTGCTCCTGCAGCGCATCGACGACCCCGCCCTGCCGCCCCGCCGCGCGCAGGTCGCACCCAGCCTCGTGGTCCGCGCCTCCAGCGGCACCCCCGTGCCCGCCCAACCGATCCGCGAAGAGGTGACGTCGTGACAACTGTCCAGGAACGGCCCGACGTCGCGCGGGGTGGAAGGGCCAGGAGCCGTGACCGCACCACCATCTACCTGCTCCTGCTGCCGTCGCTGCTGCCGGTGCTGCTGCTCTCGGTGTTCCCGCTGCTGCGCGGCATCTACCTCGGTTTCACCGACGCCCGCGCCGGGCGCAACGTGGAGGCCAACTTCACCGGCCTCGACAACTACAAGGAACTGCTGACCGACGAGCTGTTCTGGAACTCGTTCAAGATCGGCCTGCTCTGGGCGTTCGGCGTGACCGTGCTCCAGTTCGTGCTCGCCCTCGGGCTCGCGCTGCTGCTCAACCAGCAGCTCAGGTTCCGCGGCGTGGCGCGGGTGCTGGCCGTCGTGCCGTGGGCGATGCCACCGGTCGTCGTCGGCATCCTCTGGAAGCTCGTCTACCACCCGGACGCCGGCCTGCTCAACGAGTTCTTCCACCGCATCGGCGCCGACGGGCTGCGGACGAACTGGCTCGGCGACTTCAGCACCGCCCTGCCCGCCGTCATCATCGTCGGCGTCTGGGCGGGCATGCCGCAGACCACGGTCGTGCTGCTCGCCGGCCTGCAGGGCGTCGCGCGCGAGCTGCACGAGGCGGCCGCCGTGGACGGTGCCAGCACCTGGCACCGGTTCCGGCACGTCACGCTGCCCGCGATCATGCCGGTCGTCGTGGCGATCACCTCGCTCGACTTCATCTGGAACTTCAACTCGTTCGGCCTGGTCTACGTGCTGACCGCGGGCGGGCCGGGCGGCAAGACCATGCTGCCGATGCTCTTCGCGTACGAGGAGGCGTTCCGCTACGGCAACTACGGCTACGCGGCGGCCCTCGGCAACGTGATGGTCGTGATCATCGTGGCGCTCCTCGCCGTCTATCTCCGTCGCCGGCTGCGGGAGGCGAACTGACATGCTGGGCAAACCGAGTCGCACCGGTCGGGCGTTGCAATACCTGGCCCTCGCCGGCTACCTGATCTTCCTCGGGTTCCCGCTCGTCTGGCTCCTGTCGACGGCGTTCAAGCCGCCGCGCGAGCTGGTCCAGCTGCACCCGTCGCTGATTCCCAGCAACCCGACGCTGCAGAACTTCGTGCAGGCGTTCACCGAGCAGGAGCTCGGCCGGGCGGCCTGGAACAGCCTCCAGGTCTCGCTCGCCTCGGCGGTGCTGACGGTGCTGGTCGCCATGCCGGCCTCGTACGCGTTGGCCCGGTTCAAATCGAAGCTCGGCACCGTCGCGCTCGGCTGGGTGCTGCTCTCGCAGCTCTTCCCGTTCGTCCTGCTGATCATCCCGATCTTCCTGGTGCTGCGGCAGGCCGGCCTGGCCAACTCCCACGCCGGGCTGGTGCTGATCTACGTGGTCTGGGCGCTGCCGTTCGCGCTCTGGATGCTGCAGGGCTTCGTCCGCAACATCCCCCGCGAGCTGGAGGAGGCGGCGTCGGTCGACGGCGCGGGCCGCCTGCAGGTGCTGCGCCGGGTCGTCTTCCCGTTGCTCGCACCGGGGCTCGTGGCGACCGCGCTGTTCTCGTTCATCTCCGCCTGGAACGAGTTCTTCTTCGCGCTCGTGCTGATCAAGACGCCGGAACTGCAGACGCTGCCCGTCGCGCTGGCCCGGTTCGTCGGCATCGAGGGCACCGCCCGGCTCGGCCCGCTGGCGGCGGGTTCGCTGCTCGCCACGCTGCCCAGCCTCATCTTCTTCGCCTTCATGCAACGCCGCCTCTCGTCCGGGTCGCTCGCCGGCGCGGTCAAGGGCTAAGGAACCCATCCCAAAAGGAGGTATACCCCCATGCTCTCCACCAGATTCCGTCGCACGCTCGCTGCCGCGGCGGTCGCGGTCGTCGGCATCGGCGCGCTCGCCGCGTGCGGTGACGGCGGCGACGACGAGGCCACGGCCGGCCCCGTCAAGCTGCGCTTCCTCAGCCTGGCCTGGCAGAAGGAGTCGCTGCAGGCCAACAAGGACCTCGTCGCGAAGTGGAACTCCGAGCACCCCGACATCCAGGTCGAGTACGTCCAGGGTGACTGGAACTCCGTGCACGACCAGTTGCTGACCTCGTTCGAGGGCGGCGACGCACCCGACATCGTGCACTACGAGGCCTCCGCGATCGGCGAGTTCAGCAAGCAGGGCTACCTGGCCGACCTGAAGGACCTGATCCCGGGCGACCTCAAGGGTCAGATCGACCAGGGCGTCTGGGACACCGCCACGTTCGACGGCCAGGTCACCGGCGTGCCGTTCCTGCTGGAGTCGCAGGTCGTCATCGCCAACAAGAAGCTGCTCGACGCGGCCGGCGTCGCGGTGCCCCCGGCCGACGGCGGCTGGACCTGGGACGAGTTCCAGAGCAACGCCCAGAAGCTGACCAAGGCCAACCAGTACGGCGTGGCCTGGGCGCTGAAGTCGCCGACCAACCGGGTGCTGAACCTGGCGCTCAACTACGACGGCAAGTTCTTCTACGACGAGGGCGGCCGTACCGAGGTCAAGATCAACGACGCCGAGCGGGAGGTGCCGAAGCGGATCCACGACATGATCTACACGGCCAAGACCGCCTCGCCGGAGGCGCTCGCGATGAGCGGCGCCGACACGCTGCCCGGCTTCTTCGGCGGCAAGTACGCGATGATCCCCGGCTCGGTCTCGCTGCGCCAGCAGATGGTCGAGCAGGCGCCGAAGGACTTCGAGTGGGTCACGCTGCCCCCGATCAAGGGCCTGTCCAGCAAGCAGGCGGCCAACCCGCAGACGCTGTCGATCTCGGCCGACTCCAAGCACAAGGAGCAGGCCGCGCAGTTCCTGTCCTACTTCCTCAACCCGACCAACATGGCCGCGCTGGCCAAGGGTGACTGGCTGGTGCCGACCGGCAAGGCGGCCAACGAGGAGCTGGTCAAGCTCACCAAGGGCGAGCAGGGCTGGGACGTCGCCGCGGACAGCGCCGCCGACCTGACCGTCGCCCCGTTCCAGATGGCCGACGGCTACCAGGAGTGGAAGACCAAGTACGCCACCCCGGCCCTCCAGCAGTACTTCGCCAACAAGATCACCCTGGACCAGCTCGCGAGCCAGCTGGTCGACGGTGGCAAGCAGGTTCTGAGGTAGACAATGTCACTCTTGCTCGACACTTCGGTCGGTTGCCTGGTCGGTGCCGCCGTCGGGGATGCCCTCGGCGGTGCCACCGAGACGGCGCTGCCCGAGCAGATCCGTGCCCGGTTCGGTGGTTGGGTCGAGGGGATCGTGCCCCCGTACCACGCCGACTGGGCGACCGCGCGGCCGTTGGCGCCGTACCACAAGGGCGACGGGCACATCACCGATGACACGTTGATGACCCATGCCCTGGTACGCGCGTACGCGGCCAAACGGGACCACCTCGACGCGTACGACGTGGCGGAGCTGCTCGTCCCCGATCTGATCGAGCGGGTGGTGCACATCCCCGACCTGGAGCGGGACGGGGTGACCTTCCACCGGCTCGCGGCTGCCGAGCGGTGGCTGGTCACCCGCCTGCACCACGCCCACGCGGACCCGCGCGAGGCCGGGGTCGGCAACATCGTCAACTGCGGTGCGGCCATGTACATGGCCCCGGTCGGCATCGTCAACGCGGGCGACCCGGCCGGGGCGTACGCGGAGGCGATCGAGATCGCCGGGGCGCACCAGCACAGCTACGGGCGGGAGGCCGCGGCGGTGTTCGCCGCCGCGGTCGCGGCGGCCGCGAGCCCCGGTGCGGGAGTCGAGGACGTGGTCACCGCCGCGCAGGACCTCGCCCGCGACGGCACCCGCGCGGCCCTGGTGGCCGTGGTCAAGGAGGCCCGCGCGCACGACGACTGGCGCACCGCCATCCCGGCGCTGCGGGCCGCCGTCGCGCCGTTCGACACGGTCGGCGAGGACTACCGCAACCCGGGCCTGGGCGCCCGCCGGCCGAGCCGGCTGCACGCCATCGAGGAGCTGCCGGTCGCGATCGGCATGCTCGTGGTGGCCCGCGGCGCGTTCCGGCCGGCGGTGCTGGGCGCGGTCAACTACGGCCGGGACGCGGACTCGACCGCCACGATGGCCGGGGCGATCGCGGGTGCGCTCGGCGGGGCCGCCGCCGTACCCGAGGAGTGGTCGTCCGCCGTCGCCGCCGGTTCGAAGACCGACCTCGAGGAGCCGGCCCGGGCGCTCGCGACCGTGGCCACCGAGATCTTCGAGCGGGACCGGGCCCGGTTCGCCCGGCGGGCCGACCGGTTCACGGAGCTGGCCCGGTGAGGATCACCTGGGTGCAGCCGGAGGACCTGCTGCCGCACGAGCTGGCCGCCAGTCGCGACGAGGGGCGTGACGTGTCGGCCCTCGAGCGGCGGTGGTCCGCCGCGGGTGGTGACCTCACCCCGCCGGTCAGCGGGGCGTCGCCGGACCCGGCGCCGCCGGCGCTGCGGGCGCTCGCGGTCGAGCTCCTGGATGCCGCGGACGCGCTGCCCGATGCTGCTGGCGTGAACGAGCCGGACGACCTGGCCGGGCTGCGCGCGACCTGGCCGGCCGACTGGTCGTTGCCCACGGACGTGACGCACGACCGGCTGCACGGTGCCTGGCTCGGCCGGGCCGCCGGCTGCCTGCTCGGCAAGCCGGTCGAGAAGATCCCGCGGGACGGGATCCGGGAGATCCTGACCGCGACCGGGCGCTGGCCGCTGCGGGACTGGTTCACCGCGGTCGGGCTGCCCGCCGAGGTGGCGGCGCGTTGGCCGTGGAACCGGCGCAGCGCGCCGACGAGCCTCGCCGAGAACATCGACGGCATGCCCGAGGACGACGACCTCAACTTCGCGCTGCTGGCGCTGCGCCTGCTGGAGACCCACGGGCGCGGCTTCACCAGTGCGGACGTGGCGCAGGCGTGGCTCGACTGGCTGCCCGGCGGGCGGGTCTTCACCGCCGAGCGGGTGGCCTACCGCAACCTGCTGCTCGGCTTCCCGCCGCCGGCCAGCGCCCGCCGGCACAACCCGTTCCGCGAGTGGATCGGAGCGCAGATCCGCACCGACGTGTACGGCTGGGTCAACCCCGGCCGCCCCGACCGCGCCGCCGAGCTGGCCTGGCGGGACGCCACCGTCAGCCACGTCCGCGGCGGCGTGCACGGCGCGATGTGGGCCGCGGCCCTGGGCGCCGCCGCGACCGTGGCGTCCGATGTGGACGAGGTGCTCGACGCGGCCGAGGCGGTGCTGCCGCCCCGGAGCCGGTTCGCGGCCACCGTGCGGGACGCGCGGGCGCTCGGCACGGGCGCAGCCGACTGGGAGAGCGTCGTCGACGAGCTGTACGCCCGGCACGGCCACCTCCACTGGGTGCACGTCCGCAACAACGCCGCGCTGGTGGCCGCCGCACTGGCGTACGGGCGGGGCGACCTCGAGCGGTCGGTCTGCGCCGTGGTCAGCGGCGGCTGGGACACCGACTCGACCGGCGCCACCGTCGGCGCGGTGACGGGCGCGCTGACCGGCGCCGCCGCCCTGCCGGAACGCTGGGTGGCGCCCCTGCACAACCGCCTGGCCAGCAGCATCGCCGGCTTCGACGGGATCGGCTTCGACGAGCTGGCCACCCGGACCCTGGCGGTGGCGCGATGACGGCCCAGGTGGTCGTGGTCGGCAGCACCAACCTCGACCTCGTCGTGACGACCGCGCAGCTCCCGGGCCCCGGTGAGACGGTGCTCGGCGAGGACTTCCGCACCGTTCCGGGCGGCAAGGGCGCCAACCAGGCGGTCGCCGCCGCCCGCGCGGGTGCGGACTGCGTCTTCGTGGGCGCCGTCGGCACAGACGAGTTCGGCCCCCGCCTGCGGGACAGCCTCGTCGCCGCCGGAGTGGGTGTCGACCGCCTGCGCACCGTGCCCGGCGCCTCCGGGGTCGCGCTGATCGCCGTCGACCGGGACGCCGAGAACTTCATCGTGGTGGCGCCCGGCGCGAACAGCGCGCTGACCGACCTGGACGCCGACGACCGGGCCGCGATCGCCGCCGCCGACGTGCTGCTGCTCCAACTCGAGGTGCCGATGCCCACCGTGGTCGCCGCGGCGGCCGCCGCCCGCGCCGCCGGCACCACCGTCGTCCTGAACGCCGCGCCGGCCGCGCCGCTGCCGGCCGACCTGCTCGACCTGGTCGACGTGCTGGTGGTCAACGAGCACGAGGCCGCGGTCGTCGGCGGTGGCGAGATCGAGGCGCTCCTGGCGCTGGTGCCCCGGGTCGTGCTGACCCTGGGTGCGCGCGGCGCCGCCTACGCCGACCGCTCCGGCGTGCGGGTGGACGTGCCCGCGCCCCGAATCGAGGCCGTCGACACCACCGCGGCCGGCGACGCGTTCACCGGCGCCCTCGCCGTCGGCTGGGCCGAGCGCGGTGGCGAAGACATCACGGCGGTCCTGCGCTGGGCCTGCGCCGCCGGTGCCGCCTGCGCTCAACGCCCCGGCGCCTCCTCCGCCCTGCCCGACCGGGCCACCATCGACGCCCTGCACGACGCGACATACCGAGGAACACCGTGAGCTTCAACCCGTACGTCCCGCGCCCGATCGACCGGCCGACGGTCGTGCCGCTCGGTGGCCACGCCGACCTGACCGAGCTGGACGAGGCGAAGATCTTCGCCGCGCCGGACGACCCGGCCGACTGGCCCGCCTGGCGCGCGCGGCTGGCGGAGTGGCGGGCCGACGCCCGGGCCCGGCTCGGCTACACCGGCCGGCACTACGACGAGATCGCCGGCGACTGCTTCTCGATCTGCCTCGCCTGGCTGTGGGACGAGACGCTCTACGACCACGACCGCGGGGTGTTCACCGTCGACGCGTTCCTCGACGCGGCCGGGCGGGACTTCGGCGGGTTCGACGGCGTCGTGCTCTGGCACGCGTACCCGGTGATCGGTCTCGACGACCGCAACCAGTTCGACTGGTACCGGGACGTGCCCGAGCTGCCCGACGTCGTCCGGGCGTTCCAGGACCGTGGCGTGCGGGTGTTCGTCGACTACAACCCGTGGGACACCGGCACCCGCCGCGCACCCGGCACCGATGCCGAGCAGGTCGCGGCGCTGGTCTCCGACCTCGGCGTCGACGGCGTCTTCCTCGACACGCTCAAGGAGGGCGCCGGCGAGCTGCGCGCGGCCCTCGACGCGGTGCGTCCCGGCCTGGTGCTGGAGGGCGAGAGCCGGGTCCCGCTGGCCCGGATCGAGGACCACGCGATGTCCTGGGCGCAGTGGTTCGCCGACTCCGACGTGCCGGGCGTGCTGCGGGCCAAGTGGTTCGAGCGCCGGCACATGCTGCACCACACCCGGCGCTGGAACAGGGACCACCTCGACGAGCTGCACTCGGCCTGGCTCAACGGCGCCGGGGTGCTGGTCTGGGAGAGCGTCTTCGGTGTCTGGGTCGGCTGGAACGCGCGGGACCGCGCGGTGCTGCGGGCGATGCGCCGCGTCCAGGCCAGCCACGCGGCCTGGTTGCGGTCGCAGGACTGGGAGCCGCTGGCCGACCACCCCGGCGCCGGCCAGGTGTACGCGTCGCGCTGGACCCACGACGGCACTCCGCTGTGGACGGTGGCGAACCGCGGTGCCGACCACGATGGGCCGTGGCTGGTCACCGAGGCGCCCTCCGCCGGCCGGTTCGTCGACCTCGTCACCGGCGCGTTCCTGACCGTCGAGGAGGTCGGCGACGGCCGGGTCAGCGTGGGCGGGCCGCTGCCGGCGGGATCGATCGCGGCCGTGACGGTCACCGGCGCCGCGGTCGAGCGGCACGAGCCGCCGACGGGCGACCCGTCGTTCCCGGCCCGGGTCGCGGTGCGCACCCGCACGCCGTGGGCGCCGCGCCCGGAGGTGCCGGCCGGGTTGGTGGCGGTCGCCGCGGGAGTGCGCGACCTGGTCGTCCGGCACCGGGTGCGGGAGACCGGGCTGTACGGCGAGACGCCGTACGTCGAGGAGTGGAAGCCGCTGCCGCCGCGCCTGCACCACGAGGCGACCGTGCGGCGCACGGTGCGGCTCGACCGGTTCGCGATCGCGACCCGCGAGGTCACCCACGGCGAGTACGCGGAGTTCCGCCGGGCCACCGGCTACGCGCCCGTGCGCCCCGAGCGGTTCACCGCGGGCGAAGGGCCGGCCGACGCGCCGGTCACCGGCGTGGACCTCGCGGACGCCCGCGCCTACGCGGCCTGGGCCGGGCTGCGGCTGCCGACCGAGGACGAGTGGCAGGTGGCCGCCGCGGCGGGGCTGCTCGTGCGGCGGGAACCGTTGGTGTGGAACCTGACCGAGAGCGAGCACAACGACGGGCGTACCCGGTTCGTGATCCTCAAGGGCGGCGCCGCGTACGCGGCCGAAGGTTCCGACTGGTACGTCGACGGCGGACCGCGACCGGCCGACGTCTCGGTGAAGCTGCTGCTCACCGGTGCTGGACTGACCCGCTCCGACCAGGTCGGCTTCCGTTGCGCGGCCGACCTCTGACCCCTGGGGAGTGACCTGATGGCACGAGGTTGGCGGCTCGCCGCCGGCATGGCCGTGGTGCTGCTCGCGCTCGGCCTGGCCGGTGCGCTGCCCGGCACGGCCGGCGCGGAGCGACCGCGCGCGGGGACCCTGACCACCGCGTCGGCGCCGTCCGCGGCGCTGGGCGGCAGCATCGACTACACCGTCTACCTGCCCTACGGCTACGACCCGGCGGCCGCCACCCGCTACCCGGCGCTCTATCTGCTGCACGGGCGCGGCGACACCATGCAGGCGTGGACCCGGGTCAAGGCCGACCTCGACCGGCTGATCGCCGAGGGGACCGTGCCGCCCGTCATCGCGGTGCTGCCCGACGCGCCGTGGAGCAGCCGCGGCAACTACTACGTCGACTCGTCCTACACCGGCGCCGACGACCCGGGCCGGCCCGTGGAGACGGCGCTGACCCGTGACCTGGTGTCGCATGTGGACGCGACGTACCGCACGGCCGCCCATCGCGGCGCCCGGCTCGTAGGCGGCTACTCGATGGGCGGTGCGGGCGCGCTGCGGTACGCCCTGGCCCATCCGGACCTGTTCGCCAACGCCTTGGTGCTCAGCCCGGCCGTCTACAAGCCGCTGCCGCCGGCCGACTCGTCGGCGCGGGAGTTCGGCGCGTTCGGCTCCGGCGACTCGACGTTCGACGACGAGGTCTACCAGCGGCTCAACTACCCGGCGCTGCTCACCGGCCGCGACCCGGACCTGCCGGTGCGGATGTACATCGCGGTCGGCGACGACGAGTGGGCCAACCCGGACCCGGCGGACGCCGCGCACGACCTCGACTACGAGGCCGCGACGCTCTACAACAGCGTGCGGCGGGCCGACGGGGTGGCCGCCGAGTTCCGGGTCGTCGACGGCGGGCACGACTGGGACGTCTGGCGACCGGCCTTCGTGGACGGCCTGACGCACCTGGCGGGCACGTTGAGCGCGACGCCGCCGGCCGGGCTGCCCGGCCCGGCGCACGGGACCCCGGGCCAGGACTGGGCCGGCGGCGTCGCCGCACACCCCGGTGGGGCCACCACCCTCGGTTTCGCCGCGTCCGGCCCGGTTTCCGGGCAGGCTTATACGGGTGGGCTGGACGCGGTCGTGACACGGGTGGGGTCGTGGACGACCCAGTTCGGCACGCCGGCCAACGACCGGCTCTACGGGGTCGTGCCGCTGGCCGACGGCGGGGTGATCACGGCCGGCTACACCCGCGGCGACCTCGACGGCGCCCACCCCGGGAGCCCGGCCGACGACGGCTTCGTGACCCGGCTGACCGCCGGTGGGCAACGGGCCTGGCTGACCCAGGCCGGCGATGCGGCGAAGGCCGACCGGTTCTACGCTGTGGCCGCCGCGCCGGACGGCGGTGCCTACGTGGCCGGCTACAGCAGTGGCTCGTTCGCGGGCGGCGCGTCGGCCGGCGACAAGGACGCCGTGCTGGCCCGGGTCGCGCCCGACGGCCGTCTGGTGTGGAGCAGGCAGTTCGGTGGTGCGGGCGAGGACAAGGCGTACGCGGTCGCGGCCGACGCCAACGGCGTCTACGTGGCCGGCAGCACCTCGGGCGCGCTGCCGGGCACGACCTCGCTCGGCGGGCTCGACGGCTGGCTGGCCCGCTTCACCCCCGCCGGGGAGCAGGACTGGGTGACCGCCGCCGGCGGTGCGGGCGACGACCTGCTCGGCGGCGTCGCGATCACGACGGAGGGCCTCGCGGTGGCGACCGGGTCGACCGACGGGGACGTGCTGACCGTCGCGCACACCAGGGCGGGAAAGCAGCGGTGGCGGGTGGTGACCGCCGGGCGCGGCCCCGACGCCGGCGCCGAGGTCGTCGCGGGGCCGGACGGCGGCGTCGCGGTGGTCGGCTTCACCAGCGCGCTCGGCCTGCCGGTCGGCGGCGCCGACGTGCTGACGCTGACGCTCGACCGGCGCGGCCGGCAGGTGGGCGTGGCGCAGTACGGCACCGCCCGCGACGACGCCGCGGACCCGTTCGGCGAGGAGAACGTCTACGCGACCCGGGCGGCCGACGGCCGGCTGCTGGTCACCGGTTGCACCGCCGGCTCGTTGGCCGGGAACCTCGGGAACGGTGACGTGTTCCTCGCCTCCGTCGACCCGGCGAAGGGGACACCATGAGCGCGCCGCTCGACGGGGTGAAGGTCGTGGACCTGGCGACGCTGTTCGCCGGGCCGCTGGCGGCGGCCTTCCTCGCCGACTTCGGTGCCGACGTCATCAAGGTGGAGCATCCGGCCAAGCCGGACCCCGCGCGCGGCCACGGCCCGGCCAAGGACGGCGTGGGGCTGTGGTGGAAGGTGCTCGGCCGCAACAAGCGGACCGTCACGCTCAACCTGTCGGACCCCGAGGGCGCGGCGCTGCTGCGGCGGCTGCTCGCCGACGCCGACGTGCTGGTCGAGAACTTCCGGCCGGGCACCCTGGAACGCTGGGGGCTCGGCCCCGCGGAGTTGCACGCGGTCAACCCGCGGCTGGTAATCGCCCGGATCAGCGGGTTCGGCCAGGTCGGTCCGTACGCGCGCCGGCCCGGGTTCGGCACGCTCGCCGAGGCGATGAGCGGGTTCGCCGCCGCCACGGGCGAGCCCGACGGTCCGCCGACGCTGCCGCCGTTCGGGCTGGCCGACTCGGTGGCCGCGCTGGCCACCGCGTACGCGGTCATGCTCGCCCTGCGGTCCCGCGACGCCAGCGGCACCGGGCAGGTGGTCGACCTCGCCATCATCGAGCCGATCATGGCGATGCTCGGACCGCAGATCACCTGGTACGACCAGATCGGGTACGTCCAGCCGCGGCTCGGCAACCGGTCCAACAACAACGCGCCGCGCAACACCTACCGGTGCGCCGACGGGCGTTGGGTGGCCGTCTCGACGAGCGCGCAGAGCATCGCGGAGCGGGTGCTGCGCCTGGTCGGCCGGCCGGAGCTGGTCGACGAGCCGTGGTTCGCCACGGGCAGCGGCCGGGCGGCGCACGCCGACGAGTTGGACGCCGCGGTGGGTGCCTGGGTCGCGGCGCGCGGGCGGGACGAGGTGGTCGCCGCGTTCGAGGAGGCGCAGGCGGCGGTCGCGCCCGTCTACGACGTGCGGGACATCCTCGCGGACCCGCAGTACGCCGCGCTCGGCACCGTGCACACCGTGCCCGACGAGGAGCTGGGCGAGGTGCGGATGCAGAACGTGCCGTTCCGGCTCTCGTCGACACCCGGGGAGATCCGGCACGCCGGGCGGCGGCACGGGCAGGACACCGACGCGGTCCTCGCGGCGCTGGGCCTGTCCGCCGCCGAGCTCGCCGCGTTGCGCGCGCGAGGGGTGATCTGATGCTGCTCACCTGGCTCTACGTGCCCGGCGACCGGCCCGACCGGTTCGCGAAGGCGGTGGCGTCCGGCGCCGACGCGGTGATCCTCGACCTGGAGGACGCCGTCGTGGCAGGGCGCAAGGCGTACGCCCGGGAAGCGGTCGCCGACTTCCTCGCGGTGGTGCAGCCGGTGCCCGTGCAGGTTCGGGTCAACGAGCTGACCGGCCCCGACGTGGCGGCCGACCTGGCGGCGCTGCGCGGGCTGCCCGGCCTCGGCGGTGGGTTGCGGTTGCCGAAGGTGGAGTCGCCGGAGGTCGTGGCCGCGCTGGGTGAGCGGGTGGACGCGCCGCTGCATCCGCTGGTCGAGTCGGCGGTCGGGCTGGAGGCCGCGTACGCGATCGCCGCCGCCCACCCTTCAGTCGCCTCGCTCGGGCTGGGCGAGGCCGACCTGCGCTCGGACCTGGGGGTCAGCCACGACGACGGGCTGCTCTGGGCCCGGGGGCGGGTGGTGGTGGCCGCGCGGGCCGCCGGCCTGCCGCCACCGGCGATGTCGGTGCACGCCGACGTTGCGGACACCGACGGCCTCGCCGCCACGTGCGCGGCGGGCCGCCGGCTCGGTTTCCTCGGCCGCGCGGCGATCCACCCGCGCCAGCTCCCGGTGATCGTCGACGCGTTCCGGCCGTCCGGGGCGGAGGTGTCCCGCGCGGCCGAGTTGCTGGCCGCGGTGGCGGAGGCGGAACAGCGCGACTCGGGCACGGTCGTGCTGCCCGACGGCCGCTTCGCCGACCGCGCGATGGTCGCCGCCGCCCAGCGCGTGGTCGACCTGGCGGCCCGCTATCCCGCTAGCCCCTGATGATCAACGCGTCGCCCAACGTCGTGTAGACGGAGGCTTGGTCGTTGGTCTTCATGACCCGGCCGGAACAGGTCATCCGGAGGCTGACGACGCCGGTGAGGTCGATCTCCACCTTGCGCGGGTGACCGACCGAGACGTCGATCGGCTTGGGCACGAGCTGCCGGCCGTCCTCGTTGTAGAAGATCATCTCGGCGGCCAGCCCGAATGCGCCCTGAGTGCCGTCGTCGATGCCCGCGGTCGCGGTGAACGTGGCCGAGCCGGCGACGTTCCACTGTACGTACGAGGAGGTCGCCCGTGAGCACCAGAAGGAGATGCTGCGCGGGTACCGCTGGTCGCTGAACGTCGCCGCTCCGGCGGAGGCTCTGCCGGCCGTCTCGTCCTGGCTGTCCAGATAGGTCGTGGCGCCGGGCCGCGGCGCGTCCGACGCCGACTCCGTGGGGAAGGGGTCCGCGCTGGGGGCGTCCGTCGTCCGATCGACGGTGGGCGACAAGGTCGGGTCCGCCGTTGGCGGCACCGGTGCCGCGGGCACGACCGTGGCGACCGATGTCGGCCCCGGCAGGACCGGTGGCGGCGGTTCGTCGCCTCCCGCGAGCACGCGCACGCCGGTCAGCGAGCCGGTGCCGATCGTGATCACGGTCAGGCCGACCAGCATGAGCAGCCACTGCCGGAGGCTGAGCAGGTTGAGGAACCGGCTCTCCGGCACGCCGTACTCGAGAGAACGTCGTTTCGATCTGTTGATGCCGTGCACGACCCGCACGGTGACCACGATCAGGCCGAAGGCCACCAGCACACACAGGGCGAGCAGGACCACCGCGTCGCGGTCGACGTCCGTGAAGCTCAGGTACAAGCCGAATCCGGTCGCCAACCCGGCCACGAGCACCAGGAAGACGAACAGGGCGGCCTTCTGGGTTCTGTCCACACCAGGTACTGACGGACAGCGGCACCGCATGGGCGCTGTCCGTCAGAACCAGACGGCGACGTTGACGGCCTCTAGGTGGCGGGAGCAACTGGTGATCGAGCAGGAGATCGACCTTCGCATCGCGGAGGCCTTGGGCGGACGACGGAACCAGCTCTCCTTCGTCGCCGAGTTGACCAGCGTCTGGCACGCCATGGTCGACGGGTTCGACCAGCTGGTGACCGTGCTGGCGGACGTGGAGAAGGCGGACCCGACCGACAACGGGGTGGCGCGCCTGCTGCACGGCACGGGCGACGGAATGAACCGCGTCGACGGGCTGCGACTGCGGATCGCGGCCGCCCAGCTCCAACTGGACGCCGTCAGCGCCCGAGTCCACCGCGACACGGTCAACATCGGTGTGGTCGGCGCCACCAAGGTCGGCAAGAGCACGTTGCTGCGCACGGTCACCGACCTTCCGGTGACCGTCATACCCACCACCCAGTTCAACCCCACGACGGCCTCGGCCAGCCGGATCTACCACACTGCCGGCGAGCCGACCGCGACGCTCGACCTGCACACCTGGCAGTCGTTCCGCGACAGCTACCTGGCGCCGCTCCACGAGGCCGCGGGCTTGGGCCCGGTCCCGGCCGACGCCGCGACGTTCACCGACCACCGCTACCCGGCACCTGGCAGCGCCGCCGCCGGCGCGACCGAGGCTGACGACTACCTGCGCAAGCTCGACGCGGCCCACCGGTCGTTCGCGAGCTACCGCCATTTGCTGGAGGGCCCCGCACGCGCGCTCGTCGTCGACTTCGCGGCCCTGCGGCCGTACGTCGCGTATCCCGATCTCGACGCTGGCGACCCCGCCGACGTCCAACCGTTCCACGCGGTGCGCAGCGTGCGCGTCGAGAAGGCGTTCGTCGAGCGGTCCGTCTCCAAGCTGGGGCTCATCGATCTGCCCGGTGCCGGTGAGGCCGGGCTCGACATCGACCGCCACTTTCTCGCACGGGTGAAGAACGAGATCGACCTGCTGCTCATGGTCAAGCGCGGCGACCGCAGGTCGGCCACCTACGTCGCCGAGGACGCCTACGCCCGCAACCTCGCGGACTCGGCGCGGGGCGGCGTCGCCCTCGACGACTACTACATGGTTCTCGTGAACCGGGACGAGGCGAACGACCCGACTGGCGAATACTTCGAGAACACCGTCAAGAAGGTCACCGAGGTCTCGCGAGAGCGCGGCATTCGGGTACTGGCCGCCGACGTGATCCGGCGTGACGAGGTGTTCGCCGAGGTGGTGCGGCCCGTCCTGGTGCACCTCGCCGGGCGCCTAGCGGAGATGGACCGGGCGGCCGTGCGTCAGGCGCTCGCGCTGGCGACCGAGGTGGCGGGCGAGGTCACGACCTACGCCGAGGACGCGTTGCGTACAGCCCGCGAGCGCGCGCTGCTCCTGCCCGACCAGGAGGACGAGTTCCGGGACCTCGCCGAGGAGCTTCGCGACGACCTGGCGCACGACCTCGCCGTGTTGGTCGACCACTACGACGGCGACCTCGCGGACGGGGCGGCCGACGCCGCGTTGTCGGCGGCCATCAGCGACGCGGTCGACGTCGCTCGCGGCTGGGTCCGCGACGGGCTCGGCCGAGGCTCCCGCGACCAGTGGATGAAGGAGATAAAAGGCCGCTACGTGGCGGGGTCGCTGGAGGCGAAACAGGACCAGTACTACCGCGCGAAGACGGAGATCACCGAGATCTTCAGCCGGATCGACGTTTCCTTGGAACGCTCGGTGCGGCGGCTGTGGGAGGACGTCGCCCAAGTCTTGCGCGGCCGCCTGACCGACGATCTGGTGCCTCCCGGGCCGGCGGCGCTCGACGAGCTGCGGTCGACCGCGGAGAGCCGGCGGGCGCTGATCCTCGCTGACGCGCTGCGCCAACTCCGACAGCTCAAGGCCGACTACGGAAGCGTTGTCCTGCGGGTGACGCGACCAGTGATCCGCGGCGTCCACTGGGACCGCGTGCCGTCCGTGGGGACGGCCGTTCCCGCCGTGTCCGCACAGCGTGCGACCCCGGCCCAGGCGCGCGCGACCACCGCGGCCCCGGCACCGGCCGGGTCCCGTTGGGTACGCAACGCCGACGGGAGCCTGCGGCGCGGGTCGGCTCCGGTGAGCGACCCTGCTCCGCGGACTCCGCCCCCGCCGGTCGCCGCCGTGGACCCGGCAACCACCCGAGCGCCGGTGACGGCAGTCGGGGGCCGGGAGGAGGAGTCGGCCAAGCGCGGCGCGGAGGTGCTCTACGACGAGCTCTCAGCGGCCGTCGAGCGATGCGTGACCGACCTCGAAACCGCCCTGCGCGAGGAGGGCCGGGTCATGTCCCGCACCCTCGCCGCGGCGGCCGACCGGTTCTTCGACAGCGTGATCCGTACCAACCGGAGCGAGCGGGACTACGAGTACCTGTGCAGGCCCAACCAGCGGTCCATCTGGCCCGACAAGTTCGACGGCGGCACGGCCCTGCTGGCCGCCGACCTGTCGCGCGCGCAGGAGCAGGCCCGTCTGGCGCTCGCCGCGACGGCGGCCGTCACCGGCCTTTTCGCGGGCCTGCGCCTGCGGCCGCTCACGGAGCCGACGTGACGACCGTACGCGTCGAGGACCTCGGCCCGCTCGGCGCGGAGCTGGGCTCAGGCGGTGAGGCGGCCGTTGTCGACCTGCCGCACCTGAGCCTGCCGGGCGTCGCGGGTCCGTTCGTCTACAAGCGCTACCACCCGCATGTCGCACCGGATCCGCGACGTTTGCGCGAGCTGATCGACCTGCGCGACGGGCTCGACGACCGGCGCCGGTCCGCGCTGGACGCGATCGCCGCCTGGCCGCTGCGGATGGTCGCCGACGGGCCGGCGATACGCGGGGTCGTGCTGCCGCGGATCCCCGGATCGTTCGTCCACCGGGTCCAGCTTCCGTCCGGCGCGGCGCGCGACGTGGTGCGTGAGGTCCAGCACCTGTTCGTCGACCCGGTGCGGTGCGCGCGGATCGGCATGCCGGTGCCGACAGCGGACCAGCGGCTGCGGATCTGCCGCGATTTCGCGGGTGCGCTGACCTTGCTCCACGATCCCGCGGTCAATGTGGCGTTCGGCGACATCAACGCCAAGAACGAGCTGTGGCGGCTCGACGAGGAGCCCGGGGTGATGTTCGTCGACTGTGACGCCGCCCGGGTGCGGGGCAGCGTCACCGCGGCATTCCAGCTCAACGCTCCTGACTGGACACCACCCGAACGCTCGGGAGCGCTGAGCCAGCAGACCGACCTCTACAAGCTCGGGCTGTTCGTGCTGCGCTGTCTCACCCCCGGTGACCAGGGATCGACCCGGGTCCACCCCGATGCCGCCCGGGACGTGCTCGACGACGAGGGCATAGGCCTGCTCATCCGGGCGGTCGGCACCACGCCCGCGGACCGGCCGGCGGCCGGCGAGTGGCTGCGTCACCTCAGCCTGGCGATCGGGGACCCGTTGGACCCGCCGGTGCTCTCCCGCGTCGAGCTCTCTCGGACGTTCGTGCTCCAGGGCGAGCCGTTGTCGGTCATCTGGACGGCGGTCGGTGCCGACGCCGTGGAGGTCGCGGGACCCGGCTGCGCCACGGTGGTCGCCGACGCCCGAGCGGGGCACGGACGTGTCGAGATCCGACCTGGGCGCGGTGGCAGCCTGACGGTCACCGCGCGCAACAACAAAGGAACCGTCGACGTGCGTACGCCGCCGGTGACCGTGGCCGACCTGACAGGTTGGTCCGATCTTCCCGTTCCGGCACCGCGTGTCGAGTTCCCCGCCGACGCGCTCCCGGTCCTGCCGGATGTGGGTTCCGCGTTGGCACTTTCCGTGCCGACGACTCCCCGCGTCGGCGCGATGGAGCTGCCCGCCGTGGCGCCGGCATTCGAGCTGGTGCCACTACCGGCGGTCATCGCAGCCCGCGACGCGCCTGACCCCGTCGACCTGACCGCGATCTTCCTTTCCCGGCCCGACAAGGGCCCCTCGGCGCGCAAGGGGAGCACCCGATGACGAAGCCGCACATTCTCGCCTGGCTCGGTGGCGGCCAGCGGCACATTCTCCGGGAAGCGCCGGGCGACGCGACGAAGCTCGCCTCCATGGGCGCGGTGCTGGTCGGCACGGCCGCCGTCGCGTCGGCGTCGGCCGCGTTCGCGCTCACCACCGCCGTGGGGCTGACCACGCCGGCGGCCGTCGTGGTCGGCATCCTGTGGGGCCTGCTGATCCTTGCGCTCGACCGGATGCTGGTGATCAGCATGTCGCGCCGCACCGGATTCTGGCCCAACGTCGCGGCGGCCGCGCCCCGACTTGTGCTCGCGCTGCTGATCGGTGCCGTCATCTCGGTGCCCCTAGTGCTCCGGATCTTCCAGCCCGAGATCAACAGCGAGCTGCAGGTGATGCGGTCCGAGAGCCTCATCGCCAACCAGAAGAAGCTGGACGAGCAGTTCGCCGACCTGCCCACCCTGCAGGCCCGGGTCGATGAGCTGCAGGCGGTCGCCGATGGCAGGGAACAGCCCAACGTCAGCTCCGACCCGGACGTGCGGACGGCACGGGACGCCGTCACCACCGCGCAGAAGTCCTATGACGACGCCGCCGCGAAGGCCCAGTGCGAGCTCGACGGCCGGTGTGGAACCGGCAGGGCCGGGCAGGGCGACGCGTGGCGGTCCGCACAGACGACGGCCGACCGGGCCCTGGCCACCCTGAACGCGGCGAAGGCGGAGCTGGCCGCGGTCGAGACGGCCGTCCGCGACCGCATCTCCGGAGGGGCCGCCGCAGCCGCGTCGTCCGCACGGGCGGAGCTCACGACCCTTCGTCCCACACTCGACGAGCGGGTTGCAGCGCGCGCCCAGGTCCTGCGCGACATGGAGAAGGGTGAGAAGGAGAACACAGGCCTGCTCAGCCGGCTCGAGGCACTGGACCGGCTCTCGGACGGCCGGCCCATGATGTTCCTCGCCCACTGGGCGCTGATCCTGCTGTTCGCCTGCATCGAGCTGCTACCGGTGATCGCCAAGCTCTTCTCCAGCTCCGGCCCTCCGACGCTCTACGAACAGCTCGTCCAGGTCCAGGAGAACGGCGCTCTGGCCGCCAGCCAGGTCCGCTCGGACAGAGAACGGGAGCTGGCCGAGCTGGAGATCGACGTCCGCACAGAGATCGAGCGGCACCGGGCCGCCATCCAGGTCGAAGCGGGCAAACACGCGAACGCGCGGCTGCTGAGCAAGCAGCAGGAGCTGGCCGACCGCGCGATCGACGTCTGGGCCGAGGTGGCCAAGCAGCGCACGGACGAGGAACTGGCCCGCTGGTACGCCTGGCACGCGCGCAACGACCAGAGCCCGGTCGCATCAACGAACGGCAGCCAACTGCCGGCGTCCCCGCCCACGGCGGGGTCCTGACCCCCACCTACGAAAGGATCCACAATGGATCACACCGGCGCCAAGCTCCTACCCTTCTACCTGGTGATCGACGTCTCGTGGTCGATGTCGCTCGACGGCAAGCTCGACGCGGCCAACGCCATCATGCCGTCGATCGTCGACGCCCTGGCGCAGAACCCGATCCTCTCCGACAAGGTCCGTTTCGGTCTGATCGACTTCTCGGATACGGCGCAGGTCCGGCTGCCGCTGTGTGATCTGCTCGACCCCAACCTCACCTTGCCGGCGCTCTCGGTCAGCGGCGGCACGAGCTTCGGCGCCGCGTTCACCACCCTCAAGCGCGAGATCGAGGCCAACGTGGCCCAGCTCAAGGCCGACCAGTACGTGGTGCACCGGCCGACGGTCTGGTTCATCAGCGACGGCGAGCCGACAGACGAGGAGTCGAGCTGGCGGCCGGCGTTCGCTGAGCTGACGCAATCGAAGATGTATCCCAACTTCATTCCCTGCGGCGTGGACAAGGCCGACGTCAACGTGATGGGTTCGTTGATCCATCCGGCCAGCGGGCCCAAGAAGATGGCGTTGTACATGATGGACCCGCAGTTCCAGGCGGCCAAGGCGATCACCGCGATGGCCGAGATCCTGATCTCCAGCATGATCCAGTCGGGCTACAGCCTCGCCGGCGGGAACACCGGCACCATCCTGCCGGCCAAGTCGAGCCTGCCCGCTGGCATCCAGCAGTACGACCCCGATGACCTGCTGTGAGCCGACCGTCGCAGCCAGCCCGAGAGGACCCGCAGGTGACCACGCTCCCTCTGCTGCCGATCTATCTGCTCGTCGATCTCGCTGATACCGGTCAGGCCCCACGGAAGGAACGGGCCCTCAACCGGCTGGTGTCGGCCGTCGTCGACCGGCTCCGGGCCGACCCGGTGCTGGCCGGGTGCGTGCGTCTCGGAGTGATCGGTCTGGCCGAGACCGCGATCCGGTTCCAGCCGCTGGAGCCGCCGGAGGGCATCGACAATGACCTGCGCCTGCCGGTCGGCGGCGCCGGCTCGTCCGTCGCGGCCGTGCCCGCTGCCTGCCAGCTCGTGGCGAGAGACCGCGTCAAGCTCGCCAAGCATCGCCACCGCCCGCCGCTGTTCGTCTTCCTCTCCGACGACGCGCTGGGCATCGAGGAGCGCAGTGCGCGGGTCGAGAAGGTGCTGACCGAGACACACCATGACGCCACCTTCGGATCCGTGCTCTACGACATCGACACACCGCAGCCTTCGGCGCACCGTGCGGAGGGCGACGACGCCCTGCGCGCGACCTTGGGTGAGATGGAGCGCTTCGCAGACGCGGCGCGTGCAGCGCTCACGAACGACGAGACACCACCGTGGATAGGCGGTTTCGAGTCCTACGCGGTCGGCGACCCCGGCAACGCCGCCCGGACGGTGCTTCCGAAGCCGGACCGGTCCGAGTGGGACCGGCGCGACACCGTGCTCGACGGCGTGCACCTCGGCGCCGTCGAGCTGCGGGCCGCCAGCGTGCGCGGCTGGTCGCACCGGTACTACGGCGTCGTGCGGCAGGACGACTACGCGTTCCGTCTCACCGAGGACGAACGCTACCTGGTCGCGGTGGTCTCCGACGGCGTCTCCAGCGCCACCCGCTCGCACAAGGCCGCGGCGTTGGTCACCCGGGTCGGCGCGGAACTCCTCGCCGACCGGCTCGCCCGGTCCGACGCCGACGGAGTCGACTGGGTAACGATGACCCGCCAGCTGAGCGACGAGGTGATGAAACTGGGCGAGCGGATCATCGACGTCGAGCCCGACCAGCGCCCGCTCGATCCGCGCGAGGTGGCCGCCCACCTCGCGGCCACCGTGGTCTTCGCGATCATCGACCTGCGCCCCGTCGACGACGTGATGCCGGTGCACACGTTCGCGGTCGGCGACTCGGCCGCGTGGATCCTGCGCGACGGTGCGCGGTGGGAGCCGGCGCGACCTGTCAAGAACGCCGGCGACGGCCCGGCGACGGCGATGACCCGTGCGTTGCCGCTCGCGGGCCGGGACCTCGGCCGGCCCGTCCGTGGCCGCCTGGGCCGATCCGACGTGCTCGTGCTCATGAGCGACGGCCTCGGCGATCCGCTCGGTGAGGGGCGCGGGCCTGTCGGACGGTTCCTGGCGACGGCCTGGGCCCGCCCACCCGCACCGATCCAGTTCGCCGCACAGGTGGACTTCGCCCGTCGGTCCCACGACGACGACCGCACGGCGCTCGCGGTCTGGCCGGTGTGACGTCGTGGCCGCCGACGCCATCACCCTGACCGAAGTCGGTGTTCTTGGCCCCCAGATCGGCGAGGGCGGGCAGGCGCGGGTGTTCCGGGCGCCCGCCCTCGTCCTGCCGGACGCCGCCCGCGAACTCGTTCTCAAGGCCTACCGACCCGGTCATCAACCACCGCACGGCTTGCGCAAGCTCGTGGCGGTGCGCAACGGCCTGCTGCCGGCGGACCGGGACAGGCTCGACGGGTTCGCTGCCTGGCCGCTGCGGGTGGTCGAGGAAGGCGGGCAGGTCCTCGGCGTGGTGCTGCCGTTGATTCACGCGACCTTCTTCGTGGACAGGGTGCTGCCGGGCACCGGCCAGCGGGCGACGACGCCGCGCGAGATCCAGAATCTGCTGATCCCGCCCGAGCGGGCACTCCGGATCGGCATGACGGTGCCGGACCTCGCCGAGCGGTTCGCCGTCTGTCGGGACTTCGCCGCCGCGGTGCACTTCGTCCACCGCCAAGGCCTGGTTCTCGGCGACATCAACGCGTGCAACGCGCTCTTCCGCATCGGGCGGCGGCCGACCGTGATGCTGGTCGACTGCGACTCGATCCGGATCCGGGGCAACGCCGCTGTGGTCGCGCAACTCAACGCGCCGGACTGGGAGCCCCCCGAGCGGCAGCTCACCCAGGAGTCGGACCGCTTCAAGTTCGGGTTGTTCGTGCTGCGCTGCCTCAGCACCGGCGACCAGATGTCGACCACCCGGGATCCGTCCCGGGCCGACGCCGTGCTCGACCAGGAGGGGCGTGCCCTCCTGCGCGCGGCCCTCGAGACCGCACCGGGGCGGCGACCGACCGCACGCGACTGGGGCGCGTATTTCCACTTCCATCTCACCGGTCAGCGCATCCCGCCGACCGCGACGTCCACCCGTCCTGGTCCGGGCGGTTCGCCGGCGACCTCCGGAGGTGCGGGGGTGCCACCTCGGCAGTCGGGCGGCGTGGCTACCCGGGGCTGGGTCAGAGACCCCGCGACTGGACAGTGGACCCAGCCCTGAGCGGCCTTTCTAGATCGAACAGGAATGGGGCGGGGTCAATTCCTCCGGCTGTCGGGATGCGTGCCGCCCACGGCCGCCTGTAAGTGCTTCGGCGCTGTGGGGTGCCGGCTGGCCAACCGACTGGCGAAACGGCTGTCACGTTCTGACGCACGTCGGGACTCCGGGTGGTGACCCACGTTCGGGGGACTGACCTGGGCGGACAACTGTGCGTCCCGCTCCGGCGGAGCGGGACGGCCGCGACATCGCCGCGCATTTCGTCAATTCCTTGACCCCCGGTGGGTAAGGATATCGGGCGGGGTTCGGGCGCCGATTTCTCGAGGCCAAGTCCGTCTGTTCCATCCTTGACCCCGTGCGGCGCTTTTCGCTGCCGCGGACTCGCCGAGCCGTGTCGTCTTTGGCAGGCTGGTGTCCATTGAGGGCACTGGAAGGGGCCGACGTGAAGGACGTTCTCGACGAGCTGTCGGGTCCGGTTGACGGGACCGCGGCGGCGTCCGTGCGGGACCTCGCCCGGCGCGGCCTGCTCGCCGAGCGTGCCCGGACCGCGCCCGTCGCCGAGCGCGCCCTGCTCACCGGCGGGGCGTACGAGATCGTCTGGCGGGTCGTGTTCCAGCGGCTCACGCGACAGGTGGAGATGCGGCGCGGGCACTACGTCTGCGCCAGTTCCGTGCTCCGACTCGAGCCCGACTGCCTCGACCGCTTCCAGGACGACGTGGAAGCCGTCCTCGCCCATCTGCTCCAGCACGCCCGGATGCCGATCCAGAGCCTGGAAGCCTGGATCGCGACCCGGCTCACGCCGGCCACCGTGGACGCGCACCGCCGCCGGCGCGGTGAGCGTGGCGCGCTCCAGCGCCCGCGCCTGCCGGAGTGGCTCAAGGAGGCCCTCGGCCGGGATCCCTGGCTCTCCGTGCTCGCCGTCGAGGTCCTCGTGTGGGTCGGCGTCCCGGTGACCGCGGGGCTCGGCATCTGGCCGCTGGACGCCTGGTCGGAGCGCCGGGCGACCGTGACCGACAGCCACCGTGGCGCCGACACCGAGGTGGCCCGCGACGTCGACGTCGTGCTCGCGGCGATGCGTCGCAACGCGGCCTGGTACGCGAAGTTCGTCGAGCGCCCGCTCGGTCGCAAGCAGGCGCCGGTCCTGCCGGCGCCGCGCCGTGGGGTCGAGTCGGAACCCAGCTATCTCGCGCTGACCGAACGCCACGAGGTCGACGAGGCGCGGTTGACCGCGCTCGCCGCCGAGGCGGTCGTGGCCATCGAGGCGCGGGTTCGGGCCGGCGTCGACCCGCGGACCGCCGTGACCGAGGTCGTCCGCACCGTCTTCGGCGGTGGCACGGGCGCCGAGGCGATGGACCGCACACCGGCGACGGGGCCGGAGGCCGACGAGCGCGGGCGGGCGCTGGTCGCGGAGCCGGCCACGATCGAGCGGATCGTCTCGGCGATGCTCGACATCCTGCCAGGTGCCGATCAGCGTCCATGATGGATGAAGGCCGCCCAGCCCGCCGGGTCGGCCAGTCGGGTGGGCTCGTCGGGCGGCAGCGGCATCCCGGGCACGTACGGGCGGTGCGGGTCGAGCATCCAGAGCTGGGCGGCCCGCAGCGCCGCGGCCGGTGTCGCGCCCTTGGCGAGGAAGTGGTGGAAGACGTGCATCAGGTGCGGCGTGGTGTCGTCGGGCACCGCCCACAGTGACCCGACCACGCCGGCGGCGCCCGCCGCGAGGAACGCGGTGGCGAGGCTGAGGGCCTCGTCGTAGGCGCTGTGCGCGATGCCCGTCACGCACGCGGAGAGCACGACCAGCCCGCCGGGCGAGTCCGGCGACCGGCGCTCGGCGCGCCGCAGCACCCGCTCCACCGGCAGCCGCGCGCCGCCGGCCAGCCGCAGGAAGGACTCGTCGGGGGATCCGCCGGCGTACGCGTGGCAGGCGAGATGGAGCAGGGCCGCGCCGTGCCGCTCCAGCACCGCGGTCGGCGTGCCGTCGTCGCCGCCCAGCACCGTCGCGGCGGGATAGAACGTCTCGTGCAGCGTGCGCACCTCGGTCGCCGCGCCCGGCAGCTCCCGGGTGGGGTCGCCGACGAGCACCTGGCCGGCCGCGAGCGGCGCGACGGGCCGGCGCGCGACCTCGACGAGCTGGCGGGCCGAGGCGGCGTAGGACAGCTCCAGGTCGGCGACCGCGTACCGGTGGCCGCCCGGCACCGGCCGGCGCGCGGCGTGCCACGGCACGGCGCCGAGCGCGCCGACGGGCACGAGCACCACGCGCGGCTCCCGGCCGGGGCGCGCGACGGCGGTGTGCAACTCGGCGACGGCGGCGTCCCAGGCCCAGTCGCAGATCCCGTCCAGCCAGGTCGCGGCGGCCGGCGACACGGCCAGCTCGCGCGGGCCACGGACCGCCGGGGCCGGATCGACGCGCGATCCAGGCATCGCGCGCAGGTGCGGGCAGTGCCGCGGGGTCACCCGGCCCGCCCGGTCGACCAGCAGGATCAGGCCGTCGCCGGCCGGGCCTCCGGCCACCAGGTACGCCAGCGCGTCGGCGCCGATCCGGTCGAGCGCCCCGCCGATCTCCGCGGCGTCCGGCGGTGCCAGCAGGTCCGGTCCCGCGGTGAGCAGCGCCTCGAGGGCGCGCCGGCGCAGGTCGGTGGGTGCCGGCCCGGGCAGCAGGACGTCCGCCAGCGCGGCCGCCGGATCGGTCCACGGTGGCGGCACGTCGGGGTCGACCGCCACCCACTCGTCGGCCAGCGCCTCGTGGCCGTGGGCCCGCAGCAGCGCGGGCAGCTTCGCCGCGCTGGTCGCCGCGTGCAGCACGAGGCCGCGGCCCAGCTCCACGGCCCGCACCGCGAGGTCGGGGCGGTCGGCCGACAGGCACCGCCGCGCGAGCCGCTCGCCCTGCCCGGCGACCTCCCGGGTGCTGGCCAGCGCGTGCGCCGTCCGGGTCTGCAGCAGGGCCTCCGCGCCGGCGGCCCGCAGCGCCGCGAGGCCGACCCGCAGCGCGTCGGCGGTGTCCCCGCGCTGCCAGTGCGCGTCGGCGAGCCGGGTGAGCACGAGCGTCCGGGGTGGGCCGCCCGGGTCGCCGCCGAGCTCGTCCGAGGCGGCGGTGAGCCGGTCGACCGCGGCGTCCAGGGCGGCCCGCCCGGCGCCGCGCTCGGCCCGGAGCAGCTCGGCGAGCCCTTCGAGCGCGACCAGGCCGGCCCGCTCGTCGGGAGCGGACGAGGAGATCGCGCGCAACCGGCGCAGCGCCTCGTCCGCGGCCGCGAGGTCGGTGGTGTGCGCCGCACGGAGCAGGAGGGCGACGGCGCCCGCCGCGGCCAGCGCGGGCCGGCTCGACGGGATCACCTCGGCCGTGGCGGCGGCGTCGAGCAGCGCGAGACCGGCGTCGTCGCCGCCGACGACGAGCGCGAGCCCGCGTACGACGTCGAGCCGCGGTCGCCACGGATGGCCGGGCGGCACGAGGTCCCGCAGCTCGTCGGCGACCGCGGCGACGGCCGCGCGGTCCCGCCCGCGCAGCGCCGCGACGGCCCGGTTGAGCGCGCCGAGCGCTTGGATCTCGGCGAGGTCGGGGCTGTCGGGATGGGCCCGGGCGACCGCCATGGCCCGGTCGAGCAGGTAGGCCGCCGCGTCCTGGTCCTCGCCGACACCGCCGAGCGCGTGCCGGTCGTGCAGCAGCGCGCCCAGCGTGGCGACCACGACCGGGGCGAGATCGTCGTCGACGGGCAGCAGCCGCAGGGCCTCCTCCAGATCCCGGACGGCCGCGCGGGCGTCGTCCGGGGCGCTGTCGCGGCGGGCCCGCAGCATCAGTGCCATCGCCCGCAGGAAGTGGTCCCGCCCCCGCTGGAGGCTGCCCGGTGGCGCGGCCGCGAGCAGGGCGTCGGCCTCGTCGACGAGCTGGTCGACCGGCACGGGGTCGCCCGACGCGGCCAGCGTGACCGAGACGCCGGCCAGCTTGCGCCGCAGGTCGTCCGGGGCGGCCGGGCCGGCGGCCGCGAGCTCCGCCCGTAGCGCGTCCCGGGCCGCCCGCAGGTCGTCCGGCCGGCGGGTGCCGGAGGCCAGCGTCGCCAGCTCGCCCGTCAGCGCGCCCCGCACGGCGTTGCCGGCCGGAAGCTGGGCGATCATCGCCTCGATCGCCTCGCGTACCGCCGGATCCGTGCCGTCGTCGCTCAGCCAGGCCTGCATGCCCATGAGCATCGTGCTGGTGGGCGACGGCGGCAGACTGGGAATCGTCGGCAGCGGACCGGCCCCGTTCATGGCCAGCACGAGCTGGACCGCGATCAGCGAGGTCTGCGCGGTGGCGTGCAGCTCGGGGTGGATCGGCTGGTGGTCGAGCACCCGCTGGAACTGCTCCACCGCCCGCAGGCCGTCGCCGATCGCCTCGGCGTCGAGCCCGCCCGCGCCGTGCAGCAGGGCACCGAACGCGAGCGTCGCCGCGCCGCCCGGGTCGGGGTGCAACGGCGCCGGCAGGGCCCGCAGCATCAGCAGCACGCCGAGGGCCGTCCGGGCGAGCACCTCCTCGTCGGGGGGCAGCGCGCCGCTGTCGGCCGCGTCCTCGAAGAGCCGGATCGCGCGATCGCGGTCCGCGGGACCCCCACCGGCCGTGACGAACCGCGTCATCAGCCGCTTGGCCCGCCGGCAGGCCTCGTGTGCGTCGTAGTGGGGCACGGCGTCCTCCAAGCATCGGCGTCGCCTGGACCTGACGGACAGTCAGGGACTCTCGACGGCGACGCAGGCGTGGCTGCCGAGGCGCAGCCGCGCTCCCGGCTGGAGCGGCACGACCACACCCACCCCGACGCGTACGTCGTCGACGAACGTGCCGTTGGTGGAGTCGAGGTCGACCACGGTGGCCCGCCGGCCGCGGTCGACGGAGACCTGGGCGTGCACCCGCGAGACGGTGTCGAAGTCCTCGAGTGCCGGCGCGGCGGGGGAGCGCTGCGGGTCGCGGCCGAGCACGAGCGACGCACCCGGCGCCAGCACGTGCTGCCAGCCACCGACCTTGAGCACCACGGCGCCGACGATCGGCGTGAGGCAGCCCGGGCAGACCGAGGAGTCCGACGGCAGCAGCTCCGCGGCGCAGTTGGCGCAGGTGAGACCCGGCTCGGCCGGCGGATCGCCGACGGGCTCGTCGACCGGCTCGGCGACCACCGCGTCCGGATCCAGGACGGCGTCGGGCCCGGTCAGGTTGGCCCGGCAGCCGGGGCAGATCACGTCGGCCGGTGTCACCGGCTCCCGGCAGGACCGGCAGATCAGTCCCATGTGGTGCCTCCCACCCGCACGTCCCGGGCGGTCAGGCCGGCCGCCACGCGCTCGAGGTCGCCGGCCCGGGGTATGCCGACGAACCAGATCCGCCCGTCGGCCACGCTCGCCTGCAGCCCACGCGCCGGCAGTTTCACGCCGGGGCCGTACCGCGCGCGGCCGAGCGCGGTCAGCGCGACGACCCGCTGGTTGTCGGAGCCGCGCAGCGGCACGTCACCGCGGTTGCGGCGGGCGACGTAGGGACCGGCGACCACCGCGTCGCAGCGCTCGACGACGGCGGTCTCGCGGGCCGCGCGCGACCACGGGTAGCCGGTGAACAGCAGCACGTCGAGGGGCTGTGCGCCGCGCCACTCGTGGATGCCGGCGAGCAGGTCGGCGACGGCGGCGGCCTGCTGGAGCGGCTCGCCGCCGGAGACGGTGACGCCGTCGAGCGGGCGGGGGAGGCCGGCGAGCCAGCCGAGGATCTCCGCGACCGGCAGCGCCCGCTCCGGCCGCCGCTCCCAGGTGTCCCGCGCCAGGCAGCCGTGGCAGCCGATCGTGCAGCCCTGCACCCAGATGCCCGCCCGTACGCCCGGCCCGAGCGCGGTCACCGGATGGTGCAGCCGGCTGATCTCCAGGTTCATGCCAGCTCGACCGTCGTCACGCCGCCCTCGTGCAGCAGCCGCTTGACCGTCACCGCCGACCCGGCCGCCGGTGCTTGCGCGAACAGCGCGCGGGCGAGCGGGTTGACCAGCGCCGTCTCCAGCGCCGAGCCGATGCCCCGGCCGCCGTGCACCAGGTCGGCGGTGCAGCGGTCGCGCAGCTGGGCGTGCACGTCGTCGGCGAGCGTCACGCGTACGTCGTGCTCGTCGCGCAACCGGCCGAGGATGTTGGCGAGCTGCGACTCGAAGATGCGCCCCGCCGCCTCCGGGCTCACGAAGTTGAAGACGACGATGTTGTCGCCGAGCCGGTTGAGCAGCTCCGGCCGGCTGAGCTTGCGGTTGAAGTGGTCCTCGATCGCCGCGCGGACCTTCTGCTCGACCTCCTGGTAGGGGGTGCCGGGCCGGACCGTGGGCTGCAGGGTGCCGGTCGCCGGGTCGTCGACGTACATGCCGAGGTTGGAGGTGAAGATCAGGATGCTCTCCGAGAAGTGGACGGTGCCACCGCGCCCGTCGGTCAGCCGCCCGTCCTCGAGGATCTGCAGGAACTTGTCGAGGATCCGGGCGTGCGCCTTCTCGATCTCGTCGAACAGGATGACCCGGAACGGCTGCTGGCGTACGGCGTTCGTCAGCTCACCGCCGGCCTCGAACCCGACGTAGCCGGGCGGGGCGCCGATCAGCCGGTCGCCGGAGTGCTCGGCGGAGAACTCGCTCATGTCGAACCGCAGGTAGGCGTTCTCGTCACCGAACACGAGCTGGGCGACGGACTTGGCCAGCTCGGTCTTGCCCACACCGGTCGGGCCGGCGAAGAAGAGCACGCCGCGGGGCCGCGCCGACGACCGTGACGCCTGCGCCCCGGAGAGTCCGAGGGCGGCGCGCTTGAGGATGTCGAGCGTCTTGGTGACCGCCTGCGGCTGGCCGATGACCCGGCCCGGCAGCGACTTCTCGCCGGCCAGGATGCGGGTGCGGAGGAACTCGCGGCGCCACGGGTTGTCCAGCACGCCGAGCTTGTACATCCGCGCCGCGTCGGGCAGCTCGCGGCTGGACAGACCCCGGTCGTGCGCCAGCCGGGTCGTCTCGATCATGCCCTGCAGCGTCAGCCCTTCCGCGTGCTCGGCGAACGACTGAGCGAGCTCGGCCAGCTCGTCCTCGGGGAGCCGGTCCGGCCGCAGCAGCAGCCGGGCGGTCCGCTCGCGGTCGCCGTAGTCGGGTGCCGGCAGCGCGATCGACCGCACCCGGTCGTTCGCCGCGGCGAACCAGGCCGGCAGCTCGCCCTCCTGCACCACCAGCCAGAAGACCGGGTTGTAGAGGCTGCCGGTGCGCCCCTGCGTCGCCGGCACGGGCTGCGCGGTGCGGGCGAGCTTGTCCATCCGGCGCAGGAAGGCGCGTTCCGCGTCCTGCGGGTCGGTCGCGGAACGCAGGAGCTGCGCCGCCCGCAGCAGCACCCCGGCCCGGACGGGCTGGCGCGGCCGGCTCACCGCCTCGAGCTGGGTGGCCAGCGCCGGCAGCTCGGGTGCCCGGCCGCCGGGCCGGAACCCGTCGCCCAGCAGGGCCCGCGCCGCCGCGAGGCCGTCACCCGGGCCGGCCGGTTTCAGCTCGGGCCCGTCGACGCAGTCGTGCCCGAGCAGGAACACGTACCCGCTGGTCGCCAGCAACCGGGCCAGCAGGTCGGGCAGGGCGACGAGCTGCGTCTGGTCGCCCTCGCCGACCAGGTACGAGTCGTGGACGTTGCCCCAGAGCACGTACTGCGCGTGGGTCGGCAGCGTCGCGTGGATCTCCCGCGCGAACGCCGGCCAGCCGGTGAGGTCGTGCATCATCGCTCCGTCCGCTGGTTGGTCCGCTGCTTGTGCCGGCTCTCCGTGCGCTCCTCGGCCCGGCCCGCGACGACCGGCGTGGGTCGCGAGCCCGGCGCGCGCAGCAGCACCGGGGTCAGCACCAGGCCCGACTCGGAGAGCTGCCTGATGGCCCGGTCGAGGTCGCCGCACCAGGCGGCCTCGGCCTCGGCGTCGGCCTTCGCCGCCTCCTCGCCCGCGCCCTGGCGGTAGACCAGCGCGACGAGCTGGCGGCGGTCGGCGTCGACCCGCATCCGCACCAGGTGATCGGGCTGGGCGGGATGGCTGACCTCGAGCATCCCGGCGGCGGCCGTGCCCACCGAGAAGTCCGGACCGACCAGGTAGCCGAGGTCGCCGAGGGCGTCCGCCACGGCGTCCGCGACGGTGGCCGCGGAGGCGACCGCCTCGGTCTGCTCGCGCAGCCGGGCCACCTCGTCGAGCACCTCGTCGTCGAGGGCCCGCCGGCCGGCCACCACCTCGGCCAGGGCCTGCCGCACGTGGGCCAACCGCCGCGGATCGAGACCACCGCCACCCGGGTACGGCTCGACGGCGTCGAGCAACTGCGCGGCCACGACGGCGTCGTCGCGGCGCCGGGCGACGTTCTCGTTCGCCGTCTGGATCCGCAGCCGCAACTCGGTGAGCTGGCCGGCGTTGTCGGCGCGACCTGCGGCGGCGCCGGCGGCCGCCTCGACGAGACCACGGTCGGCCTGGCCGGCCCGCGGATCGAGGCTGGCCAGCATGCGCGTCACCGCGGCCAGCGCGCCACGGGTCGGTGCCGGCCCCGCGGGACCGACCACCTCGGCGGCAGCGACGACCCGGCCGTCGTCCAGGGCGGACAGTGCGGCGGCCAGGTGCGCTCCGGCCACCTGGACGGTGGCGGCCCGGGCCCGGTCGAGGGCCGCCGCGACGGCGGCCGTGAGGCCGAGGCACCACGCCTCCGCAGCAGGGCGGAGGCCGAGGCACCAGGCCTCCGCCGCCGGGCCGGCAGGCGGCGCCTCCAGGGCGGGGTCGGGCGGCAGGCCGGCCGAGGCGAGCGCGGCGGCGGCCGTCGCCGCGTCCACGCGGGCGGTGATCAGCCGCTGCGCCTGGCGTTCCCGCTCGTCCGCGGCGCAGGCGAGCGCGGCCTCGAGCGCCGCGCGGCGGTCGCGGCGTTGCTCGGTCAGCAGGCGGATGCGCGCGTTGCGTGCGGCGGCCTCGGCCGGGTCCAGGGCGAGCACCTGGCCGAGGCCCGACGCCAGCCGCGCCCCGCCCACCGCGAAACCGACGATGCTGCTGCCGCTCATGGCTGGACCTCTCGTTTGTGCAGGGCGAGGAGCTGTTCCTCGCGCTGATCGCGGAGCTTGCCGAAGCGCTGCGTGCGGACCAGCGCCCAGACGAGGTGGCCGCCGCTGGCCGCGAGCGTGGCTACGCCCCAGGCCATGACGCCGATGCCGGCCGCCGCCGGCGCGAAGCACAGGCCGACGCAGCACAGGACGCCCACGACCAGCGGCGCCGCCGCCGCGAACGCCCGGATCGAGTTGCCCGCGCGGCGGACGAGGGCCCAGACGTCGGGCAGGCGCCGGCCCAGCCACGTCAACCTGTTCAGCGCCGACCACGCGGGGTGGTAGTGCGCCCCGATCTGGTAGGCGAGGCCGACCTCCGCCAGCGTGCAGAGCAGCCAGACGAAGCCCCAGAGGAACAGGGCGCCGCCGTTGCCGCCGTCGGCGCCGGCCGTCGGGGTCGAGGTCGAGCCCGCCAGGTCGAACAGGGCGACCCCGCCGAACGCCCCGACCAGCATCACGCCGCCCCAGATGCCGGCCGCCGCGGCGGCGTACCCGATGGCCTTGTTCCGGCCCTCGATCCGGTGCGCCTCCTCCTGCTCCCACTGGCGCAGGAAACGGTTGCGGGCCTCGGCGGCGCGCGCGTTGTCGGCCTGCGCCGCGGGGACCAGCGTCAGCACGGCGAGGGCGACCGCCGGGTCCTGGAGCCGGCGCAGGCCGTCCAACCAGGACGGTCGCCGCGGCAGCCCGTCCAGAGCGGCCCCCGCCTGGCTGGCCAGCTCGGCCGGGACTCCCGGGTCGGCCGCCGCCCGCAGCAGCACGGCCTGGTGCCGCGCGGCGTTCGCGTCCAGCGCCTGGCGACCGTCGTCCGGCAACGCCGGCATGGACCGGACCTCGTCGAGCTGGCGCCGCGAGTTGCGCCAGGCGCGGTACGCCTCGGCCAGCTCGGCGCCGCCCGCGAACTGGGCGAGCACGGGCAGCAGCTCGTACCGCCAGAGCTCGTCGACGATCGTGGCGGCGTCCCCGGGCCCGCGCGCGGCGACAGCGGCCAGCCCGGCGAGGTCCGCGGGCAGCAGCGAGGCACCGCGGTAGACCGGCGGCAGCGTCGGGTCGAGCCAGAGCAGCAGGTGCACCATCCGCACCTCGGGCGGCACCTGCGCGGTCAGCACCCGGTCGATCAGGCGGATGCGGCGGTCGACGTCCTGGTGGAACTGCTCCAGCCAGGTCCGCAGCGTCCGCCAGCCGGCGCTGGGTCGGTCGTCCGTACCCATGTGCTCCAGATAGGTCTGCCGCGCCAGGTCCCAGTTGGCCACGAACGCCCGGGCCGCCTCGGAGCGGGTCCAGCACACCGCGTCGGCGACGTGCAGGGCGTCGGAGGCCCGCACGTCGGCGACGTCGTGCACGTGCGGGCTGTCCCCGGCCAGCCAGGCGGCGACCTGGCGACCGTCCCAGCGGTGGTCGGGGTCGCGGACGAGCAGGCCCCGGCAGAGCAGCATGAGCCGCTGGTCGGTGACGCCGTCGAGGGCGATCGGCCGCACCGACAGCTCGTGCATGATGACCTGGTCCGCGAGGCCCGCGAAGGGCTCCTCGCCGGTGGCGAGCCGGCGCACGATCATGCCCAGGGCCCACCAGTCCTGCGCCGGCGAGAACCGGCCGGAGAACGACTCGGGAGCGGCGTACGCGAGGGTCAGGGCCTGTTGGGTGAACCGCTTCGAGGCGTCGCCGAGGAACTTGCTGAGGCCGAAGTCGCTGAGCGCGAGCCGCAGCGGGTCGGTGCCGCGCAGCAGGATGTTGGCCGGCTTGAGGTCGCTGTGCGTGATGTGCGCGGCGTGCAGTTCGTGCAGGCCGGCGGCGACCTGCCGGACGACGCTCTCGATCTCCGACGTGGACGGTGCGGGCCGGCCGGGTGCACCGAGGTGGTCCGCCAGGCTGCCGCCGGGCACGTACTCCATGACCTCCCAGTGCCGCCCGTTCTCGAACCCGGTCTGCACGGGGGCGACCAGGTAGGACCGGTCGAGGGAGGTGAGCCGGTCGGCGGCCGCCTGGTCGATGCGGATGTGCCGCCGATAGATCTTGACGACGTGCGCCCGCCCGTCGGCGTCGCGGGTGAGCACGATGTCGGCCTCGCCGCCACCCCGCAGGTCGCGCACGATCGTCAGGCGGTCCCGGAGCGAGCGGGGGAGCCGCAGCAGACCCTCGTCGTCACCGGGATCGCCGTGGTCGCCCGCACCCTCCCGCCGCGTCGGCCGGGGGATCGGCGGCCCCTCGCGCCTGGTGGGCGCCGGCCCGAAACCCGGTTGATCGACAGCCACCGTCGCTCCTTCCGTCCGTCAGCCACATCTGACGGACGGCCGGGCCGGAACGGGCCACCGCCGACCTGAGATGATCTTCAAGTTCGTTCGAACGGAGGCTCTCGTGCGACGTCTGACCCGCTCCGTCCTGGCCCTGACGGTCGCCGCGGCGGCCCTGTCCGGCTGCGCCGACGGGCCCGGGCCGACCGCCCGGCACGAGGCGCGCCCGGCCGCGGAGACGGCGGCCGAGGCGCGCGACCTGGTGCGCGCGGCGATCGCGGAGATGGCGGCGACGAGCTTCGCCTACCGCAGCACGTCGAGCGAGCCGGGCCGCGAGTCGCTCGCCGACCTGGCCGGCTTCCCCAACATCGGCCAGCTGGACGCCACGCTCGTGCGCGACGCGGGCGCGACCGCGGTGCCGCTGACGGTCAGCCTCGACCCGGCCGGGCGCATCACCGTCCTGGTCGTCGACGTCCCGGGCAACCGGCTGGAGACCAGGTTCAGCGAGTTCGACGACGTCGCCGCGCCGGCGCCGCCGGCCGACTGAGCCGGCCCGGCCCGTACTCTCGGCTGCGGAGAAGAGGCGAAGGGGAGGCCATGACCGGCACCGATCAGGACCTGGGCGCGCTCGTCGCGGAGCTCGAGGAGCAGGAGCGGCGGCTCGTGTTCACGCGGTTCGACAACGACGACGCGTGGCGGCTCGGCAGCCTGCTCGTGGGGCTGGCGCGGGAACGGACGCTGCCGGTCACGATCGACATCCGCCGCCACGGCCACCAGCTCTTCCACGCGGCGCTGCCCGGCACCGCGCCCGACAACGACGGCTGGATCGACCGCAAGGTCCGGGTCGTCGACCGCTTCAACGCGGCCTCGTACCTGGTGGGCCGGCGCCTGCTCGCCGAGGGCCGCGGCCTCGACGCGGACGCGGGCGTCGACCCCGCCGCCTACGCGGCGCACGGCGGCTCCTTCCCGATCCGTGTCCGCGACGTCGGCGTCGTCGGCACGGTCACGGTCTCCGGCCTGCCCCAGGCGGCCGACCACGCCCTCGTGGTGGAGGCGCTCGAAGCGTTCCTGGCGGGCTGACTCAGCCGGCCGAGGCCAGCGCCGCGCGCAGGCGGGCGGCGAGGGCGGCCTGGTCCGCGTCGGTGACCGGCAGGACGCCGCGGCTGCTCATGACCGCCGCGAACTGCTGCTTGTCGTACGGGACTCCCGGCGGCAGCGGTGCGACGTGCCAGTGCACGTGGTCGTTGCCCTGGTGCGAGCCGAGTGAGAGCAGGTAGACCCGCTCGGTCGGCACCACCCGCTTGAGCGCCTCGGCCACGTCGTGCACGACGTCGGTGACGTGCCGGAACAGCGCCCGGTCGCCGGTGACGTCGCGGACGTGGGCGCGCGGCACCACCAGCGTGTAGCCGAGCAGCGGCGGATAGCGGTTCAGGAACGCCGCGCAGGTCTCGTCCTCGTACACGATGTGGTGTCGGAAATCGGCGTCGCCGCGCAGGGTGGCGCAGACGAAGCACGGCCCCTCCCGGACCCGTCGCTCGTAGGCCGCGGCGTCGAACGGGACCTTCATCGCTTCAGGCTCGGGCCCGTCACGGTCGGCGGGCGGGCGCCGAGGAAGAAGACGCCGGGGAAGCCGCTCGTCTCGAAGCCGGCGCTCCTGTTGCCCTTCCACGTCGTGTTCTCGACGCGCATCGTGCCGGTGCGGTCGTTGCTGACGAAGAAGACGCCGCCGCCGCCCTCCTTGGCCGTGTTGTTCTGCACGACCGAGCCGGCGATGCGCAGCGTGAACAGGTTGCCGTCGAGGTAGATGGCGCCCCCGCTGCCCCCGCCGGGAGAGCCGGAGCGGGCCGGGTTGGCGCCGCTGCCGATCGCCTTGTTGTCGCTGAACACGCTGTTGAGCACGACCCACGAGACGCCGATGCTGGACAGCGCCGCGCCGTTGGAGCACACCCCGCCCTGGAAGGTGCTGCCGACGACGTACACCGGCTGGCCGTTGAACTGGCTCAGCACCCGGATCGCCGCGCCGCCGAGGTCGGGGCCGGACGCGTCGCAGCGGTTGTCGGCGAACTTCGTGTTGACGGCCTTGAACCGACCACCGCGTACGAAGATGGCGCCGCCGCCACCGCCTTCGGTCTTGTCGCCCGTCGAGTTGCCGCCCGTGAACGTCAGGTTCTGCACGGTCAGCCGCGGGTGGTCCTGGTCCTGGCAGTGCGAGGTGGTGAAGCCCTGCGCCTCGTCGCACGTGTTCATGTAGAGGATCCGCCGCTTGCCGCCGCCGCTCAGCGTGACCTTGCCGCCGCCGTCGAGCACGATCTTCGGGCCGTTGGCGTTGCGGACCTTCGCGGTGGCGGTCATCGTGATGGTGACCGGGTCGGGGCCGCAGTCGAACGTGATCGTCCCGCCGGCGGCCACGGCCTTGACGACCGCGTCCGAGGTGCAACTGGCCTTCGTACCCGTGCCGATCTTCCGGGTCGGCCGGCTCGTGTTCTCCGCGCGGCCCTCGGCGGGCACCGCGGCCTTGCCGCCCGGGTTGCCGAAGCTCGCCGGCTTGGCCGGTGGCTTGGGCGTCGGGCCGCGGCCGATGCCCTCCTTGCCGGGTGCCGGGGTCGCCTGGTCGCTCGCCGGCGCGCTGGCTGTCTCGTCGGGCGTCCCGGCCGCGTTCGGCCCCGGCTGCTGACCCTGGCCACAAGCAGAGATCAACACCATGAGCAGCAGGGGTACGGCGGCCGCGCGGATCGTTCGCACCCGCACGACCTTAGGGCTTAGGCGTGGAAACGCGCGAGCCGCTCGCCTTCCGCGTGCAGCCGCTCGCGCTCGGTGGCGGTGAGCGGGCGGAACTCGTCGTAGGTGAGCGTGCCGTCGGCCGCCTTCCAGGTGCCGGCGACCGCGCCGTCGACGAGGAAGACCGGGAAGGACTGCGGTGCCCGGACGTGGAAGATCCGCTTGCGGAACTCCTCCGGCAGGATGCCCGACCGTCGTGCGTGGACCAGCAGGGCGGCGTCCCAGTTGGCGAGGAAGCGCGGGGGAGCGTCGGTGTCGCCGTCGACGATCGGCCCGCCGGCCAGGTCGACGAGCTCGGTGCCGGCCGTGTCGCGGTAGGTGACGGTGTCCAGCTCGGCGAGGGCCGTCTTCACGGTGGCGACCGGCAGGCCGGCCCAGTTGGCGATCTCCTTGCGGGCGGCCGGGCCGAAGCCGGTCAGGTACCGGCGGACGAGCTGGACCTGACCGTCCTCGACGGTGCCGTCCGGCGGGCCGACCCAGTCCTCGGCGAGGGTGTAGAGGTCGGCGCGGCGGCGTTCCCAGGTGCCGCTCGGCGGCTGGCGCACGAGGTCGAGCCAGAGCCCGATGCCGCGGCGCCGGTCGGCGCCGATCACCTCGTCGATCTCGCCCTGCTTGAGGGGGCCGTCGGCGAGGGCGGCCCGGAGGCTCTCGGCGGCCTGCTCCATCTCGTCGGCGGTCAGCGTGCCCTGCCAGGCGCGCAGGGCCTGGACGCGACGGTTTTCGCGAATGGCGAGTGCCCACGGCCAGTAGTCGCGCCGGCTGACGACGTGGATGGTCGACCGCAGCAGGGTGCCCTGGATGATCGCGCGATCGTGCAGCAGCTTCGTCACGGCGTCGCGTTCGATGCGCGCCGCGCGGGACCACAGGCCGATGTAGATCGCGGGGCTGTACTGCGCCTGGAGACCCGCCATCAGCTCCAGGACCTCGGGCGGATCGGCCTGGGAGCGTTCCAGCAGCAGCTGGCGGTGCAGGAGCGTCCGGTTGAGCTCCCGGTCGGTCAGGATGCGCTCCACGGGCTCCAGACTTTCATATCCGCCAGGTGGCTGATGTCTCGGTGGCGAGTTGCGTAGAGGCTGGTTTTCGTGCCAACCGGCCGCCCCACAAAACTGTGAGCGGCGGCAACCCTAGAGCGATCGGCCTCCGCAGGCGCCGATTCGATCAAAGGTTGCCGCCGCCCATGGTAGGGGTACGCCGGCCGTTTCCCCTGCCCGCAGACGTATTCAGCGGCTGGACCCCGTTGAATCCGTCACTGCCCGAGCCTTCCAGCGGGGGCTCGGGCGGGGCATCATTACATGTCGTGCCAAAGCTGACTGAAGCTGGAGGAGGCGCCAGCGGAAAAGTGTGACGCCGCAGAGCTTGCCGCAGAACCAGTGAAGATCGCCGCCGCGATTCCTACGATTGTGGCGCCTACGGCCAGGGCTCTGACCGCTAGTCTGTGTTTACGCGCAGGGTTCATCTTGGGCTCCTAAGTGGACGGTCAAGATACCCTGGCCAAGGGCCTAAAGTATCGAACACCTGCGCCGCTTAGTAAAGCGCAGTGTGACTGCATGGTCACAGCGTGTTGGCATTACGCCACCTGGCGGATCGTCACGTGGATGCCGGTTTTGGGTAAACTAGTTCGCGTTCTGCTTGCCTTACGGCATGCAATCTGCAACTTTCATGGCCGTAATTGCCAGAAACGTATGATTTATTGATTGCCGACTAACGGGCCGAAGTGACAGATTTCGATCGACGGCGCTGAGGAGGGAGTCGTGTCGTGACCGAGTCGCAGATTCCCTCGCGCCCGATCGGCCGTCATGCCGAGCGCGATCGTCTGCGCCGCCTGATCGGTGATCTCAGCGCCGGCCGCGGTCGCGCGATTCTCATCGAGGGCGAGCCGGGCATCGGCAAGACGTCACTCGTCCGCGCGGCGACCGCCGACGCACGCGGTGGCGGCGCCATCCGCGTCATCTGGGCGGTCTGCGACGAGCTGAGCCAGGCCTTCCCGTTGCTGCCACTGCTCGAGGCCCTCGACGGCTGCCCGGGTGTGCCCGAGGCCGAGCGGCAGCAGATCGTCCAGTTGCTACGGTCCGACATGGGCGTCGGCAACCGCGTCGACGTCATCCCGGCGGCGGCCGAGCAACTGCTCGCCCTGATCGACAACCTGTGCGCCGCGGCCCCGACGATGCTCGTCGTCGACGATCTCCAGTGGGCCGACCCGGCGACGGTGCTCACGATCGCCCGCCTGGTCCGCTGCCTCGACCAGCTGCCCCTGCTCATCGTCGGCCTGACCCGCACGATCCCGCGCCGCGACGACGTCGTCGCGCTGCGCCGGGCGATCGAGCCCGAGGTCGTACGCCTGGAGAACCTCGACGGCACCGAGGTCCAGGAGTTCGTGGGCGAGCTGGTCGGTGGCGCGCCGGGGCCGCGGCTGGCCGAGCTGGCCGCCGGTGCCGCGGGCAACCCGCTCTATCTCACCGAGCTCGTCGACGTGCTGGTCCGCGCCGGCGCCCTGGCCCACCTCGACGACTGCGTCGAGGCCGAGGAGACCTCGACGCCCGGCTCGCTCTCCGGCGCCATCTCCGACCGGCTCGAGTTCCTGCCGCCGCACGCCCGCGAGGTGCTCCGGGTCGCCGCCCTGCTCGGCATCGACTTCTCCGTGCGCGAGCTGGCCGTGGTGTCGGGCCGGCGGGTCCCGGAGCTGCTGCCCATCCTCGACGAGGCGATCCTGGCCGGGGTCGTCGTCGAAAACGGCAGTGAGATGGCCTTCCGCCACCCGCTGATCCGCGACTGCCTCTACGACAGCATGCCGGCCGCCGTCCGGGCCGCCTGGCACCGCGACGCCGCCCGGGCCCTCGCCGACGACGGCGCACCCGCCGAACGCGTGGCGCGCCAGCTCCGCCCGACGGTCGAGGAGGACGACACCGGCGGCACCGTCGACACCTGGGTCGTCGGCTGGCTCACCGAAAACGCGCCGCGGCTGGTCGGGCAGGCGCCCAAGGTGGCGATCCCGATGCTGCGCTGGGCGCTGAGCGGCACCCCGCCGGGCGCCGGCTCGCACGACGTGCTGGCCTCCCGGCTCGCCGACGCGCTCTACCGGGTGGGCGACCCGTCCGGCGCGGCCGAGGTCGCGACCGCGGCGCTGGTCGAGGTCAAGCGGCCCGACGCGCTCGTCGAGCTGCTCTGGACCTTGACGCAGTGCCAGGCGCTGGCCGGCCGCACGCAGGAGTCGCTCGACCCGCTCAAGCGCGCGCTCAAGATGCCCGGCATCGGCCTGCACCACCGGGCCCGCCTGCTCGTGCTGATCGCCCGCGCGCATCGCACGCTCGGCCGGGTCGACGCCGCCGCCAAGGTCGCCGAGGAGGCGCTGGCGACCGCCACCGAGGCCGGCGACCGGTGGGGGATGGGCTGGGCCCTGCTGGTGCAGACCATCGTGCACGGCATGCGCGGCGAGTCCCGCAAGGCGCTGCCGCTCTACGACCGCGCCCTGGCGGTCAGCGAGGGTGACCCGTCGCTGGCCGACCTGCGGCTGCTGCTGCAGATCAACCAGGCGATCGCCCTCGGCGTGCTCGACCGCTACGAGGAGGCGATCCAGGTGGCCGAGACGGTGCGCCAGTCGGCCGACCGCGCGGGCAACGTGTTCCGCCTCGCCCAGGCCCAGACCGCGCTGTCGGAGCTGCTGTTCGACAACGGCAAGTGGGACGACGCGCTGGTCGAGATCGACCTGGCCATCGGTGTCTCCAAGAACCCGCTGGTCGACTGCGCGCAGCACGGCCTGGCCGCCACGATCCAGCTGCACCGCGGCACCGGCGAGAGCGAACGCCACCTGCTGGCGGCTGACCACTTCAACGACCGGGTCGGTGGCCGCACGTGCCGGGCCTTCGCGATGGCCAAGAGTTTGCAGCGTGAACGCGAGGACGACCCGGCGGCCGCGCTGCAGGTGCTGCTCGACCTGCTGTCGAGCGTCCAGGACGACGAGGAGACGGTCGACCTGCTGGCCGACGCGGTGCGGCTGGCGATGACGGTCGACGACAAGCCCCTGGCGGCGACGATCGTCGCCCGGGCGGTCGCGTTCGGCGAGGGCTCACCGGTGCCCCACCGGCGTGCGGTAGCCCTGCACTGCCAGAGCCTGCTGGCCAACGACCCGGCTGGGTTGTTGGAGGCGGCCAACGGCTACCGCGCGGCGGGTCGCCCGCTGCCCCGCGCCCAGGCGCTCGAGGCGGCGGCGCTGGCCCTGGCCGAACGCGGCGCGCTCACCGAGGCGCGCAACCTGTTCACCGACGCTTACTCGCTCTACGCCAAGCTCGGCGCCGAATGGGACCTGCTGCGCACGCAGGCGCGGTTCCGCTCCTTCGGCATCCGCCGGGGCCCGCGCGTCCGCCACCGCCAGGCACGCCGCGGTTGGGACTCTCTGACGCCGACCGAGATCAAGGTCGCGGGCCTGGTAGCCCAGGGCATGTCCAACCCGGCGATCGCGGCGCAGCTGTTCCTGTCGCGGCGCACGGTGCAGACGCACGTCTCCCACATCCTCGCGAAGCTGGAGCTGGGCTCCCGCATCGACATCGCCCGCGAGGCAAGCCAACGCGCCCACACGGTCACCTGACCCATCCGCCACCTAGCGGACAACCGACCCACCCCACGCCGCCGCGGCTGGCGTAATGGCCCGTGACGCGGATGCCGGTCGACCGGTGCCGCCGAGGGAGTCATCGCGCGGTATCGCCCGCGAGGCGAGCCAAACGCGCCTACACGGTGACCTCACCCGTCCGCCACCTGGCGGACAAACCCTGCGCCGCCGCGGCTCGCTCGGCGTCATGGTCCGCGGCGCGCACGCCGGTCGGCCGGTGGCGCCGAGAAGGTCACCGCGCGCGAAAGAACCGCCACGCGTGCGCGAGATATCCGCCACCACGCGGCGCGGTTTTGGGTGCGCACATGGAGACGCCACATCGGGTGGAGGCGGCCCGATGTGGCGTCAGTTCCACGTCCGTGGAGTTGTCGAGTCGTGGAGGCGGTATGGCTACAGGGGTGGGGCGCCCCGTTGGCCAGGGATGCCTGGGCGGCCCGGGCGGCACGTGCATTCCCAGCCGGCGAACCGCCGGCGGGTGCGGTAGGCGCCCAGGCGCGGGGGGTTCGCTCCGCAGGCGCAGCGGCGGCACGCGCGGCCCGCCGTGGTGGATCGGCGCCGGCCGAGCCATCGCCCGACCGGCACCGATCCGTACCCGCGACCCAGGGTCGTCAGCCGGCGCGGCGACATGACCTGGTTGCGCTCGCCTCAGGGGTCGGCTTGGAGGCGCCGCGCTGCCGCGGGATGTAGGCGCGCGGCAGGTCGATCTGGTCGACCTCGTCGCGTCCGCCCATGGTGAGCAGGTGACGACCCAGGTGTGCGCGGAGGCTCGCCTCCCAGACGCCCTGCTCGATGTGTGGTGGCGCTACCCAGCGGTGTGAGGAGTCGCTGTAGTGCAGATGTTCGTCACCACGACCAAGGATGCTCATTACCTTCTCCGAAGGTCCGGCGCCGGCGGCCCCGGCGCTCACCAAAGAGCTTCGTCGGGGCGGGTGGCGGAGATAACGGCCAGCGGACCTACTTCTGGGTGCTGTCGCGGACCCCGAAATGGCGTACGTATGCAAATGGCCTTCCAGACATGCGCCACCTGGCGGATGTCCGGGTGGCGTTTGGGCGGCAGGCTCGATACAACCGAGCGCGAAGTCCTCGCCGGCGTACTGCCAAGGGGCTGCGGTGGTGAGAGACGAAGACAAGGGGACGTGACCGACCCCCCGACGGTCACGCCCCCTGCTCGGGAAGCCGTGAAGCGGCCCACACCCACCCCCACCAAGATCCGCACGGCAGTGCAGGATGGAGGAGGACAGGGTGAGGGGAGCGCATGGCAGGCCGGATCCGCGAGGAAGACATCGCGCTGGTTCGCGAGCGGACCGCGATCGCCGACGTCATCTCGGAGCACGTGACGCTCAAGAGCGCCGGCGGCGGCAACCTCAAGGGCCTGTGTCCGTTCCATGACGAGAAGACCCCTTCGTTCACCGTCGCCCCGGGCCGCAACGTCTTCTTCTGCCACGGCTGCGGCAAGGGCGGCGACGCGATCTCGTTCCTGATGGACGTCGACCACCTCACGTTCGTCGAGTCCGTCGAGCGGCTCGCCGGTCGCGCCGGCATCCAGCTCCGCTACGTCGAGGGCGGTCCGGCTCCGGCCCGCGCCCAGCAGCAGGGGGTCAAGCAGCGCCTGGTCGCCGCGCACGCGGCCGCCGCCGAGTTCTACGCCGGCCAGCTGACCACGCCGGGCGCCCGGCTGGCCCGCGAGTTCCTCGCCCAGCGCGGCTTCAACCGGGCCGCCGCACAGGACTTCGGCTGTGGGTTCGCGCCCGAAGGCTGGGACCCGCTCACCCGCCACCTGCGCCAACAGGGCTTCACCAGCCAGGAGCTCGTCACCGCGGGGCTGGCCCGCGAGGCCCGGTCCGGTTCGCTGATCGACCGGTTCCGGCGCCGCCTCGTCTGGCCGATCCGGGAGCTGTCCGGCGACATCATCGGGTTCGGCGCGCGCAAGCTGTTCGACGACGACGACGGCCCCAAATACCTCAACACGCCCGAAACGCCGCTCTACAAGAAGTCCCACGTGCTCTACGGGATCGAGCACGCCAAGCGGGAGATCGCCCGCCAGGGCCGCGCCGTGATCGTCGAGGGCTACACCGACGTGATGGCCTGCCACCTGGCCGGCGTCAAGACCGCGGTCGCGACCTGCGGCACCGCGTTCGGCGGCGACCACATCAGCGTGCTGCGCCGGCTGCTGATGGACACCGACGCGTTCGCCGGGGAGATCATCTTCACCTTCGACGGCGACGCGGCCGGGCAGAAGGCGGCGTTGCGGGCGTTCGACGAGGACCAGCGCTTCGTCGGCCGTACCTTCATCGCGGTCAGCCCCGACAACATGGACCCGTGCGACCTGCGCCTGGCCAAGGGTGACCTGGCCGTGCGCGACCTGGTCGCGCGCCGCGAGCCGATGGTCGACTTCGCGCTGCGGCAGATCCTCGGCAAGTTCGATCTCGACACCGTCGACGGCCGGGTCGAGGCGATGCGCCGGGCCGCGCCGCTGGTGGCCAAGATCAAGGACCGGGAGAAGCGTCCCGAGTACGTCCGGAAGCTGGCCGGCGATCTCGGCATGGAGATCGAGCCGGTGCAGCGGGCCGTGGCCAACGCGGGCGCGCCGGCGGCCACCGCGACGGCCGCCGCCAACGCCGCGACCGTTCGCGCCGACACCCCGCAGGCCCGGGTCGAGCGCGAGGCGCTCAAGCTGGCGATCCAGGTGCCGGTGCTGGCCGGGCCGATGTTCGACGCGATCGGTGACGAGGCCTACTCGACGGTCGAGCTGCGTACCGTGCGCGCCGCGATCGCCGAGGCCGGCGGTGCGGTCAGCGGCACGAGCGGCGCGGTCTGGATCGAGCGGGTACGCGACGCGTGCGGCGACCTGACCGGCAAGGCCCTGGTCGGCGAGCTGGCCGTCGAGCCGATGCTGCGGGACACCGAGCCCGATCCGCACTACGTCTCGGTGCTGCTCGCGCGGCTCCAGTGGGGCGCCACCGACGCCCGGATCCGCGACCTCAAGTCGAAGGTGCAGCGGATCAACCCGGTGACGAGCAAAGACCAATATCTCGCGCTGGCCGGCGAGCTGTTCTCCCTGGAGCAGCACGCGCGAGCCCTGCGCGAACAGGCGGCGGGTGGATTGTGACGAGCATCTGGGACGTGTTCCGCAGGCGGGTCAAGCTGCCGGCCGACGCCGGTGTGACGCTCGAGCCCGACGAGCGGGTGATCGCCTGGTCGCGCACCGAGGCCGGCCCGCTCGTGGTCGCCACCGACCGCGGCCTGCGCCTGCCCGACCGTGACCGGCTCGACTGGCACCGGATCCACAAGGCGGTCTGGTCCGGCCGTGAGTTGACCGTGACGCCGGCCGAGGTGGTCGAGGAGCGCGACGAGTACGAGGTGCTGGCCGACGCGACGCCGCAGTCGGTGCTGCTGCTCGAGCCGAAGGAGATCCCGCAGCAGGTGCGGGCCCGGGTGACCGGCTCCGTCTCCTACACCTCGCACCACGCGATCGACGGCGGCGGTGTGCGGGTGGTCGCCCGCAAGGTCCGTGGCCGCAACGGTCTGGCCTGGTCGGTGCGCTACGACCCCGGCACCGAGACGTCCACTCCGGAGGTCGTCGAGACCACCGGCGCGCTGGTGGCGGAGGCCCGCTCGGCGACCACCCCCAGGGACCTCTGACCGTTTTTCATCAGCGGCCGCCGATATCCGCTGTCTTCTGTCGTACCCCCTGGCTATGGTCCGCCTGTGACTGACGGCAGGCCGCTCATCGAGGCGACGGGGCTGGTGAAACGCTTCGGCGGGTTCACCGCCGTCGACGGCATCGACGTGTCCGTGCGGGCCGGCGAGGCCTTCGGCTTCCTCGGTCCCAACGGCGCGGGCAAGAGCTCGACGATGCGCATGATCGGCTGTGTGTCGCCGGTGACGGCGGGCCGGCTGCGGATCCTGGGCATGGATCCGGCCCGCGACGGCCCGGCGATCCGGGCGCGGCTCGGCGTCTGCCCGCAGACCGACAACCTCGACCCGGAGCTGACGGTCGCCGAAAACCTGACGACCTACGCGCGGTTCTTCGGCATCCCGCGCAAGGTGGCCCGGGCCCGCGCCGCCGAGCTGCTGCGGTTCGTCCAGCTCAGCGAGCGGGCGGGCAGCAAGGTCGACCCGCTCTCGGGCGGCATGAAACGCCGGCTGACGATCGCCCGCGCGCTGGTCAACGAGCCCGACGTGGTGCTGCTCGACGAGCCGACCACAGGCCTCGACCCGCAGGCCCGCCACCTCGTCTGGGAGCGGCTGTTCCGGCTCAAGCGGCAGGGCGTGACGCTCGTGCTGACCACGCACTACATGGACGAGGCCGAGCAGCTCTGCGACCGGCTCGTGGTGATGGACGGCGGCCGGATCGTGGCCGAGGGTTCGCCGCGCGAGCTGATCGAGCGCAACTCCACCCGCGAGGTGGTCGAGCTACGCTTCGCGGCCGACTCCCAGGAGGCGTTCGTCGACAAGCTGGCAGGCATCGGCGAGCGGATCGAGCCGCTGCCCGACCGGGTCCTGCTCTACGTCGACGACGGCGACGCGGCCGTGGCCGAGGTGCACGGGCGCGCGCTCGCGCCGGCCAGCGTGCTGGTCCGCCGCAGCACGCTCGAAGACGTCTTCCTGCACCTCACCGGCCGGACCCTGGTCGACTAGCGATGACCGGGCAACGGACGTCACGACGGAGTGCCGCGCTCCCGGCGACGGTGAGCGGCCGCCGAGGCCAGATAGCCGACCCCCAGCAGCACCGTGATCACCGCGAGCACGACCCGCGCGACCCAGAGCGCACCACCGTCGCCGCCGAAGGCCAGGGTGATCACCTGCCCGAGGCCGAGCACCGTCCAGATCCCGCCCAGGGCGAAGGCCATCGTCGGGGTCTCCGCCAGCATCCACCAAGGTTTGCCACGCGCGGCCATGCGGCGGGATCTACCCCACGAGCCGCGTCCGCACACCCGGTGACGGCGGCGCCGGGTTCGCGGTGGCCGGCGCGCCCGCGACCGCCCGCGCCGCGCTGTCGCCGGTCGACCTCGCACCGCGGCCGGACGATCCGGCATCAGGGGTGCCGCGCACGACCCCGAACGGGGGTGTGGGGGTGACCGCCACCGTGGCCGTTTTCGAATACCACCTGGTGGGCTATCGGCGCACCTGGCGCGGGTCGGTGTTCGGGTCGTTCCTGTTGCCACTGCTGACGATGCTGGGCTTCGGGGTCGGGGTGGGCGCCTACGTCGAAGGCGGCGTCGGCGGAGTGTCCTATCTCGACTGGGTCGTCCCCGGCCTGATCGCATCGGCGGCGTTGCAGGTCGGCGTCGGCGAGGCCACCTGGCCGGTGCTCGGCAACTTCGAGTGGCACAAGATCTATTTCGGCCAGGCCGCGGCACCGCTGCGGGTCGCCGACGTGCTCGGCGGCCACCTGGCGTTCGTGGTGTTCCGGGCACTGCTCTCGGCCGCCGCCTTCCTGCTGGTGGCCACGTTGTTCGGGGCGGTCCACTCCGTGTGGGCGCTGGCCACACTGCCCCTGGTCGTGCTGCTCGGCTGCGCGGTGGCGGCGCCGACCTTCGCCTACAGCGCGAGCATCACCTCCGACAGCTACCTCGCGCTGCTGTTCCGCTTCGCGGTGCTGCCGATGTCGCTGTTCGCGGGCGTCTTCTTCCCGGTCGAGGCGATGCCGGTCGGGCTGCGCTGGGTCGCCTACGCGACGCCGCTCTGGCACGGCGTCGACCTGTGCCGGGCCGCCACGCTCGGTGTCGCGCCGCAGTGGTCGGCCCTTGGCCATCTTGCCTACCTGGCGTTGTGGGCGGTCGGTGGTTGGTGGCTGGCGCACGCCCGGTTCCGGAAGCGGTTGGTGTTCTGATGGTCGCGCTGCTGCTGCCCCGGCTCGTCGCGTTCGAGGGCCCCGTCCGCCGCTCGGCCTCCGTAGCCGCACGCAACGCCGCCGCGCTGCGCTCCGCGTACTGGCTGGTGATGATCTCCGGTTTCGTCGAGCCGGTGGTCTACCTGCTCTCCATCGGCGTCGGCGTGGGCGGCCTGGTCGGCGACCTGACGCTGCCCGACGGCACGGTCGTCGGCTACGCGGCGTTCGTCGCGCCGGCGATGCTGGCCTCGGCGGCGATGAGCGGCGCGCTCGCCGAGACCACCTTCAACTTCTTCGGGAAGATGAAATACATGCGGCTGTACGAGGGGATGCTGGCCACCCCCGTGCGGCCCTTCGAGATCGCGCTCGGCGAGCTCGGCTGGGCGATGGTGCGCGGCTCGCTCTACTCCGCGGCGTTCCTGATCGTGATGGCCGCCCTCGACCTGATCTCCGTGGGTCGCGCGCTGCTGGCCTTCCCCGCGGCGGTCCTCGTCGGCTTCGCGTTCGGCGCGCTCGGCATGGCGCTGAGCACGTTCATGCGCAGCTGGCAGGACTTCGATCTGATGGGTTCCATCCAGTTCGCCCTGTTCCTGTTCTCCGGCACGTTCGTGCCCGCGGAGAGCTACCACCCGGCGCTGCGCTGGCTGGTCGAGGTGACGCCGCTCTACCGCGCGGTCGACCTGATCCGGGGCATATCGACCGGCGCCGACGAAGTCCTAGGCGGATTGATCGACGTCGGTTATCTTCTGCTCGTCACCGCCATCGGGCTGGTGGTCGCCGGCCGGCGCATGACGACCCTCCTATGTAAGTAGCGCGTCACCGCACGTCAGGGCGTTTTGACCGGACGAAACCGGCATCTCCGCAGCACTGCCGCGAAGATTCACTAGCCGTGCCAACAGCTTTTGTTCCTTCCAGCAAAAGTTATCGCCAAGAGATCCGAAGCTCTTTACACCTACAGCGGAAGCTCATACTGTGTCGTGCACAACACCCGGACGTTGCGCCGGTGTGAACGGGTCGACCAAAGGATGGGTGCCGTGCGGGCTGTTGAGCCACTGCACCTGCGGCTATTGCGGCTGCTGCGCGACAACGGTGCGGTCTCCCGCGCCGAGCTCGCCGACCGGCTGGAGATGCCGCGGCCGCGGCTGCTCGCCGAGCTCGAGCGGCTGGTCTCCCTGGGTTACGTCGCCGAGGCCGGCCTGGCCGCCTCCCGCGGCGGTCGTCGGTCCACATTGGTCGAGCTGAGCCCCGACCTGCGCTTCGCCGCCGTCGACCTCGGCGCCAGCTCGATCGACGTCGAGATCGTCAACGGGCGCCTCGAGCCGGTCAAGGCCTACGCCGAGCCGGCCGACATCCGCAGCGGCCCGAAGGGCACCCTGCTGCGGGTCAACGAGCTGCTGCACAAGGCCAAGGTGGACGGTGCCTACGAGCGGCTCGACGCCGTCGGCATCGGTGTCCCGGGGCCGGTCAGCTTCCGCGACGGCGTCCCCGTCTCCCCGCCGATCATGCCGGGCTGGGACCGTTTCCCGGTCCGCGAGCTGCTCACCCGCGAGCACGGCTGCCCGGCGGTGGTCGACAACGACGTCAACATCATGGCCATCGGCGAGCGGCACGGCGGTGTCGCCCACTCGGTCGACGACTTCCTGTTCGTGAAGATCGGCACCGGCGTCGGCTGCGGCATCTACCTGGGTGGCGAGGTCTACCGGGGCACCGACGGGTGCGCCGGCGACATCGGCCACATCCAGGTCGACTCGCACGGCCCGATGTGCTCGTGCGGCAACGTGGGCTGCCTGGAGGCGCTGTTCAGCGGCGCCGCGATCGCCAAGGACGCGACCGCCGCGGCCCGCGCCGGCGGTTCGCCCGCCCTGGCCGAGCGCCTCGCCGCCAACGGCCTGGTCACCGCCGTCGACGTCGCCGAGGGCGCGATCGAGGGCGACGTGGTCTGCATCCGCCTGATCCGCGACGGCGGCCGCCGCGTCGGCGGCGTGCTGGCCGGCCTGGTCAGCTTCGCCAACCCGTCGATGATCGTGATCGGCGGCGGCCTGGCCCAGCTCGGCCACATCCTGCTGGCCGAGATCCGCAGCGTCGTCTACCGGCGCTCCCTCCCGCTCGCCACCGGCAACCTGCCCGTGGTCCTCTCCGAACTCGGCAGCCGCGCGGGCGTGACCGGCGCGGCGGTGCTGGCCAGTGACATGGCCTTCATGGAGGCGTCATGACCGAGCGCACCGCCCCTGAAACCGGCACGCCACCCGGCGCTGCCGCCAACGAGAAACCAACCCCCAACGGCGCCGCCACCCCCGATCCCGCCGGCGCCGCTTCTGTAACCCCCGCTTTGCAAACGGACGCCGACGGCACCGCTTCGGCGGCCGTCACCCCGGAAGCGGGTGCGGCGGCCGTCGACGCCGACGGCTCCGCTTCCGCATCGAAGGTTGTTGCCACCGCGAAGGCGGACGGCACCGGGTCGGCTGCCCGCACCGCGGAGACCGGCGCGGCGGCCGCGAGGGCCGACGGCGCGGGTTCCGCAAGCTCCGCGGGCGAGTCGGAGGTTGCCGCCGCGAAGGCGGACGGCACCGGGTCGGCTGCCCGCACCGCGGAGACCGGCGCGGCGGCCGGGAAGGCTGACGGCGCGGGTTCCGCAACCGCTGCCGGCGAGTCCGAGGTTGCCGCCGCGAGGGCGGACGGCACCGCGCCGGCTGCCCACACCCCGGAAACCGACGCGGACGCTGCCAAGGCCGACGGCGCGCCCACATCCGGGGTTGCCGCCGCGACGGCGGGCGACAGCGACGCGGTCCCGGCGAAGGCCGACGGCGTGGGCGAGGGGAGTGCCGCTCGGGTGCCCGAGGCGCGGCACGCCGCTCCCGACGAGGTGGTGGACGCCGCCGACGGTGACGTGGGCACGGACGACGACGGCGACGCCGGCGCGGTCGACGACGACCGGACGGCGGCCGCCGGCCCCGTCGGGCCCGATGCCGACGCGGCCGCCGGTGACGGGGCCGAGCGCCCCGTCGTCCTGCGGCTGACGGACGTCGTCAAGACCTTCCCCGGCGTACGCGCGCTCGACGGCGTCCAGCTGGAGGTGCGCGCCGGTGAGGTGCACTGCCTCCTCGGCCAGAACGGCGCCGGGAAGTCGACGCTGATCAAGGTGCTCTCCGGCGCCCACCAGCCCGATTCCGGCACCGTCGAGTGGCTCGGCGAGGCCGTCCGGTTCGCCAACCCGCAAGCCGCCAACAAGGCCGGCATCGCCACCATCTACCAGGAGCTCGACCTCGTCGACGACCTGTCGATCGGCGAGAACGCGTTCCTCGGCCACGAGCCGCGGGTCGCCGGGTTCGTGCGCCGCGGCACCATCAACAAGCGCACCCGCGACATCCTCGCCCGGCTCGGACACGGCGAGATCGCGCCCAACCGGATGGTGCGGACCCTGCCCGCCGCGGGCAAGCAGGTGGTCAGCATGGCCCGCGCGCTGTCGCACGACGCCAAGCTGATCATCATGGACGAGCCGAGTGCCGTGCTCGCGCACGACGAGGTCGAGAACCTCTTCCGGATCATCCGGGAGTTGACGGCGCAGGGCATCGCGGTCATCTACATCTCGCATCGGCTCGAGGAGATCCGCGAGATCGGCGACCGGGTCACGGTCCTCAAGGACGGCCGGACCACCGCGGCCAACCTCGCGGCCCGCACGACGCCGACCCGCGAGCTGGTCAGCCGGATGACCGGCCGGACCATCGAGTACGTCTTCCCGGACCGCGCAGACAAGCCGCCGGTGGCCGACGAGCTGTTGCGGGTCGAAGGGCTCGGCCGCCCGGGCGAGTTCACCGACGTCTCGTTGACCGTCGGCAAGGGCGAGATCGTCGGCATCGCCGGCCTCGTCGGCTCCGGCCGGTCCGAGCTGCTGGAGACGATCTTCGGCGCGCGCCAGGCGCAGAGCGGCAAGATCTACGTCAACGGCAAGGCGTTGCGGCCGGGTGCGGTCGGCGCCGCCGTACGCGCCGGCATGGGCATGGCCCCCGAGGAGCGCAAGACCCAGGCGCTGCTGCTCGGCGAGCCGATCTACCGCAACATGACGCTCTCGACGTTCAGCCGGATCGCGAAGTTCGGCTTCACCGACGCGGGCAAGGAGCGGGTCGAGGCCGGCAAGGTGGCCGACCGGCTCGAGCTGCGCCCGCGGGACGTGCGCCGGCCGGTGGGCACGCTCTCCGGCGGCAACCAGCAGAAGGTGGTGGTCGGGCGCTGGCTGCTCGGCGACACCCAGCTGCTGCTGCTTGACGAACCCACCCGCGGCGTCGACGTCGGCGCCCGGGCGGAGCTCTACCAGGTGATTCACGCGCTCGCGGCGCAAGGCGTCGGGGTGCTGCTGGTTTCCAGCGAAGTTCCGGAGGTCCTCGGTCTCAGCGACCGGGTGGTGGTGATGCGCGAAGGCCGGGTCGTCCGCCAGGCGCGTGCCGGGGAACTCGACGAAGACACGGTGCTCGACCTCGTCATGGCGGGGTCCTTGATGGAAGGTGCGCCCGCATGACCGACATGATCAGCGGAGCGACAGGAGACCAGACATGACCGGGCTCCCGGCACAGACGGCCCCGGCGGTCAAGGAGGCGCTGGGCGGCGGCCCGGAGCCCGAGGGGCCGCGCGGCAACGGCTGGTGGAAGAGCGACGCCGGCGAGTCGACCCGGCGCAACCTGGCGCTGATCGCCGTGCTGGCCGGCCTGATCCTGATCGGCATCATCACCAAACCTGACCTGTACGGGCAGGAAGGCTGGTGGATCAGCAACGTCTGGGCGATCCTCAAGCTCGGCTCCACCGTCGGTGTGATCGCGGTCGGCATGACCTTCGTGATCATCGGCGGCGGCATCGACCTCTCGGTCGGCGCCATCATCGCCCTGGCGGGTGTCTGGTCCACCACGGTGGCGACACAGGAGATGGGCACCTTCTTCATGATCCTGACGGCGCTCACGGTGGGCGTCGGCGTCGGACTGATCAACGGCTTCCTGATCTCGTACGGACGCCTGGTGCCGTTCATCGCCACGCTGGCGATGCTGGTCGCCGCCCGCGGCCTGGCCGCCTGGATCTCCAACAAGCAGACCCAGCAGACCGACAACCGGACGATCAACGCCATCGCGGCGGAGAGCTTCCTCGGTGTGCCGCTCCTGGTCTGGATCCTCGGCATCGTGGTGCTCCTCGGTTGGGTCCTGCTCAACCGCACCACGTTCGGCCGCCGGACGGTGGCGATCGGCGGCAACGTCGAGGCCGCCCGGCTCGCCGGCATCAACGTCCGACTGCACACCATGATGCTGTACGCCCTGGCGGGGCTCTGCTGCGGCATCGGCGCCATCATGCTCACCTCGATCGGCACCTCGGCCCAGGCGGCCATGGCCACCAACTACGAGCTCGACGCCATCGCCGCGGTGATCATCGGTGGCACGCTGCTCAGCGGCGGCCGGGGCACCATCGTCGGCTCGCTGCTCGGCGTCGTCATCTTCTCCACCATCACCAACCTGTTCACGCTCAACGCCCTGTCGAGCGAGGTCCAGAACATGGTCAAGGGCGGCATCATCGTCGCGGCCGTGCTCATCCAGCAGTTCCGCTTCAACTCGGTGTCCCTGTTCTTCAAACGGAACCGGGTCACCGCACCAAGTTGACAGACGCAGATCGTCCACGGTGGCCGTCCGATCTGGATGGTCGCCAGGAAATGCACATCCTGTTACCCCCGCAAGTTGAGAATCCAGGAGGTCGTCAATGACCCAGCACGACCCGGTCCGCCGGCGGTTCCTGCTCGGCGGTGCCGCGCTCGGCGCCGGTGCACTCCTCGCCGCCTGCACCAGCAACGAGTCCGGTGGCGACAACAACAACGCGCAGACGCAGGGCAACAACAACGCGTCGCCGAACGCCAACTCGGCGCCCGGCAAGAAGGTCACGATCGGCTTCTCGGCGCCCGCCGCCGACCACGGCTGGATCGCGGCGATCACGAGCAACGCCAAGGCGCAGGCCGCGGAGTACTCGGACGTCACGTTCAGCACGGTCGAGGCCGGTGCCGACGCGGCCGCCCAGCGGTCCGCGCTGTCGACGATGATCTCGCAGAAGCCCGACGTCATCGTGCTGCTCCCGCACGACGGCAAGGAGCTCAACGCGTTCGGCCTCGAGGCCATGAAGGCCGGCATCCCGGTCGTCAACCTCGACCGCGCCTTCCCCGACGCGCTCGCCTACCGCCTGCAGATCAAGGGCGACAACTACGGCATGGGCGTCGCGGCGGGCAACTACATCGCCGCGCAGATGAAGGCCAAGGGCGTCAGCGCGCCGATCATCGGCGAGATCGCCGGCATCGACAACCTGGAGCTGACCCAGGAGCGCACCGCCGGCTTCAACGCGGCCCTCGCGGCCAACGGCATGAAGGTCGCCAACCGGCGTGCCGCGCAGTTCACCGTCGACAGCGGCCAGGCCGAGATGAGCCAGCTGCTCCAGGCGCTGCCGAAGATGGACGCGCTCTGGAACCACGACGACGACCAGGGCATCGGTGTCCTGGCCGCGGCCAACCAGGCCAACCGCAAGGAGTTCCTGATGGTCGGCGGTGCCGGCTCGAAGGCCGCCATCGAGGCGATCCAGGCCGACAACTCGGTCCTCAAGTGCACCGTCACGTACAGCCCGTCGATGGCCTCCTCGGCCATCTCGCTCGCCCGGCTCATCGCCCAGGGCAAGGGCATGTCCGACCTGGTCGAGCTCCAGGTGCCGAAGGAGATCATCCTGGCCTCGGAGACGATCACCAAGGAGAACGCGAGCACCTACCTCCCGCTCGGGTTCAGCTAAATAGGGAGACCCACCTTGTCCACTGATTCACGTTCCCCCGAGGACCGCGAGCTGCGGGTCGGCATGGTCGGCTACGCGTTCATGGGCGCCGCGCACTCCACCGCGTGGCGCACGGTGAACGTCGCCTTCGACCTGCCGGCGCGCGCCCGGATGGCCCTGATCTGCGGCCGGGACGAGTCGAAGGTCGCCGGTGCGGCCGCGAAGCTCGGCTGGGACGCGCACACGACCGACTGGCGCGAGGTCGTCGAACGCGACGACATCGACATCGTCGACGTGTGCACGCCCGGCGACAGCCACGCCGAGATCGCGATCGCGGCGCTGGCGGCTGGCAAGCACGTGCTGTGCGAGAAGCCGCTGGCGAACTCGGTCGAGGAGGCCCGCGCGATGGTCGCCGCGGCGGCCAAGGCGCAGGCCGACGGCATCCGGTCGATGTGCGGGTTCAACTACCGCCGCGTGCCGGCGGTCGCGATGATGCGTCAGCTCATCGCGTCCGGCCGGATCGGCGTGATCCGTCACGTCCGCGCGGTCTATCTGCAGGACTGGATCGTCGACCCGCAGTTCCCGCTGGTCTGGCGGCTCCAGAAGGACAAGGCGGGTTCCGGTGCGCTCGGTGACATCGGGGCGCACATCATCGACCTGACCCAGTACGTGACGGGCCAGAAGATCACCGGGGTCAGCGCGTTGACCGAGACGTTCGTCAAGGAGCGCCCGTTGCCGACCGAGTCGAGCGGCCTGGCCGCCTCGTCCGGCAACGGGGGCGACGCTCCGGCCACGGGCCAGGTCACCGTCGACGACGCCGCGCTGTTCCTGGCGCGGCTCGACGGCGGGGCGATCGCCACGTACGAGGCGAGCCGTTTCGCGATCGGCCGCAAGAACGGCCTCCGGGTCGAGATCAACGGCTCGCTCGGCACGCTGGTGTTCGACCTCGAGCGCCTCAACGAGCTGGAGTTCTACGACTCGGCGGCGCCCTCCGCCGAGCAGGGCTTCAACCGGATCCTGATCACCGAGGCCGACCACCCGTACATGGCCGCCTGGTGGCCGCCGGGCCACATCATCGGCTACGAGCACTCGTTCACCCACGAGATGCGGGACTTCATCGAGGCCATCGCCACCGGCACCGACCCGGCGCCCTCGTTCCTCGACGCCCTCCAGGTCCAGCTCGTGCTGGACGCGGTGGCGCGCTCGGCGGACCAGGGCACGGTCTGGACCGAGGTCGAACCGGCCCTCGTCGAAGTAGCCGCCTGACCCCTCGGGCCGACCCGCGAGGGTCCCGCCGCGGTTGCGCCCCGCGGTGGGACGGGTCGCCGGAGGTATCCGGTCGTCCGGTGCGACCGGACCGGGATTCCCGGTCGCACCGGACACCGACCGCACCACCGAGAAGCACCACCGAGAAGCACCACCGAGAAGCACCACCGAAAACGAGCAAGCACCGAGAACCCCGACAACTGCACGAACCTTGGCGAACGAGGCATCTCGCCACGGGTCAGCCACTCCAGCGTCACACCGTTCGCGCCCACGAGCCGGTGCCCTATGGCGCCCGCCCCACTGACCCCGGAGGGCACCATGAGCCGTCCGCCACACCCCCTCCACTCTTCCTCCGGCGCGGTCGCGAGCCCGCCACCTTATTGACCCCCGGCATGAAGCGGGGGAGGCAGGGCCGCGACGCCGACCGGCCCTGTCTGCCAAAGCCCCGTCCGCCCGGGTCCGACCGGGTCCGGATCCGGCGTCGTTGCCGCCGACTCCGACGCCGTTTCCGGGGTGCCATCCCGAGCCGGTCCGGGCGGGCGGGGCCCATGCCGACGCACCACGAGCGTTTCGCACACGGGGGACAAGACCTAGCACAGCGAGCAGGAGGGACACCATGAGCACGGGTGTCTGGCTGGTAGGCGCGCGCGGATCCGTCGCGACCACCAGCATGGTCGGGGCCTTGGCGCTACGCGCCGGGCTCGCCGAGCCGACCGGATGCGTGACGGAGCATCCCGATCTGCGCGGATCAGCGTTGCCACCGATCGCCGACCTGGCGTTCGGCGGTCATGACGTCGTCACCACATGCCTGGCCAAGAAGGCCGAGACCCTCGGCGAGGCGGGTGTCGTCCCGCCCCGGCTGGTCGCCGCCGTCGCCGCGGACCTGGCCGCCGTCGAAGAGAACATCCGCACCGTGCCCGTCGGCGGGACGCAGGCCGAGACGGCGGCCGCGCTGGCCGCCGACATCACCGCGTTCCGCGACCGGTTGGGCCTGGAGCGGGTGGTGGTGGTCAACGTCTCCACGACCGAGTCGCTGCCCGAGCCGCTGCCCGCGCACGGCGACCTCGACCTGCTCCGCGCGGAGCTCGCCGCCGGCAACGCACCGCTGCCGGGCAGCTCGCTCGCCGCGTACGCCGCCTTCACGGCGGGTGCGTCCTACGTGGACTTCACCCCGTCCACCGGCGCGCGGCTGCCGGCCCTCGACGCGCTCGCGCGGGAGACCGGCCTGCCGTACGCCGGGCACGACGGCAAGACCGGCGAGACGCTGGTCAAGTCGGTGCTCGCGCCGATGTTCGCCCACCGCAACCTCGCCGTGCGCAGCTGGTCCGGCCTCAACCTGCTGGGCGGCGGCGACGGCGCCAACCTGGCGGCACCCGGCCCCAACGCCGCCAAGTCGGCGAGCAAGCAGCGGGTCCTCGCGGAGACCCTGGGCTACGAACCCGAGGGCAACACCCGCATCGAGTACGTCGACGACCTCGGCGACTTCAAGACCGCCTGGGACCTCGTCAGCTTCGCCGGCTTCCTGGGTGTCCGCATGCGGATGGAGTTCTCCTGGCACGGCTGCGACTCGGCCCTGGCCGCGCCGCTGATCCTCGACCTCGCGCGGCTCACCACCGCCGCACACCGGGCCGGCCGGCAGGGACCCCTGACCGAGCTGGCCTTCTTCTTCAAGGACCCGATCGGCGACGTGCCGCACGGGCTCACCGAGCAGTGGAACCTGTTGCGCACCTTCGTCGCCGGGCTGGCGGAGCAGGAGCGCTGAATGCCCACCCTCGCGGACTACGCCGAGCTGGTCCGGGCACCGGCCGGGCTCTCGGTGCCCGGTGACGTGGTGGCCGGCGCGGCGGCCGCGGGCGTGCTGCGCGCCCGCACACCCGCCCTCGCCGGCTCCTCGGTGCTGCTCTACTGGGCCGGCATGGCCGCCAACGACTGGGCCGACCGGGAGCTCGACGCCAAGGAGCGCCCGGAACGCCCGATCCCCAGCGGCCGGGTCACGCCCGCCCAGGCGCTCGCCGTCGCGGTCGGGTTGACCGCGGCAGGCGTCGGCCTGGCCGGGCTGACCGGCGGCCGGCGGGCCCTGTCCGTCGCCGTGCCCCTGGCCGCCGCCGTCTGGGCGTACGACGTCAAGGCGAAGAACACCCCGGCCGGCCCGGCGGTGATGGCCGCCTGCCGGGGCCTGGACGTGCTGCTCGGCGCGTCCGGCGGCCGGGTCGCTCGGGCGGTCCCGGCCGCGGCGCTGGTCGCCGCGCACACGTACACGGTCACGGCCCTCTCCCAGAAGGAGGTGTCCGGCGCCGACCACCTGCTGCCGGTCGTCACGCTGGCCGGCACCGCGGCGGTGACCGCCGCCGCGGTGCGCCCTGGGCGGCAGCGGGGCTGGCGGGCACTGGTGCCGGCCGCGCTCGCCGGCTGGTACGCCGCCCGCTACGGCGCCGCACAGCTCCGGGCGGCGGCCGACCCGTCGGCCCCGGTCGTCCGCGCGGCCGTGGGTGCCGGCATCACCTCGCTGCCGGCCCTGCAGGGCGCGCTGGCCGCGGGCGCCGGCGCACCGGCACCGGGCGCGCTCGTCGCCGCGGCCGCGCCGCTGGCCCGGCGGCTGACCCGGAAGGTGGCCGCCACATGAGGTTCGGCTACGGCACCAACGGCTTCGCCAACCACCGCCTGGACGACGCCCTCGCGGTGATCGCCGACCTGGGCTACGAGGGTGTCGCGCTGACCCTCGACACCGACCACCTCGACCCGTTCGCGCCGGGCCTGCCGGCCCGGGTGGCCGCGGTCGGCAACCGGCTCGCGGAGCTCGGGCTCGGGGTCGTCATCGAGACGGGTGCCCGCTACCTGCTCGACCCCTGGCACAAGCACGCGCCGACCCTGCTGCACGACGACCCGGCGCCGCGCCTCGACTTCCTCCGCAGGGCCGTCGCGGTCGGCGCCGACCTGGGCGCCGAGGCGGTCTCGTTCTGGAGCGGCATCCGCCCGCCGTCGGTCGACCCGGACACCGCCTGGCAGCGCCTGGTCGACGGCTGCGCGGCGACGCTGGCGGCGGCCGAGGAACGGGACGTCACGCTCGGCTTCGAGCCCGAGCCCGGCATGTTCGTCGAGGACATCGGCGACTGGCGCCGGCTGCACGCCGCGCTCGGCGCGCCGCCCCGCTTCGGCATCACCCTCGACATCGGACACTGCCGCTGCCTCGAGCCCGACCCGGTGCCCGACTGCGTCACCGCGGTCGCCGACCACCTGGTCAACGTGCAGATCGACGACATGCGCCGGGGCACCCACGAACACCTGGAGTTCGGCACCGGCGAGATCGACTTCCCGCCCGTGCTGCGCGCCCTCGACGAGGCGGGCTACACCGGCCTGGTCGCGGTCGAGCTGCCCCGGCACTCGCACGCGGCCCCGGACGTCGCCGCCCGCTCCATCGACTTCCTCCGCAGAGCCTTCGAAACCCGGACCGCCGCCAGTACGGGAGGAGCGTTCCGATGAAACCCGACGAACTCCGTGCCCCACTGCCACCCGCCGCGGTCGACTGGGTCGACGAGGCCGTCCGCCAGGTCGAGGCCGACCCTGGTGCCGTCGCCCGGCTGTTCCCGCGCGCCGCCCGCGCCTGCGGCCGGGCACCGCTGGCCGGCCTGCCCGGCTGGACCGCCGACGAGGCGGCCCGCGCGCTGCTGCTGGCCGCGCTACCCGGTGACCGGGTCGCGGCCGAGGCGGAACGGCTGTACCGCTACGGCGACGCCAACGAGAAGCGCGCCGTGCTGCGGGCGTTGCCGCTGCTGCCGATCGGCGACGCGGCCGTGCCCCTGCTGCACGACGCGATCCGCACCAACGACACCCGCCTGGTCGGCGCCGCCCTCGGCCCGTACGCGGCCCACCTGGACGCCGCCACCTGGCGGCAGGCGGTGCTCAAGTGCGTGTTCATGGGCCTCCCGCTGTCCATCGTGGACCAGCTCGACGCCCGCGCCGACGAGGAGCTGCGGGTGATGCTCGCCGGGCTGGCGGAGGAACGGGCCGCCGCCGGGCGGCCGATGGCACCCGACGCCACCGGACTGCTCAACCGGCTGTCCGGCACGGCGTTGCGGAAGGAGGCGTGATGCGCATCTTCGACCCCCACATCCACATGACCTCGCGGACGACCGACGACTACGAGCGGATGGCCGCAGCCGGGGTGCGGGCGCTCGTCGAGCCCGCGTTCTGGCTCGGCCAGCCGCGCACCTCGGTGGGCTCGTTCACCGACTACTTCGACGCGCTGGTCGGCTGGGAGCCGTTCCGGGCCAGCCAGTTCGGCATCCGCCACCACGCCACCATCGCGCTGAACCCCAAGGAGGCCAACGACCCGCGCTGCGCGGACGTCCTCGAGGTGCTGCCGCGCTATCTCGAGAAGGACCGGGTCGTGGCGGTCGGCGAGATCGGGTACGACTCGATGACGGCCGAGGAGGAGACCGCGTTCGCCGCGCAGCTCCAGCTCGCGATCGCGCACGAGCTGCCGGCCCTCGTCCACACGCCGCACCGCGACAAGGCGCGCGGCACCGAACGCAGCATCAAGGTGGTCGCCGAGTCCGGGATCGAGCCCGGTCGGGTCGCCATCGACCATCTCAACGAGGTGACCGTAAGAACCGTCAAGGAGTCCGGCTGCTGGGCCGGCTTCTCGATCTACCCGGACACCAAGATGTCGCCGCCGCGGATGGTCGAGATCCTCAAGGAGTTCGGCACCGACCGGGTGCTGGTCAACTCGGCCGCCGACTGGGGCCGCTCCGACCCGCTGCTGACCCGCGAGACGGCCGACCTGATGCTCGCCCAGGGTTTCACCGAGGACGACGTGGACCTGGTGTTCTGGCGCAACCCGGTCGAGTTCTACGGCCAGTCCGGGAAGCTGGAGCTCGAGGACGACCAGGCCGAGCGGGGCCCGCTGTTCGAGGGCAACTCGATCCTGCGCGGGGGCAGCTGATGCGCCTGCGCCACCGGGACGGCCAGACCGTCCATCTCAGCTACTGCACCAACGTGCACCCGGCGGAGGACTTCGCCGGGATCGTCGGCCAGCTCGACACGTACGCCGTGAAGGTGCGCGAGCGGCTCGGCGCCGACCTGCTCGGCCTCGGGCTCTGGCTGCCCGCCCCGGTCGCCGCGGAGCTGGCGAACTACGGCCGGCTGCGCCGCCAGCTCCGGGCCGAGCTGGACGCGCGTGGCCTGGAGGTGGTGACGCTCAACGGCTTCCCGTACCAGTCGTTCCACGCGCCCGTCGTCAAGCAGGCCGTCTACCACCCTGACTGGACCACGCCGGCGCGCCTCGACTACACCCTCGACCTCGCCCGGATCCTGCTCGACCTGATGCCGGACGACGCCAGCCGGGGCTCCATCTCCACGCTGCCGTTCGCCTGGCGCGAGCCCTGGGACCAGACCCAGGCGAACGCGGCCGAGGGGATCCTCGGGCGGCTGAGCACCGGCCTCGCCCGGATGGCGTGGGAGACCGGCCGGGCCGTACGCGTGGCCTTCGAACCCGAACCCGGCTGCGTCGTCGAGTCGACCGCGCAGGCGGTGCGGCACCTCGCGAACATCGACACCGACCGGATCGGCGTCTGCCTCGACCTGGCCCACCTGGCCTGCGCCTGGGAAGACCCGGCCGAGGCGGTCGGGCGGCTGCGCGCGGCCGGCATCCCGGTGGTCAAGGTGCAGGTCTCCGCCGCGCTGGAGGCCATCGACCCGGTCGCCGCCCGCGACACCCTGACCGAGTACGTCGAGCCCCGGTTCCTGCACCAGACCCGGTCCGCCGCGACCGCCGGCGCCACCGACCCCGCCGACCCGACGAGCGCGGCCGACGACCTCGACGAGGCGCTCGACCGCGACCTGTCCGGCGCCTGGCGGGTGCACTACCACGTGCCCCTGCACGCCGACCCCGTGCCGCCGCTGACCTCGACCGTGCCGGTGCTCGATGCCGCCCTCGGCGAGCTGGTCGGCGGCCCCACCGCGCTCTGCGACCACCTGGACGTCGAGACGTACACCTGGGGCGTGCTGCCCCCGGCCCGCCGCCCCGACGGCGACGCGGCACTGGCCGACGGCATCGCCGCCGAGCTCGCCTTCGCCCGGGACACCCTGGTCGGCCTGGGCCTGTCCGAGACCGCAGGAGCACGCTCATGAGCCCCACACCACTGGTCGTCATCAACGTCGTCGGCCTGACGCCGCGGCTGCTGGAGCGCATGCCACGGCTGCGCGGGGTCGCCGAGCGCGGCTTCCAGGCCGAGCTGGGCACCGTGCTGCCCGCGGTCACCTGCTCGGCGCAGGCCACGTTCCTGACCGGCGAAACGCCGTCCGGGCACGGGATCGTCGGCAACGGCTGGTACTTCCGCGACCTCGGCGAGGTCTTCCTCTGGCGGCAGCACCACGCCCTGATGGGCGGCGAGAAGGTCTGGCAGGCCGCCCGCAGGGCCCATCCCGGCTACACGGTGGCCAACGTCTGCTGGTGGTACGCGATGGGCGCGGACGTGGACTGGACCGTCACGCCCCGCCCGATCTACTACGCCGACGGCCGCAAGGAGCCGGACTGCTACACCGACCCGCCGGAGCTGCACGACGAGCTGACCGGCGCGCTCGGCGAGTTCCCGCTGTTCACCTACTGGGGCCCGAACGCCGGCATCGCCTCGTCCCGGTGGATCCGCCGCGCGGCCGAGCAGCTGCTGGCCACGCACCTGCCCGACCTGACGCTGGTCTACCTGCCGCACCTCGACTACGACCTCCAGCGGTACGGCCCGGGTGCGTCCCAGGCCGCGACGGCCGCCTCGGCGCTCGACGCGGAGATCGGCCCGCTGCTCGACGCGGCGCAGCGGCGCGGCGCGACCGTCGTGGTGCTCTCGGAGTACGGCATCACCGACGTGTCCCGCCCCGTCGACGTCAACCGCCTGCTCCGCTCCGAGGGCCTGCTGCGGGTCTACACCCAGGACGGCATGGAATACCTGGACCCGTGGACCTCACGCGCGTTCGCGGTCGCCGACCACCAGATCGCCCACGTGTACGTGAAGGACAAGGCCGACGTCCCGGCGGTACGCAAGCTCTGCGAGGCGCTGCCGGGCGTGGCCGAGGTGCTCGACGGTGACGGCAAGGCGGCCGCCGGCCTCGACCACGAGCGGGCCGGCGAGCTGGTGCTGGTCGCCGAGCCGGACGCCTGGTTCACCTACTACTACTGGCTCGACGACGCGAAGGCGCCCGACTTCGCGCGGCTCGTGGAGATCCACCGCAAGCCCGGGTACGACCCGGCGGAGCTCTTCTTCGACCCCGAGAACCCGGGGAAGGCCAAGGGCCGCGCCGCGGTCGCGCTGGCCCGCAAGAAGCTCGGCATGCGCTACCTGATGAGCGTGGTCGGGCTCGACGCGGGCGCCCGCGCGGTGAAGGGCTCGCACGGCCGGCTCCCGGCGGATCCCGCCGACGGGCCGGTGCTGCTCTGTTCCGACCCCACCGTGGCCGAGGAGCGGTTCGCCGCCACCGAGGTCAAGGATCTGTTGCTGCGCCTCGCCGGAGTACTGCCGGCTGGTCCCAAGGAGGGATGATGACGGTCGACGTCCGCCCCGTGGACGCCGCGGAGCTGCGCGCGCGTTTCGACGCCGAGCTGGCCGCGTTCCTGGAACGCCAGGACCCGGACTGGCCCGACGGTGCGCCGCGCGGCGTCTTCACGACGCTGCACCGCTTCGTGCTGGCCGGCGGGAAGCGGCTCCGGCCGCTGTTCTGCTACTGGGGTTGGCGTTCGGCCGGGGGTGTCGACGGCACCCCGATCATCGCGGCGTCGGCGGCGCTGGAGCTGTTCCACGCGTTCGCCCTGATCCACGACGACATCATGGACGGCAGCGACCGCCGGCGCGGCGAGCCGTCGGTGCACCGGCTCTTCGCCGACCTGCACACCCGCTCGTCGTGGCGCGGCGACCCCGCCTCCTACGGGCGCAACACCGCGCTGCTCTGCGGCGATCTCTGCGCGGCCTGGGCCGACCAGATGTTCCACGAGTGCGGGCTGGGCGCCGAGCAGGTGCACCAGGGGTACGGCGTGTTCGCGATCATGCGTACCGAGGTGATCGCCGGCCAGTACCTCGACCTGGTGTCGGGCGTCGGCGACGGCTCGGTGGCCAGCGCCCTGACCGTCATCCGGATGAAGGCCGCCCGCTACACCGTGACCCGGCCGCTGCAGATCGGCGCGGCGCTGGCCGGTGCCGGCGACGAGGCCCTGGCCGCGCTGGCGGCGTTCGGCGACCCCCTGGGCGACGCGTTCCAGCTCCGGGACGACGTGCTGGGCGTGTTCGGCGACCCCGCCGTGACCGGCAAGTCGATCCTCGACGACCTGCGTGAGGGCAAGCCGACCGTGATGATGGCGCTGGCCCGGGGCAGCGCCGACCGGGACCAGCAGCGCCGCCTCAAGGAGCTGTTCGGCAACCCCGACCTCGACCCCGAGGGCGCGGCCGAGTTGCGGCAGATCATCATCGACACCGGCGCCCTGGACCGGATCGAGCAGATGATCAAGGTGCGGACCGACGCGGCGCTCGGCGCGCTGGCGGACGCCCCGGTCTCCGCGGAGGCCCTCCCGGTGCTCACCGCCCTGGCTTCCGAGGCCGTCAACCGGCAGCTCTAGACCAACTTTTCGCCGGCTCGGCAAAAGTGATGCCATCTGCGACAGAAGCTATAGACACATGTCCCTGAACTAATTTACTGTGTCGTCCACCGCGGTTTACAGATTTGGAATCCGCTACGGCACCAGGCGCGACGGCGCGCGCCCTGCCTGGCAAGAAAAGTCAGGAAGGGACTGTCCATGTCTGCAATGGACACTCGTCGAAAGCTGCGCCGCCGAGCCGCCGGCTCCGCGTTGCTGCTCGTCGCGGCCGCGCTGAGCGGCATCGTCTCCACCGCACCGGCCGCCTCGGCCCACCCCATCAACGCCACCGACTTCCAGCAGGTCACCCTGGCCAAGGGCGTCGCCGAGGTCGGCGAGCCGATGTCGCTGGCGGTGCTGCCGGACCGCTCGGTCCTGCACACCGCCCGCGGCGGCCAGCTCCGCCGCACCGACGCCAACGGCACGACCACCCTGATCGGCACCATCCCCGTCTACACGCACGACGAGGAGGGGCTGCAGGGCGTCGGCGTCGACCCGGGCTTCGCCACCAACCGGTTCATCTACCTCTACTTCGCACCGCCGCTGTCGACCCCGGCCGGCGACGCGCCCGCCACGGGCACGAGCTGGACGGCCTGGCAGGGCGTCAACCGGCTCGCCCGGTTCACCCTCAACGCCGACTTCACGCTCAACACCGGCAGCCAGGTCACCGTCCTCGACGTGCCGGCCGACCGGGGCATCTGCTGCCACGTCGGCGGCGACATCGACTTCGACGCCGCCGGCAACCTCTACCTGTCGACCGGCGACGACAGCAACCCGTTCGACTCGGCCGGCTACGCGCCGATCGACGAGCGGACCAACCGCAACCCGGCGTACGACGCGCAGCGCAGCGCGGGCAACACCAACGACCTGCGCGGCAAGATCCTGCGGATCAAGGTGAACGCCAACGGTTCCTACTCGATCCCGTCGGGCAACCTGTTCGCGCCGGGGACCGCGCAGACCCGGCCGGAGATCTACGCGATGGGCTTCCGGAACCCCTTCCGGATCAGCGTCGACAAGGCGACCGGCGTCGTCTACGTCGGTGACTACGGCCCGGACGCCGGCTCCACCGCCGCCAACCGCGGCCCGTCCGGCCAGGTCGAGTTCAACCGGGTCACCTCGGCCGGCAACTACGGCTGGCCGTACTGCACCGGCTCCAACACCAGCACCGAGACCTACAACGAGTGGAACTTCGCGACCAACGCCACCGGCCCCAAGTACAACTGCACCGGCGGGGCGACCAACAACTCGTTCCGCAACACGGGCCAGGGCACGCTGCCGCCGGCCCGCGCCGCCTGGATCAAGTACGGCGGCGACAGCGGCACCCCGGCCGAGTTCGGTGGCGGCTCCGAGTCGCCGATGGGCGGCCCGGTCTACCGCTACAACGCCTCCAGCACCTCGACGACCAAGTTCCCGCAGAGCTTCGACGGCCAGTTCTTCGCCACCGAGTTCGGGCGGGGCTGGATCAAGCCGATCCACGTCAACGCCGACGGCACCCGCGGCACGATCGACACCTTCCCCTGGGTCGGCAAGCAGGTGATGGACTCGGCGTTCGGGCCCGACGGGGCCTACTACGTGCTCGACTACGGCACCGGCTACTTCAACGGCGACGCGAACTCGGCGCTCTACCGGTTCGACTACGTCGCCGGCGGCAACCGGGCGCCGACCGCCGTCGCCAGCGCCCAACCCACCTCCGGGCAGGCCCCGCTCACCGTCGCGTTCTCGTCGGCCGGCTCCACGGACCCCGACGGCGGTGCGCTGACCTACTCGTGGGCGTTCGGCGACGGCACCACGTCGACGGCGGCCAACCCGTCGAAGACGTACACCTCGAACGGCACCTTCACCGCGACGCTGACCGTGCGGGACCCGCAGGGCGCGACCGGCACGGCCAGCGTGCAGATCGGCGTCGGCAACACGGCGCCGACCGTCAACATCACGGTGCCCGGCAACGGGCAGCTGTTCAGCTTCGGCGACACGATCCCGTTCACGATCTCCGCGAGCGACCCCGAGGACGGCACGATCAACTGCGCCCGCGCGAAGCTGACGTACGTCCTCGGGCATGACCAGCACGGGCACCAGATCACGTCCGTCACCGGGTGCTCCGGGTCGATCACCGTCCCGACCGACGGGGAGCACGACGCGGCGGCGAACATCTTCGCGATCTTCGACGCCGAATACACCGACAACGGCGGGCTGACCACGCACAAGCAGTTCACCCTGCAGCCCAAGCACCGGCAGGCCGAGCACTACAAGAACGCGTCCGGCGTCTCGCTGATCACCAAGACCGCCGCCGAGGGCGGCCGGACGGTCGGCGACGTGCACAACGGCGACTGGATCTCGTTCGATCCCTACAAGATCAATAACGCCACCTCGGTGACCGCCCGGGTCTCCTCCGGCGGCGCCGGCGGCACCCTCCAGGTGCGGGCGGGCTCGGCGACCGGCACGGTCCTCGGCTCGGTCGCGGTGCCCAACACGGGCTCCTGGGAGACGTTCACCAACGTCACCGCCAACCTGACGGGCCTGCCCGCCGGCACCACCACGCTGTTCCTGACCTTCGCCGGCGGCACCGGGGCGCTGTTCGACCTGGACGCCTTCACGTTCAACACCAGCGGCGGCGGCACGGGCGGGGGTCCGATCGTGGGCCTGGCCAGCAAGTGTCTCGACGTGCGCAACGGCGCCACCGCCGACGGCACCCAGATCCAGCTCTACACCTGCAACGGCACCGCCTCGCAGAGCTGGACCCGCACCGGTTCGACGCTGCGGGCGCTGGGCAAGTGCCTGGACGTCAGCGGCGCCGGCACCGCCGACGGCACGAAGATCCAGCTCTACACCTGCAACGGTACGGGCGCCCAGAACTGGGCCCCGGGTGCCAACTCGTCTTTGGTCAACGCCAGTTCGGGTAAGTGCCTGGACGTGAGTGGCAACAACTCGGCCGACAGCACGGTGGTCCACCTGTGGACCTGCAACGGCGCCGCGAACCAGCGGTGGACATTGTCCTAGCCCGTAAGGGCTCGGGTTCTCCATGCCGACTGTCAGTCCAGGCATCGGGAATCAGCCCAGCGGGGGCGTCCGCCCAGGCGCCCCCGCACCGTCCCTGGGAGAGCAGATGCGCAGACTCATCAGGACCGCCATCGGCGCGATCACCGCCGCCCTGGCCGTCATCGCCTGTACGGCACAGGCCGGCCCGGCGAGTGCCGCCGACGCCGCGTACGACGTCCTGGTCTTCTCGAAGACCGCCGGTTTCCGGCACGACTCCATCCCGGCCGGCATCCAGGCCATCCGCGAGCTCGGCACGGCCAACAACTTCACCGTCACCGCCACCGAGGACGCCAACACGTTCACCGCTTCCGGCCTCGCGCCGTACGAGGTCGTGGTCTTCCTCTCGACGACCGGCGACGTGCTCAACGCGACGCAGCAGACGGCGTTCGAGAACTTCATCCGCTCCGGTCGCGGCTACGTCGGCGTGCACGCGGCGGCCGACACCGAGTACGACTGGGCCTGGTACGGCAACCTGGTCGGTGCCTACTTCAACTCGCACCCGGCGATCCAGCAGGCCAACGTCAAGGTCGAGAACCGGGGCACCGCGGCGACCGCCCACCTGCCGCAGACCTGGACCCGCACCGACGAGTGGTACAACTACCGGACCAACCCCCGGTCGACCGCGCGGGTGCTGGCCACGCTCGACGAGTCCTCCTACTCCGGCGGTGGGATGGGCGCCGACCACCCGATCATCTGGTGCAAGGCGTACGACGGCGGCCGGTCGTTCTACACAGGACTCGGGCACACGCAGGCCTCGTACACGGAAGCGAACTTCCGCTCGATGCTGCTCGGTGGCATCCGCTACGCGGGCGCCCGGACCGACGCCGACTGCCGGCCCGAGACGGGCTACACGGCCATCTACAACGGCTCGACGACCGGTTGGTCGCAGGCCGGCCCGGGCTCGTTCACGAACAGCGACGCCACGCTCAAGTCGACCGGCGGCATGGGGCTCTACTGGTACTCCGCGAAGCAGTACACGTCCTACTCGCTGAAGCTCGACTGGAAGATGGACGGTGACGACAACTCCGGCATCTTCATCGGCTTCCCGCCGTCGACCGACCCGTGGTCGGCGGTCAACAACGGCTACGAGATCCAGATCGACGCGACGGACGCGGCCGACCGTACGACGGGATCGGTCTACACGTTCAAGTCGGCGGACATCGCGGCCCGCGACGCGGCGCTGAACCCGCCGGGGGAGTGGAACACCTACGAGCTGCTGGTCGAGGGCGAGCGGCTGCAGATCTTCCTGAACGGCGTGAAGATCAACGACTTCACCAACACCGTGCCGGCGCGGTCGCTGGCGGGCCACATCGGCCTCCAGAACCACGGCACGGGTGACGACGTCTCGTTCCGGAACGTGCGGATCAAGGAGCTGGGCACGCCGCCGGTCGGTGACGTCACGGTCCAGGCCGAGTCCTTCTCGTCGGCGTCCGGCGTGCAGGCGTTCACCAAGGCCGGGGCCAACAACGGCCAGACGCTGGGCTACATCGAGCCGGGCGACTGGGCGGCCTACAACGGCGTGAACGTCGGCGGCGCGACCTCGTTCCGGGCGCGCGTGGTGTCCGGCGGGGCGGGCGGCACGATCCAGGTGCGCAACGGCTCGACGACCGGCCCGGTGCTGGGCTCGGTCGCGGTGCCGAACACGGGCTCGTGGGACACGTACGCGAATGTCTCCGGTTCGTTGTCGGGTGTGCCCTCGGGCACGGCCAACGTGTACCTGACGTTCACGGGTTCGGGGACCGGACTGTTCGACGTGGACGACTTCACCTTCGTGAAGACCTCCACGCCGCCCACCGGCACGGGCCCGGTCGTCGGCCTGGCCAACAAGTGCCTGGACGTCCGCAACGGCGGCACGGCCGACGGCACGCAGATCCAGCTCTACACCTGCAACGGCAGCGCGTCGCAGACCTGGACCCGCAACGGCGCGACGCTGCGGGCGCTGGGCAAGTGCCTGGACGTCAGCGGCAGCGGCACGGCCAACGGCACGAAGATCCAGCTCTGGACCTGCAACGGCACCGGGGCCCAGAACTGGTCGGCCGGGGCGAACTCGTCGCTGGTCAACGCGACCTCGGCGAAGTGCCTGGACGTGAGCGGCAACAACTCCGCGGACAGCACGATCGTCCACCTCTGGGCCTGCAACGGCGCGGCGAACCAGCGCTGGACGCTGCCGTAGTCGGTCCTCCGGACCGCGGGGGCCGGCACGGGACGCCCACAACCCGTGCCGGTCCTCGCCCCCGGCATTCCTGTTCCGGGGGCGACCCCCGGAGACCCCACGTTTCACGCCTGACCTCGTTGTCGGACGACCATCCTCAGGACTGACAAGAGGGACGCCCGGGAGGCGGCGGACTGGCTGGTCGACCGGTTCTCGCGGCTGGTGCCCGGACTGCCGGTGACCGCGAGCGTCGACGAGGGTGGCGGGCAGTACCTGGTCGCCCTGGCCGCCGGCCGCCGCTGAACCGCGCGCGCCGGCTCCCGGAAAAGTGCCAACACCGACCCGCCCGGGCCGGATCGGGTCCGGGCTGCCGGATCGTGGCACGATGAATCGATCTCTGTGGATCACTTCCACTCTCGCTGTCATCGTCGGGGCTCTGCTCGTGCCGTCCGCGGCCGGCGCCACCGACGCCGGGCGGGGCCGCTGTGCGGCCGACCGGCCCGGCACCGACTTCTACGCGGCCGGCCGGGTTGCCTCGGTTCCGGTCGCCGTTCACGGCTGCGGCAGCATCTCCGTCTCCCACGTCCGGGACGTCCGCGCACCGAACGATCGCTGCCAGACGTTCCTGCTGATGCTCCAGGCCCCGGGCGGCGGCGAACCGGTCTACACGACGCCGGTCCGGGCGTGTGCGACCCCGCCGCACCGGCGGACGGTGCTGGCCACCGGCCTGCCCGACGGCACCGTCTTCCGGGTGCTCTACGAGGTCGATTACATCGATCCCGAACCGCAGCGCGTCGCCTTCACCGTCTGGAGTTGACGAGCCCGCCGCCAAGGCGGCGACCCGGCTGCGCATCCTGCGCGCGGCGCCGGCCCTGGCCGAGGAGAAGCTGACCATCGAGATCACCCTCGACGAGGTCGCGGCCAGGGCCGGCACCACCGTGCAGACAGTCCTGCGCCACTCCGGCAGCCGCGACGGCATGTTGGACGCCGCCGTCGAGGTCGCGTCCGCCGAGGTCGTCGACGAGCGGCGGGCGCCCGTCGGTGATCCGGCCGCGGCGGTGCGGGTGGTGGTCGCGCACTACGAGCGGCGCGGCGACCTCGTGCTGCGGATGCTCAGCCAGGAGCACGACCCGCGGATCGCGGCCGTCGTCGGGCCCGGCAAGCTGCTCCACCGCGCCTGGGTCGAGGAGATCTTCGGGCCTCTGGTCGGTGACCGCGAGGACCCCGTCGACCTGCTGGTCGTCGCCACCGACGTGTACGCCTGGAAGCTGCTGCGCTGCGACCGCGGCCTGGCTCGAGGCCGCCGGGTTCGTGTTCGAGCCCGTCCGGGAGGGCCTGCCCTACGACTCGGCCGCGCCGCGGAGCACGCTGTCGGGCCTGCGCGACATGACGGCCATCTTCGCCGACCGCGGCATCGGCGCCGACGCGGTGCGGCTGGCGGCCGCGACCAGGACCGACGTGGTCGTCGTCGACTGCCTGCTGCTCGGCGCGCTGCGCACGGTCCGCGCGGCCGGCCTGCCCACCGTCTCGCTCGTCCACACGCTCTGGAGCTTCTTCGCCGCGGAGGCACGCGGCCCGATCGGCGCGATCATGCGGATACGCGGCATCCGGATGCGCCAGGCGCTGGAGTCACCGAAGCTGAGCCTGGTCACCGTCCGGCCGCGGCGCTGCCGGCCGGCGTCCGGCACGTCGGCGTCGTCTGGCGGGACGAGCCCATCCCCGCGCCGCCGCGCACCGACCCGCCGCGGGTGCTGGTCAGCCTGACGGCCAGGAGAAGGCGTTGCAGTCCATCCTGGACGGCCTGGCCGACCTGCCGGTCGAGGTCGTGGTGACGACCGGGCCGGCGATCGACCCGGCCGTGCTGCGGGCGCCCGCCAACGCGACCGTCCACCGGTGGGCCGACCACGGCGCGCTGCTGCCGGGCACCGCCCTGGTCATCGGCCACGGCGGGCACAGCACGACAGCCCGGGCGCTGGCGCACGGCGTACCCCTGCTGGTCCTGCCGATGCACCCCATGATGGACCAGCCGGCGATCGGCGCGGCCGTGACCCGACTGGGGGTCGGCCGCGCGCTGAGGAAGAGCGCCGGTCCGGCGGAGATCCGCGCCGCGGTCACGGCCCTGCTCGCCAGCACCGCCGACCGCACGGCGGCGACCCGGCTGGGCGCCGAGATCCGCGAGCACGACGGCGCGGTCCGCGCGGTGGACCTGGTCGAGGCCTACGTCGGCGCGGGTGCCAGCCCCCGCTCGTAGACCGCCAGGTTGACGTCGGCTGCCGCGAGCAGCGGGGTGGGCACCTCCAGGTCGCGGGCGCGGCGCACCAGGTCGCCGACGATCGCGTCGCGTTCGACCCGGCGGCCGGCGCGCAGGTCGCGGTAGACCGACGAGGTGGTCGTGCCGCCGGTCGCCGTCAGGGTGCCCAGCAGGCCCCGGGTGGCTTCCGGGCGCGGCGGGAAACCGGCCGCCCGCGCGACCCGGCCCGCCTCGTCGGCGATCGCGGTGGCGAGGTCGGCGCCGCCGGGCACCGCGTTGACGTCGCCGACGGTGCCGCGGCCCAGGCAGTTCACCGCCGTGACCGAGGCGAGGAAGACCCACTTCTCCCACATCTCCGTCTCGATCGCGTCGGAGAGCGCGGAGTCGAAGCCGGCATCGCTCAGCGCCTCGTGCACCTCCTGGGCGCCCTGCGCCGGCGCGCCCGAGAGCGGGCCGTAGCTCATCCGGACCGGGCCGCCGAGCCGCACGATCTCGCCGTCGTCGGTGAGGGTGGTGGCGACGTAGCAGACGCCGCCGTACACCTTGACGCCGAACGCCGCGACGAGCGTGTCGATGTGCGCGAGACCGTTGAGGAACGGCACGATCGTGGTCCGCGGGCCGACGGCGGGCGAGAGGTCGCGGATCGCGCCGTCCAGGGCATAACCCTTGACGGCCAACAGGACGATGTCGTACGGCTCGGCGACCCGCTCGACGGTCGTGACGTCGACCCGCTCCGGCGCGCTGTCGGGCTCGCGGATCCGCAGGCCCCGCTCGGCGAGATCCGCCGCGCGCCGGGGCCGGACCAGGAAGGTCACGTCCCGCCCGGCCCGCGCCAGCCGCGCGCCGAAGTAGCCGCCGACCGCGCCGGCGCCGATGACCAGAATGCGCATATCGCCCCCCGATGCCACACTCCACCCTAGTCAGCGCGGTGGCGACCCGCCGCGATCCGCGAGTGCTCCTCGAGGCGCGCGGCGGCGCCGTCGCGCACCGTGTCGCCGATGTCCGTCGGCGCCTCGGCCGCGGCCGAGGTCCAGGGCGACGTCGGCTCCTCGTCTTCCGGCAGCGCGGCGAGCGGCGGCAGGTGCACCCGGGCGTCGGCGGCCTCGGCCAGCAGCAGCGCCGCCGCGAAGCTGGTCGGGCGCGGGTCCGGCTCGGGGTCCAGGCAGGACAGGCAGACGTCGGCGACCTCGGCCGGCAGGTCCGGGATCGCCGGGAGCCGCACCGGGAGCAGCGCGGGCGGCGCGATCACGTCGCCGTTGCGGGGCGGTGGCGGGAATGGCAGGCGACCGGTGAGGCAGAGGTAGAGCAGCACGCCGAGGGCGTACATGTCGGTGGCCGGGGCCGCGGGCAGCCCGCGGAACCGTTCGGGGGCCATGAACGCCGGCGTGCCCGTGATCGTCCCGTCGGCGAGGCGGTCGTCGCTGCCGGCCAGCACCGAGATGCCGAAGTCCAGCACCTTGGCGCCGTACGGCGTGAGGATGACGTTGGCCGGCTTGACGTCGCGGTGCACGAGTCCGGCGACGTGCGCGGCGGCCAGGGCGGCGCTCACCTCGGCGCAGACCCGCACGGCGATCCGCCAGTCGAGCGCGCCGGCGCGCAGGTGCTGCGCGAGCGTGCGCCCGTCGGCGAACTCCATGACGATGTAGCGCAACGGCGGACACACCCCGACGTCGAACACCTCGGCGACGTTGGGGTGCGCCAGCGCGGCCACGGCCCGGGCCTCGGCGAAGACGAGGTCGTCGGGCGTCGCGGGGTCGTCGGCGTCGCCGTGCATGACCTTGACCGCGACCGTACGGCCGAGCATCTCGTCGCGCCCACGCCACACCTCGGCGGCACCGCCCATCGCGATGCGCCGCTCCAGCCGGTAACGACCGCCCAGCAGCCGCGTGACCTCGTCCTCCATCGGGGGAGGGTTTACCCATCTGGCGGCGGCGGACACACCCCGTACCCCTCCGGTGTGATCGGACGGCGCGTCGGCGGGGTTTCCACGGGCGGCGCGTCGATCTAGAGTGAAGCCCGCAGCCGCGGAAGCGGCCGGCAACCGGGCGGGAGGCGCAACCCGCCCGGTCGCACGGGCTCTGCCCGGCCGGCTCGTCGACGTGGCGGCGAAGACCGCACGGACGGTCTCCTCGCGCCTGTCCACCACCAGGATCCCGGGTCATCTACAGGGAGAAGAAGGACAATGGCGCGACCCATCACGCTCTTCACCGGCCAGTGGGCCGACCTGCCGTTCGAAGAGGTGTGCCGGCTGGCCTCCGAGTGGGGCTACGACGGGCTCGAGATCGCCTGTTGGGGCGACCACTTCGACGTCGACAAGGCGGTCAACGAGGACGGCTACGTCGACCGCAAGCGCGAGACCCTGGCGAAATACAACCTGCAGGTGTTCGCGATCTCCAACCACCTGGTCGGCCAGGCGGTCTGCGACCACCCGATCGACGAGCGCCACCAGGACATCCTGCCGGCCCGCGTGTGGGGCGACGGCGAGCCCGAGGGGGTCCGGCAGCGGGCCGCCGACGAGATCAAGACCACCGCCCGCGCGGCCGCCAAGCTGGGCGTCAAGACCGTCGTGGGCTTCACCGGCTCGTCGATCTGGCACACCGTGGCGATGTTCCCGCCCGCGTCGGCCAGCATGATCGACCGGGGGTACGAGGACTTCGCCAACCGGTTCAACCCGATCCTCGACGTGTTCGACGAGGTGGGCGTCCGGTTCGCGCACGAGGTGCACCCCAGCGAGATCGCGTACGACTACTGGACCACCAAGCGCACCCTCGAGGCGATCGGCAACCGGCCGGCGTTCGGGCTCAACTGGGACCCGTCGCACTTCGTCTGGCAGGACCTCGACCCGGTCAACTTCATCTTCGACTTCCAGGACCGGATCTACCACGTCGACTGCAAGGACGCGAAGGTACGCACGGGCGACGGCCGCCGCGGCCGGCTCAGCTCGCACCTGCCCTGGGCCGACCTGCGCCGCGGCTGGGACTTCGTCTCCACCGGGCACGGCGACGTCCCGTGGGAGGACTGCTTCCGGGCCCTGAACGCGATCGGGTACGACGGCCCGATCTCGATCGAGTGGGAGGACGCCGGCATGGACCGTCTCGTCGGTGCCCCCGAGGCGCTCGAGTTCGTCCGCCGGCTCGCCTTCGACGCCCCGAGCGCGGCCTTCGACGCCGCGTTCTCCAGCAAGGAGTAGGCACAGCGAAGGCCCCGCGCCGGCTCGGCGCGGGGCCTTTCACAAGATCGTCAGGGCATGGGCTTGGTCGGGGCCGCCGACGAGGACGACGGTGTGGTCGCTCCCGTCGAGGCCCGCGACGAGCCGATGCTGCTGGTCGAGGACGAGCCGTTACCGGAACCGGAGCTCATCTTCTCGCCGATCTTGCTGTGGCTGATCTTGTCCTTACCCTCGGACACGAGGCGGTTGGCCTGGGCCTGTGCGGTGCCCTTGGCCTCCTGCACCGTCGGGTGGTCCATGACCTTGCGGGCCTGCTGGACGATCTCCTCGTACTTCTCCCGGCCCGCGCGGGCGCCCAGGACGAAGCCCGCGGCGAGTCCGCCGATGAACCAAAGCTTTCCGCGCATTGCGGCTCCTTCCCTGTGCCGGACGCGTCGTTCCACGTGCGCGGCAACGTTGCTGTCCCCGGTTACCTACCCATCGTGCAACCGAGCCATGCTTCGGAAGCACTATCTGACTAATTTGCCCTGTTTTCGGCACTCCCGGGCGTGAACCCACCCGGAACCCTCGGGCAGTGCGTGTCGTACCCCCACCCGATGACCCCGAAACGACGCGCATCCTGTAGTCTTCGTACCGGTCGCGCGGCGCCGGGGAACCGGCGAAGCACCCGATCCCCCGTAGCTCAATTGGCAGAGCAGCCGGCTGTTAACCGGCAGGTTTTTGGTTCGAGTCCAAACGGGGGAGCAACGAGTGGGCTGGGGCGTGTGTTCGCGGAAAGCGCGAACCTCGCCCCCTCGTATATCTGCTCAGGGGGCCGAGCCCCCTGAAAACCCACGTTGCGGTGCCTGCGGTGGGTTCTTTCGCTTACGCCAGCGGCAGCTCCCGCCGCACCGCGTCCGCGATGCTCTCCGCACCCAGGCCGCGCGCCGTCAGGATCGCGCTGCGCGAGCCGTGCGCCAGGAAGCGCTGCGGCAGCGCCAGCGACCGCACCGGCACCCGTACCCCGGCGGATCGCAGGGCCCGCGACACCGCGTCGCCGTAGCCACCGTGCGCGCCGTTGTCCTCGACCGTCACCACCAGCCGGTACGCCGCCGCGGCCGCCACCAGCTCCGGGTCCACGGGCAACAACCACCGCGGATCCGCCACGGTCACCGGCACACCATCGAGCGACAGCCGCTCAGCCGCCACGAGCGCCGGGGCCCCGAGGGGCCCGATCGCAAGAATGAGCACTCCGTCGGCGGCCACACCCACCGTGGTGTCCCGCATGCCGCCTGAGGCCGGGACGTGGTCCGTGCCCGCGCGGAACAGGCCGCCGGGGGCCGAGCCCGGGCGACGGCCGCCGGCCGGGCCCCAGCGGAGCACGTCGGCTGTGCCCAGCTTGCCGACCGCGGCCAGCGCCGGACCCACGTCCGCCTTGGGGAAGCGCAGCGCCGCCGGGCCGTGGTGGGCCACCGCCTCGCGCAGCAGCAGCCGGAGCTGCTCGCCGTCGCGCGGCGCGGCCACCCGCATGCCCGGCACCATGCCGAGCAGCGACAGGTCCCACATCCCGTGGTGGGACGGGCCGTCGCTGCCCGTGATCCCGGCCCGGTCGAGCACGAACGTCACCGGCAGGCGGTGCAGCGCGACGTCCATCAGCACCTGGTCCAGGGCCCGGTTCAGGAACGTCGAATAGACACAGACCACCGGGTGCAGACCGCCCGTCGCCAGCCCCGCGGCCGACGTGACCGCGTGCTGCTCGGCGATCCCGACGTCGAAGGCCCGCGACGGGTACGCGTCCGCGAACGCCCGCAGGCCCGTCGGCCCCAGCATGGCCGCGCTGATCGCCACCACGTCCGGCCGTTCGGCGCCCAGCGCCACCATCTCCGCGCCGAAGACCGAGGTCCAGCTCTGCGCGCCGGACGGCGGCCCGGCCGGGCCCACCGTGTGCATCCGGTCGGCCTCGTCCTGCTCCGCCGGCGCGTGGCCCAGGCCCTTGCGGGTCAGGCAGTGCACCACCACCGGCGTGCCGAGCGACCGCGCCTTGCGCAGCGCGACCTCGACCGCCGCGGCGTCGTGGCCGTCGACCGGGCCCAGGTAGGCCAGGCCGAGCTGCTCGAACACCGAGGCCGGCGGCCCGTCCCGCAATGCCGCCAGGTGGCGGCCGACGGCGCCCGCGGTCGGTGCGTACGAGCGGCCGTTGTCGTTGAGCACCACCACGATCGGCCGTTCCGGCGCGGCGGCGATGTTGTTCAGCGCCTCCCACGCCATGCCGCCGGTCAGCGACCCGTCGCCCACCACGGCCACGACGGCGCGGTCGGGCCGCCCACCCAGGGCGAACGCCTTCGCCAGCCCGTCGGCATAGGACAGCGCCGTCGACGCGTGCGAGTTCTCCACGAGGTCGTGCGCGCTCTCTGACCGCGACGGGTAGCCGGACAGCCCGCCCTCCTGGCGCAGGCTGTCCAGCGCGGCCCAGCGGCCGGTGAGCATCTTGTGCACGTACGCCTGGTGCCCGGTGTCCCAGACCAGCGCGTCGTGCGGCGAGTCGAACACCCGGTGCAGCGCGATGGTCAGCTCCACCACGCCGAGGTTGGGTCCGAGATGCCCACCTGTCCGGGTGACCGACGAGATCAGCAGTGAGCGAATCTCGAGAGCCAGGTCGGGCAGCGACGACTCGGGCAGCGCCCGCAGGTCGCCCGGGCAGTGGATGCGCTCCAGCAGGGCCATCGGTGTCACCGCCCCACGGCCGCCCGCATGGTCTCCTTGAGCGATCCCAGCGTGGCGATCACCGCCGTGGGCTCGTAGCCGCAGTGCGCCATGCAGTTGGCGCAGCGCGGGTCCTTGCCCCGGCCGAAGGCGCTCCAGTCGGTCTCCTCGATGAGCTCCTTGTAGGTGGCCGCGTAGCTGTCGTCCAACAGGTAGCACGGCCGCTGCCAGCCCAGCAGCGAGTAGGACGGGATGCCCCACGCGGTGCACTCCAGGTCCCGCTTGCCCTCGAGGAAGTCGAGGAAGACCGGCGAGTGGTTGAGCCGCCACTTCTTCCGGCGCCCGTTGGCGAACGCCTTGGCGAACAGCTCGCGGGTCTCCGAGACGCCGAGCCAGTGCTCCTGGTCAGGCGCCTTCTGGTACGCGTACGCGGGCGAGATCTGCATGTTGTCGACCTCGACCACGTTGTTCAGGTAGTCGAGGACCCCGATGACGGTCTGCGGCGTGTCGGTGTTGAAGAACGTCGTGTTGGTCATCACCCGGAAGCCCGCGGCCTTGGCCATCTTGATGGCCTCGATCGCGCCCTCGAAGCCGCCCTCGTGGCTGACCGACAGGTCGTGCCGCTCCTTGAGCCCGTCGACGTGCACCATCCAGGCGAAGTTGCGGTGCGGCTTGAACTTGTGGAGGTGCTTGGGCATCAGCAGCGCGTTGGTGCACAGGAACACGATCTTGTTGCGATCCAGCAGCTGGCGCACGATCTCGTCGATCTGCTTGTGCATCAGCGGCTCACCACCGGCGATCGAGACCATCGGCGCGCCGCTCTCCTCGATCGCGGCCACCGCCTGCTCGACCGGCATCCGCTTCTTGAGCAGCGCCGCGGGCTGTTCGATCTTGCCGCAGCCGGCGCACTTCAGGTTGCACGCGAACAGCGGCTCGAGCTCCACCAGCAGCGGGAACTTGTCCCGGCGGAGCAGCTTCTGCTTCAACAGGTACCGGCCCAGCCGAACGCTCTGCCGAAAAGGCATCCCCATCGTTCAGCTCACCTCCTTGGGCAGTGTGAAACGCAGGACTTCCGGATCCGCGGCCGGCTCGGCCACGGTGAGGGGTCCGAGTCCGCTCAGGCAGTCGACGAGCTCGTCGACCAGGGTGGGCGGCGCGGACGCGCCGGCGGTGACGCCGATGCGGCGTACCCCGGCGAGCATGGACAGGCCGACGTCGGCGGCGTGGTCGACCAGCGTGGCGCGGACACCCTCCCGCCGCGCGACCTCGACCAGGCGGACCGAGTTCGACGAGTTCGCCGAACCCACGACCAGCATCAGGTCGCAGTCGGCGGCGATGTCGCGTACGGCGCGCTGGCGGTTGGTGGTGGCGTAGCAGATGTCGTCGCTCTTCGGCGCCTGGATCTCCGGGAATCGCGACCGCAGCACGTCGGCGATCTCGGTGGCCTCGTCGACGGCGAGCGTGGTCTGCATGGCGTACGCGACGTTCCCGGCGTCCCGCGGCACCACCCGGGCGGCGGCGGCCACGTCCTCGACCACCACCACGTCGGCGGGTGCCTCGCCGAGCGTGCCCTCGACCTCCTCGTGGTCGGCGTGGCCGATCAGCAAGACGGTGGCCGCGCGCGAGCTGTGCCGGCGCACCTCGGTGTGCACCTTGGTGACCAGCGGGCAGGTCGCGTCGACCACCCGCAGCCCGCGCGCCTCGGCCTCGGCCCGCACGGCGGGGGAGACCCCGTGGGCGGCGAACACCAGCACGCTGCCCGGCGGCACCTCGTCGACCTCCTCGACGAAGACCGCGCCGCGACCCTCGAGATCCCGCACCACGTGGGTGTTGTGCACGATCTGCCGGCGTACGTACACGGGGGCGCCGAAGCGCTCCAGCGCCCGGTCGACCACGTCGATCGCCCGCTCGACGCCGGCGCAGAACGAGCGGGGGTTGGCCAGCCGCACCTCGCGCTCACCGGTCGCGGCGGCCCAGGCGTCCAGCGCCGGGACGGCGCGGCGCAGCGCGGCCAGCGCGCGGATGCCCCGGGCGGCGGTGCCGGGTCGCAGCAGCGGCGCGTCGGCGGTGTCGACGATCGCGCGGACCACGGCGAACGGTGTCTGCGTCGGTGCCAGCCAGGCCGACTCGGTGTCGACGGCCAGCGCGCCGCTCGCGGCCAGCCGGCGGCGGGCCGCCTGCCCGGCCACCCGGCGCTGCGAGGCGATCGGGCCGAGGTGCACGACCAGCCCGAGCCGGCGCAGTTCGGCGGCGAGCAGCGGGGCCGAGGGGCACTGCCGGACGCTGCCGTCCGGGCCGCGTACCTCGGTGGCCACCACCAGGTCGCCGGGGCGCACGCCGGGCCCGAGCCCGCCGCCGACGCCCGCCACCAGCACGGGTCGCCCGCCGAGCGCGCCGGAGGCGTCGAACGCGCCGGCCGCCCGCCGCGGGCCCATGCCGACCCGCAGCACCGCCGTGGCCGCACCGCGCAGGGCGCGCCGCTCGACGCCGAGCGCGACACAGATGACGGGCGCGTGCCTGGTCACGGTGTGACCTTCAGATAGCGGCCCAGCGCCGTGATCGGGAAGACCAGCCGGTAGAGGTGGTAGTTGATGTAGAAGTCGCCCGGGAAGCCGGTGCCGGTGAAGTGGTCCTCGTCCCAGCACCCGTCGGCGCGCTGGGTGCCGATCAGGTGGTCGATGCCGGCCCGGGTCGCCGGGTGGTCGGTCTCGCCGGCCGCCAGCAGCGCGAGCAGCGCCCAGGCGGTCTGCGACGGGGTGGACGCGCCCTTGCCGGCCCAGTTCGCCGGGTCCTCGTAGGACCGCAGGTCCTCGCCCCAGCCGCCGTCGGGGTTCTGGTGCGCGACCAGCCAGTGCACCGCCGCGCGGACGGCCGGCGCGCCCGCGTCGACGCCGGCCTCGACCAGGGCGGGCACCGCGGCACCCGTGCCGTAGACGTAGTTGGCACCCCACCGGCCGAACCAGGAGCCGTCGGACTCCTGGTTGCGCAGCAGCCAGGTGACCCCCCGCTGGGTCACCGGATCGCCGGTGCGGCCCTCGTAGGCCAGCATCTCCACCACGTGCGCGGTGACGTCCGCCGACGGCGGGTCGATGACCTCGCCGAAGTCGCAGAACGGCAGCTTGTTGGCGAGCGTGCGGGTGTTGTCGGCGTCGAACGCGCCCCAGCCGCCGTCGCCGGACTGCATGCCCACGGTCCAGCCGACCCCGCGCGCGACCGCGCCCTCGATCTCGGCGCGCAGCGGGTCGTCCGCCGGCAGCCCGGCGGCGACGCGGCGCAGCGCGAGCACGATCTCCGCGGTGTCGTCGGTGTCGGGGTAGAGGTCGTTGGCGAACTCGAACGCCCAACCGCCCGGTGCGAGGCCGGGCCGGCGCACCGCCCAGTCGCCGGGCACCGAGATCTCCTCGCCGAGCAGCCAGACCGTCGCGCGGCGGACCGCCTCGTCGGTGGCCGGCACGCCGGCGTCGAGGAGCGCGACCAGGGCGAGCGCGGTGTCCCAGACCGGCGACTGGCAGGCCTCCAGCCGGCGCACCCAGCCCGCCTCGGTCTCCTCGCGGATCGTGAACGCGTCGAGGCCGGCGAACCCGGCCCGCAGCGCCGGGTAGTCGAGTGGATAGCCGAGCAGGTGCAGCGCGAGCAGCGAGTAGACCCACGGCGGCTGGATGCCGCCCCACGAGCCGTCGGCCTCCTGGCGGGCCAGGATCCACTCGGCACCGCGCCGCTGGGCCAGCTCGCGCAGGGGCTTGAACGCGTGCCGGCCGTAGAGCTTGAGCACCCGGTCGGTGCGCTGGAAGAAGCCCGTCCAGCTCCACAGTGGCGCGCCGGCCGGCGGGCGGGCGCCGCTGCGCAGCTCGTCGATGCCGATCGGCATCGGGCGCACGGGGCGCAGGCTGCCGACGATGGTCAGCGGCACCACGGTCTGCCGGGCCCAGCACGCCCAGTCGTAGACGTTGAGCGGGAACCAGCGCGGCAGAAAGATCATCTCGGGTGGCAGCTCGGGCAGGTCGTCCCAGGACCAGAGCCCGAACAGCGCCATCCAGATCCGGGTGAACACCCGGGTGCGCTCCAGCCCGCCCATCTCCATGACGAACGCGCGGGCGCGGGCCATGTGGGCCGCGTCCGGATCGTCGCCGGCGAGCTTGAGCACCACGTACGCCTCGACGGTCGTCGACAGGTCGCCGGGACCACCGTGGAAGTTGGCCCAGGTGCCGTCGTCGCGCTGCTGCGAGCGGATCCACCGGGCGGCTTCCTCGGTCTGCTGCTCGGTGCGGATGCCGAGGAACTGCCGCAGCAGCAGGTCCTCGGCGTCCATCGTCACGTTGGTGGCCAGCTCGCCCTTCCACCAGCCGGCCACGTCCTGCCGCCTGCGCAGGTGGTCGACGGCGGCGGTGAGCGTCGCGGCGAGCGACCGCGGCGGTTGGTCGAGCGCCGGCGTCCCGGCGACGGTCGTGCTCATGAGTCCCGGTCCACGATGAACCTCCCCAGGGCCATCAGTTCCGTTCGGGCTTCCTCGTCGATGTCGACGGTGGACAGTGCCTTCTCCGCCAGCGACATCCGTTCCCGCGCCTCGGACAGCGCCCATTCCCTGCCCCCGGCCAGCTCCACCAGGTCCGCGGCGCGGCGCAGGGCGGCGTCGTCCGGGTCGCCGGGCGCCCGCAGCCAGGTGGACAGCTCCGGGCCGTGCCGCGGGTCGCCGAGCGTGTAGGTGACCGGCAGCGTCTTCTTGCGGGAGCGCAGGTCGGAGAAGACCGGCTTGCCGGTCACCGCCGGGTCGCCCCAGATGCCCAGCACGTCGTCGACGAGCTGGAACGCCAGGCCGACCTGGGCGCCGAACGTCCGCAGCGCGGCCTCCGCCGGCTCGGCCGCGCCGGCCAGCACGGCGCCGATGGAGGCGCTTGCGGCCAGCAGCGAGCCGGTCTTCCCGCTGGCCATCTCGATGCACTCGTCGAGCGTCACGTCGTCGCGCGTCTCGAACGCCACGTCCTGCACCTGGCCGCGGGTCAGCTCGCGGGTGGTCGCGGCGAGCAGCAGCCCGGCCCGCGCGGCGGCCGGTGTGCCGGCCTCCAGCACCACCTCGTGCGCGAGCGCGAGCAGCGCGTCGCCGGTCAGGATGGCGGTGTCGCCGCCCCAGATGGCCCAGACGGTGCGCCGGTGCCGGCGTTCGACGTCGCCGTCCATCAGGTCGTCGTGCAGCAGCGAGAAGTTGTGCACGAGTTCCACGGCGACCGCGCCGGGCAGTCCGGTCCGGGCCGGCGCGCCGACCGCCTCGGCGGAGAGCAGCGCCAGTGCGGGCCGGATCGCCTTGCCCCCGTTGCCCTGGCCGGGCGTCCCGTCCGCCGCGCACCAGCCCAGGTGGTAGGAGGCGGCCAACCGGCTGGCCGGGTCGAGCCGGGCGACCGCGGCCCGCAACGCGGGGAGCAAGAGCTCGCGGCTGCGGTCCAACGCGGGCAGCGTCTGTGTCATGCCGGCACCCCCTGACGCCTCTGCGGGCCGGCGGCGGCGGGGCGGCCGGCCCTCTTGTCTACAGTGGACGCGTCGAGGGCGGCGTCGGCGGCGGTTTCGCCGCTACGCACGGCACCCTCCATAGTGGCCGGCCATCCGGTGTCCGTCCATGCCCCGGCCAGGAAAAGGTCCGGGACGGCGGTCACCGCCCGCGGCCGCAGCCGCTGGGTGCCCGGCGCCGCACGGAAGGTCGCGGTGCGTTCGCGGGTGACGAAGAAGTCGTCGACGGTCGCCTCCGCGAGCGTGGGGAAGAGCGCCACCAGGTCGGGCAGGAGCAGCTCGCGCAGCTCGGCGACGGGCAGGTCGACCAGCTCGGCGGCGGCCGACAGCGACACCGCGAGATATTGCGCGTCCGGTCGGCGCGCGGCCAGGCCCGACGAGGCGGACCGGTCGAACACCCACTGGATAGGGGTCCCGACGCCGGCCACGAACGGCTCGTCCAGCACCCGGCGGTCGACCACCAGGTGCACGTTGACGATCGGTGAGCTGTCGAGCGCGGTGACACCGAGGTCGGGCGCGAGCCGCGCGGCCACCGCCGGCGGCACCGCCAGCACGACCTGGCCGGCGTCCAGCGTCCCGGCGTCGCGCAGGCGCACCGTGAAACCCGCCTTGCCGCGCTCGACCGCGTCGACCTTGGTGCCGGTACGCACATCCACCCCGGCCGCGGCCAGCGCCGTGGCGGCCGCCTCGCCGTGCAGCTCGCGCAGCGGGACCGTGGCCCACCCGATGTCGGCGGCGTCGTTGTCGGTGAGCAGCCCCACCTGGAACACCATCGCGGCCAGGGCCAGCGAGGCCTCGTCGGCCGGCACGTTGAGCGTGGCCAGCCCGACCAGGTCCCACATGGCCCGCACGGTCTGCGCGTCCTGCCCCTGCTCGCGCAGCCAGTCGCCGAAGCTCCGGTCGTCGAGCGCCGGGTCGGCGCGGTCCAGCGCCTTCATCGCCAGCGCCGCCTTGGTGAACCTGAACCGCTGCATCGGGTTGAGCAGCCCGTAGCCGAGCAGCGCGCCGCCCAGGTGCAGGGGAGCCGGCAGGTTGTTGCGGCGCAGCCGCGCGCCGCCGGCGCCGGGCTGGCGGACGGCGATGTCCAGCCGGTCCTGCAGGTGGGTGCGGTCGGTCACGCCGAGCCGGTCGAGCAGTCCCCGGTACGCCGTGCAGCAGCGCAGGAACACGTGCTGCCCGTTGTCGACGTCCAGGTCGCCCCGGTGGAACGAGTGCGTGAGCCCGCCCAGCCACGGCTTGGTCTCGACGAGGGTCACCCGCCGGCCCGCGTCGGCCAGCCGGAGCGCGGCGGTGATGCCGGCGAGCCCGCCGCCGACCACCGCGACATCGGCCCGGGTCACGACACACCCGCCATGGCGCGCACCGCGACGGTCGCCTTCTGCCAGCCGGTCAGCGACAGCCGCCGGTCGTAGACCAGCCGCGGGTTCGTGGCGATCTGCTCGAGCAGCCGCCGGTAGATGCCGGACATGGCCGCGGCGCACGCGGCGCTGCGGCGGTCGAGCAGGGGGAGCAGGCGCAGGCCGCGCTCGTACCAGAGCCGGGCCCGGTCGGCGGCGAACGCGATGAACCGGGCCAGCCCGCCGTCGCGGTCGACCAGGTTGCCCTTGGCGTCCAGGGCCAGCCGCACGCCGAACCGGTGCAGGTCCTCGGCCGGCAGGTAGACGCGGTTGTTCGTCAGGTCCTCGCGGATGTCGCGCAGGATGTTGACCTGCTGCAGGGCGATGCCGAGGGCGTCCGCGTACTCGCTCGCCCGCGGGTCCGCCCGGGAGCCGAACACGCCGAGGCAGAGCCGGCCCACCGAGCCGGCCACGCACCGGCAGTAGCCGACGAGCTGGTCGAAGGTGTCGTAGCGGGTGCCGTCGAGGTCCATCTGCACGCCGTCGACGAGCTCGCCGAACGCGCCGACCGGCAACGGGTAACGCCGGGCGGTGTCCGCGACGGCCAGCAGCACGGGGTCGGTGCTGCGGTCGATGTCGGACAGGTCGGCCTTGAGCCCGGCCAGCGCCGTCGTCTTGGCGGCCGGCGCCAGGTCACCGTCGCCGATGTCGTCGATCCGGCGGGCCAGGGCGTAGACGGCGCACAGGCTGGTCCGCTTGGCCGGCGGCAGCAGCCGGATGCCGTAGTAGAAGTTGCGGGCCTCCGTGCGGGTGATCGTCTCGCAGGTCTCGTACGCGGTGGCGAGGGTGCTCATCGGGACATCACCCCCGAGCCCAGCGACGCGGCGACGGCCTGCGCGAGGACGTCGCGTTTCTTCGGTCTCGGTGTCGCCGCGAGGACGTCCCAGCCGGCGCGGCGCAGCGCGTAGAGGGTGGCCCGGCCGCCGGCGACGTAGCCGGTGACCGCGAGCCGGCCCCAGCCGCGCAGCGCGGGCAGCAGCGGGAGGCCCTCGTCGAGCAGGGTCCCGGCGCGCTGGGCCTCGAACTCGACGAGCCGGCGCACCGCCGGGGTGGCCCGGTGGGCGTCCAGGTCGGAGGGGCGCACGCCGAACCGGTCGAGGTCCTCGAGCGGCAGGTAGATCCGGCCGTTGCGGCGGTCCTCCGCGACGTCCTGGCAGTGCTCGACGATCTGCAGCGCGGTGCAGATGCGGTCGGAGAGCTGTTCGAGCCGCGTACCGGTGGCGCCGAAGACGGCGAGCACGATCCGGCCGACCGGGTCGGCCGACAGCCGGCAGTAGGCGACCAGGTCGTCGAACGTGCCGTAGGCGGCCTTCTCCTGGTCCAGCAGGTTGGCCGCGACCAGGTCGTGGAACGGCTTGGCGGTCAGGCCGCGGTCGGCCACGGTGGGGCTCAGCCGCTGGAGCACCGGGTGGCGTGGCGTCCCGCCGCCGAACAGCACGTCGATGTCCTCGTCGAACGCGCGCAGGGCCGGGCGGCGGTCCCCGTGGCCGGTGTCGCCGAGGTCGTCGATGACCCGGGCCACGTCGTACACGGCGAGCAGGTGCGCCCGGTGACGGCGCGGCAGGATCCGCAGTGCCACCGGGAAGTTCTCGGCTTGCTCCTTGGCGCGCAGGTACGCGTCGCCGGCGCCGGCCGGGTCAGGGAGGGAGGTCATGTCCGCCATGCTCCCCCGGATCGAGTCGATTCCGCCGCCGCCGGGTCGCCTTTCGGCGATCATGACGGACGTCACCTCGCTCGATTGATCCCCCTGTATCGAGCCCATCTTTTGGTGCTGCCCCCTTCGTCCGCGGTGCCCAGGCCACCCGCGGCGATTGCCGTCGATCGACTCGTGTCGCCGGCCCGTGGGTCTGGTGCGCCGGTTAGCCCATATCTTTACGGACAGGTATGCCTTCTTCGCGGAAAACAGGCCAGAATGGTCCAAATTCCTCGCTTGATCTGCCGCGTGGTCCGGAGTCGGGTGCGCCCGACCGCCGGGACAGCTCGTCGATGACCGCCACCAGCGCGGCGGCGAGCCGATGCGCGTCGACGCCGAGCGCGGGGTCGACGCTGACCCCGATGTCCAGGCACCGGTCCCAGCCGAGGACGCCGATCGCCAGCGGTGTGCCCGGTGCCGGCGGGACGACCGGATACACCCAGCGCACGGTGCTGCCCGCCAGCCGGAAATCGCCACTCGGGCCAGGCCGGTCGGCAACGACGCCTTCGATGAGCTTCCCGTGTACGACCTGGGCAAACCGCCGCTGCACGGGCGGCGGCACACCGCCCGCGGCGGTGCCGACCAGGAACCGGACGGCCCGCGCGCGGGTGCCCGAGCGCAGCCGCTCGCCACGGCGCACGGTCTCCCGCAGCCGGTCGACCTCGTCGAGCGGCGCGAGCGGCAGGGCGATCGGCACGGTCGTCGTGGCAATGCCCTGGCCGGTGGGCGCCGGCATCGTCACCCGCACGCCGACCTGGAGATCGCCGCCGGCCGGCAGCATCCGCCGGAGCGCGCCGGCGCAGGCCGAGCGGAGCAGGTCGGCCGGGGCGACGCCGTAGGCCCGGGCCGCCTCCTCGACCAGCGCGGTGGGCACCTGGCCCAGCGCGAAGTCGCGGTCGCCGGGCGCGCCCACGGGCAGCCGGCGCCCGACCTGACCCTCCCGGGCGAGTTGGCCGATCCCGGTGAGCACCGCGCCGGCCCGCTTGACCGCGCCGAGCGGGCCCAGGTCGGTGCCGGTCGCCCGGGGACGGGGCTCGCACAGCTCGAAGATCGTTTCCAGGCCGTCGGCGACCGTGCGGTGCGCGACGAACACGACGACCACCTCGCCCGGTGCGACTCCCGACACCGTCCAGCAGCGCCACAACGGCCGGTCGCGGGGGAGCGGCGTGCCCTGCACGGCGGCCACGAACGCCGCCAGCGCCGCCGGGCCGCCGGGGGTGCCGTTGCCCCGGGCCACGTCGTGCACCGGCAGGTGCCAGTCCCAGTCGAGGTCGCCGGTTGGCTCCCAGCGTGGCCGCCGCCAGAACGAGCCCGCGGCCACCCGGTGCCGGAACCGGGGCATGCGGTCCAGCCCGGCCCGGAGCCGGGCCGCCACGTCCGCCCGGACCTCGGCGGCCGGGCGCCGGTCGCGCAGCACGACGACGCCGCCGGCGTGCTGCGCGGCGCCGGTGAGGGTCTCGCCGAGCAGGACGAACGCGTCGGCCGGGGCCAGGCGTGGCCGTTTCGCGTCGGGCTTGTCCGTCACCACCGCCATCAGGCCGACCGAGACCAGGGTGACCAGGGCGCCGCCGACGGCGTCGAGGATGTAGTGGTTGGCGGTCGCCATGATGACCGTCGTGGTGAGGCAGACGTACAGGCCGCAGATCGCCTTCACCCACCATTTCCCGGCGAAGATCGAGCTGACCACGATGGAGAACCACAACGCCCACCCGACGTGCAGCGACGGCATCGCCGCGAGGTGGTTGGCGTCGGCGGTCAGCGGCGAGCCCCAGGAGCCGAAGGTCTTGCCGGCGGTGACGGTGTCGACGAAGCCCTCGCCCGGCAGCAGCCGCGGCGGCGTCGCCGGATAGATCGCGAAGATGGAGATGCCGATCAGGTTGATCAGCAGGAACGAGCTGCGCGCCCAGCGGTACCACGTCGACCGGGTGAGATAGAGGATGATCAGCAGGCCGAACGAGGTCGTGACATAGCCGAACGCGTACTCGTAGTTGGCCAGCACCGAGAGGGTCCCGCGCGGCGCCAGCCAGGCGTTCAGCGCCGGCTCGACGTCGATGTGCAGGAACCGTTCGAGGCCCAGCAGGTCGCGGCCGTGCGCGAGGGCGATGCTGTCGCGCGACATGCCGCCGCCGCGGGAGATGGCCACGTAGAGCACCACCACCGCGGCGACGAGCACCAGCTCCCGCAGCAGCCGGGGCCGGGGCCGCTGGACGCGCACGTCAGCTTCGCCGTCCGGGCTCCCCCACGCGGTCGGCTCAGGCCCCTTGTTCAGGTGCACAGTTCCAGATTGCGTCGCCGCCCCCGTTTCCGGGCCGAAACGCGCAGCTCGGCCCGTGGCTCAGTGGCTCGTCTGGGGGCGCGGAGGGCCGTGGGACCGGCCCGTCCGCACCCGTGCTTCCTCGTCCTGTTCGGCCCGCACGCTGGGCGAATGCGCGAGACCGATCGCTCCCGCCGATATCAGCACGGCCGCGATCGCCAACGCTGTGAGCTGCGTCGCACTTTGCGGAAGTGTGACGTTGAACGCGAAGATGCCGATCAGGTAGCTCGCGACCGGATTGGTGATGTTCATCGCGGACACGGCCGGAGGGAGCGAACCGGCCGCGAACGCTCCCTGCTCCAGCAGCAGACCGGTCAGGGTCGAGACCGCCAGGGCGTACCCGGGCCAGTCCGTGGCGGTCGCGGCGATGCCGCGGTGCACGAGGTCGTCCACGGTCAGGCTCAGCGCCACCGCGCTGTAGGCGAAGCAGAGGCCGGCCGCGATCGCGACGAGCGTGGAGTGCAGGCCCGGCCGGCGACCGGTGGCCAGCCCGACGATCACGACGACCGCGACCGCCACGACCAGCCCGGCGAGGATCGCCCAGCCCCGGTTGGCCACGTCCGCCCGGGGCGCCACACCCCGCACGGAGAGGAACAGCGCGAGGCCGCCGCAGATCACCCCGGCCGAGGCCAGGTCGCGCCAGTTGGGCCGCTGGTGCCGCAGCGACAGCGAGATCGGCAGCGCGAACAGGAGTTGGGTCACCAACAGCGGCTGGACGAGCGCGACGGAGCCGAAGTGCAGCGCGGCCGCCTGCACGCCGAACCCGAAGAGGTTGGCGCACCAGCCGATCAGCCACAGGGGCCGGCGGAACAGGCGCCGGATGAGCCGGATCAGCGAGACGACGACCACCACGTGCTTGGGTGTGCCGGCCTCGCCCGGGTGGGCCGGGGCGTAGTCGGTCTCGCGGGCCGCGTGTTGCTGGAGAGCGGCCGAGGTGCCGAAGAGGAACGCCGCGAACACCGCGAAAGCTACCGCTAAGGCCACACCCGATCCCTACGTCCTATGCCACCGTCGCTCTGGCGTACCGGGCCATCCATCGAGCTTCGCACAGATCGACGGGCAGCCCCTCAACTGCCGCCGAACCGGCTGGCCAGGGCGCGGTAGGCGCCGGGAAGGGTACTCCGGACCGCGACCGGCAACCGGAGCCACCCGGGCCGATAGAGTTCCGCGCCACCCGTCGCGATCAGCCTGACCAGGTCGCGGCCGACCGGCCCGGGATCGAGTGGGGCGGGCCGCACCCGGGCGTACGGGCGGCCGCGGCGCGCGAAGAACTGGGTATCGACGACACCGGGCACCAGAACACCCACGTCGACGCCCGTCCCGCGCAACTCCAGCCGCAGGCTCTCGGCGAAACCGTCCAGCCCCGCCTTGGTCGCCGCGTACACCGCCTCGCCGGCGACCCCGGTGCGGCCGGCGATCGAGGTCACATAGGCGAGGTAGCCCCGGCCCCGCTCGCGCATGCCCGGCAGCAGCACACCGGTCAGCGCGATCGGCGCCGCGAGGTTGACCGCCAGCAGCCGGTCGCGGTCGCCGTCGGGCATCTCCTCGAAAGGTCCGGCCCAGCCGCCGCCCGCGCTCGCGACGAGGATGTCGACCCGCCCCGCGCGGTCCAGTGCCGCCCGGCCGAGCTTCTCCGCCTCGCCGGCCGTGCCCAGCTCGGCGACCAGGGCGTGGCCGTCGAGCCGGGCGGCGAGCGCCTCCAGCGCCGGCCGGTCGCGGCCGTGCACGACGACGTTCGCGCCCGCCTCGGCCAGGGCGAGCGCGGTGGCTCGGCCGATGCCCGACGAAGCGCCGGTCACCAGGGCGACCGCTCCGGAAATCCGCATCACCCCATCTTCGGGTACGACGGTCCACGGCGGACGGAAGCGGTAGGATTCCGTTGCGTCGATTGACTGCGTCGATCCAGGGAGACCGATGCCTGCTGACCTGCCCGGCTCCGCCGACGTGGTCATCGTCGGTGGTGGCCTGGCGGGTTTGGCCGCCGCCCGCCGGCTGCACCGCGCCGGGCTCGACTGGGTGCTGGTCGAGTCGGCCGACCGGCTCGGCGGCCGGGTCGCCACCGACCAGGTCGACGGCTACCGGCTCGACCGGGGCTTCCAGGTGCTCAACACCGCCTACCCGCGGCTGGCCGCGCTGGTCGACCTGGCCGCGCTCGACCTCTGCCCGTTCACGCCGGGCGTGCTGGTCCGGCGCGGGCCCGACCTGGTCCGGCTGGCGGCCTCGCTGCGCCCGGGGGTGCTCGGCGCGTCCCTCGGCGCGGCCAGCCGGCTCGGCTCCCGGCTCGACCTCGTCCGGTTCGCGGCGCTGGTGGCCCGCGACGCCACGCTGCCGCCGGCCCGCCTGCTGGCCGCCCCGGAGACCACCACGGCCGCGGCGCTGAGCCAGGCCGGCCTCTCCCACGCGTTCGTCGAGGAGCTGGCCCGGCCGTTCCTGTCCGGGGTGCTCGCGGACCGGTCGCTGGAGACGTCCAGCCACGTGCTGGCGATGATCGTGCGCTCGTTCGCGCGCGGCCGGATCGCCGTGCCGGCGGCCGGGATGGCCGCGCTGCCCGCCGCGGTCGCCGCGCCGCTGCCGGCCGACCGGCTGCACCTGTCGGCGCCGGTCGGCGCGGTCGCGCCCGGCACGGTGTCCCTCGTGGACGGCGCCGTCGTGCGCGCCCGCGCGGTGCTGGTCGCCGCCGCGACCGACCTGCTGCCGGCCGTGCCGATGCCCCGGATGCACGCGCTGACGACCTACTACCACGCCAGCCCGGAGCCGCCGCTGGCCGAACCGACCCTGGTGCTCGACGGTGACCGGCGGGAGCTCGTCGCCAACACCGTCGTGGTGTCGGCGGCCGCGCCGTCCTACGCGCCGCCCGGGCAGGCGCTGATCTCCACGTCGGTGGTCGGCCCCGACGCGCCGCCGGAGCCGGTGGTCCGGGCCGAGCTCGCCCGTCTCTACGGCGTGTCGGCCGCCGGCTGGACCCACCTGACCACCGTGCCGATCCCGGCCGCCCTGCCCGCCGCGCCGCCGCCGCAGGGCCGGCTGCGCAAGCCGGTCGCGCTCGGCGAGGGCCTGTTCGTCGCGGGCGACCACCGGGACAGCCCGTCGATCCAGGGCGCGCTGGCCAGCGGCTGGCGCGCGGCCGGCGCGGTCGTCAGGTCCCTGCGCTGACCTCCGCCACGGCCCGGTCGAGGCCGAGCGCCTCGCCCTGCGCCCACGCGGCCGCGTACGCGTCGGCGCCCAGCCGGGCCTCCGCCAGCGACCGGTCCAGCTCCAGCGCCGGCCACGGTGCCACGCAGGCGCGCATCCACAGCTCGGTCGACGGGATCCGCAGCGCGGTGGCCGCGGCCGTCAGGCGGACGGCCTTCACCGGGTCACCGGCGCGGCCGGCGAGCTCGGCGAACGCCGCCAGGAACGTGCTGACGACCGCCTCGTCCCGGCCCTCGGCCGCGAGCCCGATGCCGTCGACCAGGTGCCCGCGGGCCCGGTCGGGATCGTCGAAGGCCAGGCAGCAGATCGCCGCCGTGTAGTTGGCCAGCAGCGCGGCGAACGGCTCCTGGCCGCCGGCCGACGAGCCGAGCGCCACCCGCAGGTGGTCCCGCGCGTCCTCCGGACGGCCGTCGCCGACGGTGAGCAGCGCGAGCCGGCTGTGCACGTAGCTGACCTGCCAGCTGTCGCCCAACCGGGCGGCGCTGGCCAGCGCCTCAGCCCGGTAGCGCGCGGCGAGCTCCGGATCGTCGGCGACCGCGAACGGGCCGAGGGTGGCAGTCGCGAGCGCCAGGCCGCCGTCGTCGCCGGCCGCGCGCAGCAGCGGCAGCGCCCGCTCCAGCATCGGCAGGGCCTGGTCGACCCGCCCCGCGGCGAACGCACCACCGCCCGCGAGCACGAGCGCCAGCCCGGTCGACTGGTCCGGCAGCCTGCCGGCACCGTGGTGCATGATGTCGGCCAGGTGCCGGTTGACCTCGTCGATGTGTCCGCGCCGCCACCAGAACAGCCAGCTGACCCGCAGCAGGTCCAGGGCCACCGCCGGGTCGTCGTGCGCGAGGATCCAGTCCAGCGCGACGTTCGCGTTGTCGTGCTCCAGCTCCAGCCGGCTCAGCCAGTCCGGCCCGGCCGGGCCCTCGAGGTGCGGCTGGGCCGCCCGCGCCAGCCCCAGGTAGTGCCGCGCGTGGTCCCGGTGCGCCGCGTGCCAGCCGTCGCCGGTCCGCAGGCGCTCCAGCGCGAACGACCGGATGCTCTCCAGCATCGTGAACCGGGGCGTGCCGGTCCCGGTCGTGTGCTGCCCGACCAGCGCCGACTCGACCAGCGCTTCGAGCCGCGGCAGCGGGTCGCCGCCCGCGACCGCCGCGATCGCCTCGAGGTCACAGCCGCCGGCGAAGACGCCCAGCCGCTCGAGCAGCGCCTGCTCGGCCGGTTGGAGCAGGTCGTAGCTCCACGCGATGGTGTCGCGCAGGGTGCGCTGCCGGGCGGGCAGGTCGCGGGCACCGCCGGTGAGCAGGGCGAGCTGGTCGCTCAGGTGGTCCACGATCGCCTGCGGGCTGAGCATCCGCACCTTCCCCGCCGCCAGCATGATCGCCAGTGGCAGCCCGCCGAGTCCGCGGGCGATCGCGGCGACGGCACCGACGTTCGCCGGGGTCAGCGCGAAGTCGGGGACCGCGGTGCGGGCCGCCGCGACGAACAGCCGGACGGCCGCCGAGCCCGCGACGACGGTCTCCGGGTCGGTGGAGTCGGGCGGCCCGGACAGCGGCGGCACCGCGTAGACCCGTTCGGCGGTGAGGCGCAGCGGCGCCCGACTGGTGACCAGCGCGGTCACCCCGCGCGCGGCCCGGACGAGCTCGCCGATCTCCGGTGCGGCCTCGATGAGCTGCTCGAAGTTGTCGACGACGAGGAGCAGCCGCCGGCCGCGCAGCCAGGACCCCACGTCGCTGCCGGTGCGCAGCCCGAGCCCGCGGGCCAGGGCCTCGCCGAGCAGGCCGGCGGACGTGACCATGGACAGGTCGACGAAGCGCGCGCCGTCGGGGAACCGGTCCGCCAGCTGCTCGGCGACCGCCACGGCGAGCCGGGTCTTGCCGATGCCGCCGGTGCCGGTCAGCGTGACCAGCCGGACGTCCGCCTCGACGAGCAGGCCCGTGAGCTCCGCCAGCTCCGCCTCGCGGCCGATGAGCGCGGTCCGGTACGCGGGCAGCCGGCCGGCCGCCGCGGTCGGCGGCACGGTCGGCTCGACCTGCCCGAAACGCTCCGAGAGCAGCACGGCGAGGTCGTGCAGCACGTGGTCGTGCAGCTCCGCGACGGTCCGGAAGCCCCGGTACGACACCGTGCGGTCCTGCCGGACCCGGTCGAGCATGGCCGACAGGCGCGGGTCGCGCGCGACCGGCTCGCGCACGTAGAGGAGCCGCGGGAGGGCCTGGGCCAGCT